>NZ_JBITRU010000041.1:0-57364 GCF_044540255.1 Streptomyces sp. NPDC086080
ACTGGCGCCGCCGCCACCAGGCACGATCACGCACCAGTCACTACCAGCGACAAGCCGCATCCCAGACATGAAGATCACGATCTACAGCTGGAGTACTAGCCGACCCCTACGACAGCAAGGGCGCCATCTCCCGAGGCGTGAGGAGGCTTCAAGCGTCCCGGCTGGTGAGTGTCTAACTGCGTGACAACACCGACGAACGATGGCGGACGAGCACGGACGTCTACGGAACATCAGCGCAGGTGACAGTCAAGCCGACCCGAGGCAGCACCCCCATCCCAGTCGCTCCGGGACAAAGAGGTCGTGCCAGACGCGTGCCAGATCGTACGGGGAACCCGGGGGAACAGCGGGGAACGAACAGACCTGCCAGCGGGCGTTTACACCCTTGCGCCGCAGGTCAGCCCCAGTAGCGATCCCTAGATCACCTCAGCTTCCTGAGCTGAGGGCTCAGGCGTTGTCAGCACGTGCCGACCGTCTCGTGGCTTGCTCTGGTTGTTGCGAGGCCAGCGGCGGGCCGTCTCCGGGCCGTCCGAGGGCGGCCCACGACAACCGCTGACGACCGACAACGACCACGAGGGCGCGGCAGGCTGCCGCGCCCTCGTGGGGTGTCTGCCCAGCTAGACCCAGGTGTCCAGCCACATCCGTGCCCGCCAGTCGTCGATGGGGATGGGCTGGCCGGTGAGGATGGGCCAGAAGTAGATGAAGTTCCATGCGATGAGCAGGGTCAGGACGCCCGCTGCCGTGGCGCCCGCCACGCGGCGGTTGTCGCCGGAGCGGGGCGGGCCGACGAGCGCGCCCAGGAGCATCGCCACGGCCAGGCACACGAAGGGCAGGAAGACGATCGCGTAGAAGAAGAAGATCGTGCGTTCCTGGTAGAAGAACCACGGGGCATACCCGGCCACGATGCCGCAGGCGATGGCGCCGGCGCGCCAGTCACGGCGGAAGAACCAGCGCCACAGCACGTAGAGCAGGGCGAAGCAGCCCACCCACCACAGCATGGGCGTGCCGATGGCCAGGACTTCCTGGGCGCACTTCTCGCCCGCGTCGACGGGGCAGCCGTCCGCGCCGGGGGCCGGGGACTCGTAGAAGTACGACACCGGCCGGCCGGTGACGATCCAGCTCCACGGGTTGGACTCGTAGGGGTGCGGCGAGGAGAGGCCGACGTGGAACTCGTAGACCTGGTTCTCGTAGTGCCACAGGCTGCGCCACCAGTCGGGGAACAGCCAGGACCAGGCGCTGTCGCGGCCGTCCTTCACCGCCCAGTCGCGGTAGTAGCCGCCGGTGCCGTCGGACGGGGAGAGGATCCAGCCGGTCCACGACGCGAAGTAGGTGACCAGCGCCACCGGCACGGTCGACAGGAACGCCCAGCCCAGGTCCCGCTTCAGCACCGCCGTCCGGGGGCGCCAGGCGCCCGCGACCCTGCGCGCGCCGACGTCCCAGAGCACCGCCATCACACAGAACGCCGCCATGATGTACAGCGCGTTCCACTTGGTGCCGATCGCCAGGCCCAGCATCAGGCCGGCCACCAGCCGCCAGGGCCGGAAGCCGATCCGGGTGTTCTCGGCCGCCTCGGCGTCGGGCCGGGCCCGGCCGTCGGCGTCCACCGGCAGCGCGGCCGCCAGCCTGGCCCGCGCCCGGTCCCGGTCGACCACCAGAGCGCCGAACGCCGCGAGCACGAAGAACATCAGCACACCGTCGAGCAGCGCGGTCCGGCTCATCACGAAGTGCAGCCCGTCCACCGCCATCAGCGCGCCCGCGAGACAGCCGAGGAACGTGGAGCGGAACAGCCTGCGGCCGATCCGGCACAGCATCAGCACGGACAGCGTGCCCAGCAGGGCGGTCATGAACCGCCAGCCGAACGGATCGAAGCCGAACATCAGCTCGCCCAGCCCGATCACGTACTTCCCGACCGGCGGATGCACCACGTACGCCGCGTCGGTGGGGATCGGGACGTCCCCGCCCGAGTTCAGGATGAGGCTGTTGGCGTTCTTCTCCCAGTTGACCTCGAACCCGCGGTGGACCAGCGCCCACGCGTCCTTGGCGTAGTACGTCTCGTCGAATATCACCGCCTTCGGGCTGCCCAGGTTCCAGAACCGCAGCACCCCCGCCAGCAGGGTGACCAGCAGCGGGCCGCCCCACGCCGACCAGCGCGTGATCCGCCGCGCGAGCGGCGGCGCCACCCCGAGCGTCGTCCACAGCCGGCCCGACGGCTCGGTGTACGGCGGGACCAGACGGTCACGGACATCGCCTCTGGGGCCCGGCGCCCGGTAGCCGAAACGGCGCAGCCGCTGCTGCCACGTCTGCCGCTCGTCGAGCGGAGACTGCTCCTGCCGGGTGTCCGTGGAGGACGCGGTACTGGTCACCGCGCCATCGTAGGGAACGGTGCTGTGTGAGTCCCGCGCATGGGCGGTATGCCCCGCCTCTGTCGACAACTGCGAGGATGGGGCCGTGACCGGAACCCTCGTACTCGCAGGCACCCCCATCGGCGACATCTCCGACGCGCCGCCCCGGCTCGCCGAGGAACTGACCGGCGCCGATGTGATCGCCGCCGAGGACACCCGCCGGCTGCGCCGGCTGACCCAGGCGCTCGGGGTCACCACCAAGGGCCGGGTCGTGTCCTACTTCGAGGGCAACGAGTCCGCCCGTACGCCCGAACTGGTCGGGGAACTGGCGGGCGGCGCGCGCGTGCTGCTGGTGACGGACGCCGGGATGCCGTCCGTGTCCGACCCCGGATACCGGCTGGTCGCCGCCGCCGTCGAGCGGGACATCAGAGTCACCGCCGTGCCCGGACCGTCCGCCGTGCTCACCGCGCTCGCCCTGTCAGGACTGCCCGTCGACCGCTTCTGCTTCGAGGGGTTCCTGCCCCGCAAGGCCGGGGAACGGCTGGGGCGGCTGCGCGAGGTCGCGGACGAGCGGCGCACCCTCGTCTACTTCGAGGCCCCGCACCGCCTCGACGACACCCTCGCCGCGATGGCCGAGGTCTTCGGAGGCGCGCGCCGGGCCGCCGTCTGCCGGGAACTGACCAAGACGTACGAGGAGGTCCGGCGCGGCCCGCTGGCGGAGCTCGCCGAGTGGGCGGCCGAGGGCGTGCGCGGGGAGATCACCGTGGTGGTCGAGGGCGCGCCGGAGAAGGGGACGGAGGAGCTCGACGCGGCCGAGTTGGTGCGCCGGGTGCGGGTGCGGGAGGAGGCGGGGGAGCGGCGCAAGGAGGCCATCGCCGCGGTGGCGGCGGCGGCGGGGGTGCCGAAGCGGCAGGTGTTCGACGCGGTGGTCGCCGCGAAGACGGCCGGTAGTGCCGGTATCGCCGGTACGGCCGGTACGGCCGGTCCCGGGGAGCGCGGTTGAGGATCCGGGAGGCGGGGGCCGCTTCACCGGCCCCGGCCCCGGCCTCGGCCTCGGCCCCGGTCCCCCGGAACCGCGACGGCCATATCGACGTCGTACGGATTCCGTGCCCGGGCCACGTCGCCTTCGTCCGGGACGACTCTCGGGACGACGTCCGGGACGACTCTCGGGACGACGTCCGGAACGACGTCCGGAACGACGTCCGGAACGACGTCCGGAACGACGTCCGGAACGACGTCCGGAACAACGTCCGGAACAACGTCCGGAACGACGTCCGGAACGACGTCCGGAACGACGTCAGGGACGACGTCCGGGACGCCGCTCACCGTGAGCGCCGGGTGCCGGCCGCCGGGCCGGCCGGGGCACCCGAGCCGCTTCCGTAGGATCGGGGGCATGCCTGCGAACACCCCCGACAAGAACGCCGCGCCGCCGCTCCCGGAACCCCTGCGGGTGCCGGTCGCGGACTCGCACACCCACCTCGACATGCAGTCCGGCACGGTCGAGGACGCCCTCGCCAAGGCGGCGTCGGTGGGTGTCACGACGGTGGTGCAGGTCGGCTGCGACCTCAAGGGGTCCCGGTGGGCGGCGGAGACGGCGGCGGCCCACGACGCCGTCCACGCGACGGTCGCACTGCACCCCAACGAGGCCCCGCGCATCGTGCACGGAGATCCCGACGGCTGGTCCCGGCAGGGCGCCCGGGAGCCGGGCGGGGACGCGGGCCTCGACGAGGCGCTCACCGAGATCGACCGGCTGGCCGCACTGCCCCACGTCAAGGGCGTCGGCGAGACGGGACTGGACTACTTCCGTACCGGACCCGAGGGCAAGGAGGCGCAGGAGCGGTCCTTCCGCGCCCACATCGAGATCGCCAAACGACACGGCAAGACCCTGGTGATCCATGACCGCGACGCCCACGCCGACGTCCTGCGCGTGCTGAAGGAGGAGGGCGCCCCCGAGCGCACCGTCTTCCACTGCTACTCCGGGGACGCCGAGATGGCGGAGATCTGCGCCCGCGCCGGGTACTACATGTCGTTCGCCGGCAACGTCACCTTCAAGAACGCGGGGAACCTGCGGGACGCGCTCGCCGTGGCCCCGCCGGAACTGCTCCTGGTGGAGACCGACGCGCCGTTCCTCACCCCGGTGCCCTACCGCGGCCGGCCCAACGCCCCCTACCTCGTGCCGGTCACGGTGCGTGCCATGGCGGCCGTCCGGGGCATCGACGAGGACACCCTGGCCACGGCCCTCGGGGCGAACACCGCCCGCGCCTTCGGCTACTGATTCGGCTACCGAGCGGCAGCCGTTGCGTGCAGGCGCGGCCGGCCGCCATGGGGTGACAGGGGGTGACCGGGGGTGCCTCGCACGCCCCGTACCCTTGTCCCGTGACCAGCCCCACCCCTGACGCCCTCCTGGGCCCCGCCGACATCCGTGAACTGGCGGCCGCCCTCGGCGTACGGCCCACCAAGCAGCGCGGCCAGAACTTCGTCATCGACGCCAACACGGTGCGCCGGATCGTCCGCACCGCCGGGGTCCGCCCGGACGACGTGGTCGTCGAGGTCGGCCCCGGGCTCGGCTCGCTGACGCTGGCGCTGCTGGAGGCCGCCGACCGGGTCACCGCCGTCGAGATCGACGACGTGCTGGCCGCCGCGCTGCCCGCGACCGTCGCCGCCCGCATGCCCGCGCGCGCGGAGCGGTTCGCGCTGGTCCACTCCGACGCGATGCACGTCACCGAACTGCCGGGACCCGCTCCGACCGCGCTGGTCGCCAACCTCCCCTACAACGTGGCCGTCCCGGTGCTGCTGCACATGCTCGAGACCTTCCCGACCATCGAACGCACCCTCGTCATGGTCCAGGCGGAGGTCGCCGACCGGCTCGCCGCCCCACCCGGCTCGAAGGTGTACGGGGTGCCCTCGGTCAAGGCCAACTGGTACGCGGAGGTCAAGCGGGCCGGAGCCATCGGGCGGAACGTCTTCTGGCCCGCCCCGAACGTCGACAGCGGGCTGGTCTCGCTGGTGCGTCGCGCGGAGCCGCTGAAGACCGGCGCCTCCCGCCGCGAGGTCTTCGCCGTCGTCGACGCGGCCTTCGCCCAGCGCCGCAAGACCCTGCGGGCCGCGCTCGCCGGGTGGGCCGGTTCGGCGGCGGCGGCGGAGGCCGCGCTGGTCGCGGCGGGCGTCTCGCCGCAGGCCCGCGGTGAGTCGCTGACCGTCGAGGAGTTCGCCCGCATCGCCGAGAACAAGGACGCCCGCAGCGTCGAGAACCAGGACGCCCGCATCGCCGAGAACAAGGAGCCGGGCCCGCAGTGAGCGTCACCGTCACCGTCCGCGTCCCCGCCAAGGTCAATGTCCAGCTCGCCGTCGGAGCGGCCCGCCCCGACGGCTACCACGACCTGGCCAACGTCTTCCTCGCCGTCGGCCTCTACGACGAGGTCACCGTCACCCCGTCACCGGACGGCCTCCGGGTCACCTGCGCGGGCCCGGACGCCGGTGAGGTCCCGCTGGACCGGACGAACCTCGCCGCCCGCGCCGCCCTGGTCCTCGCCGGGCGGTACGGCCGGGACGCGGACGTCCACCTCCACATCGCCAAGGACATTCCCGTCGCCGGCGGCATGGCGGGCGGCAGCGCGGACGGCGCGGGCGCGCTGCTGGCGTGCGACGCGCTGTGGGGCACGGGTGCCTCGCGCGCGGAGCTCCTCGACATCTGCGCCGAGCTGGGCAGCGATGTGCCGTTCAGCCTGGTGGGAGGGGCGGCGCTCGGTACCGGGCGGGGCGAGAGGCTGACGGAACTGGAGGTCGGGGGGACCTTCCACTGGGTGTTCGCGATGGCCTCGCGGGGGCTGTCGACACCGGCGGTGTTCCGGGAGTTCGACCGGCTGGGGGAGGGGCGGGAGATTCCCGAGCCGGTGGCCTCGCGGGAACTGATCGGAGCCCTGGCCAAGGGCGACCCGTACGCGCTCGCGGCGACCGTTTCCAACGATCTTCAGCCGGCGGCGCTGTCGCTGTTCCCGGAGCTGGCGGACACACTGGCGGTGGGGCGGGCGGCGGGGGCCCTGGCCGCGCTGGTGTCGGGCTCGGGGCCGACCACGGCGTTCCTGGCGCGGGACGCGGAGGCGAGGGAGGGGATCGCGGGTGTTCTGCGGGCCTCCGGCATCTGCCGCACGGTGCGTACGGCGGCGGGGCCGGTGCCGGGGGCCATGGTCGTCTGACGTGTTCAGGGCCGCGTTTCGACCGTGCCCAAGTCGATGGCGATGGGGGAAGGCTTGTCGACCTTGATCCGGTCGCGGTGCCAACCCATGTGTACGTAGGCCTTTGTCATCGGGTCGAGTTCGTAGACATGGACGAGGGGCCGGCCTGTGGTTCCGTCCTGCTCGACCCGCCAGTAGTGGGGGATCCCCGCGGTGGCGTACTTGTGGGGCTTGGTCGTACGGTCGCGGGACTCCGAGTCGGGTGAGACGACCTCCACGGCGAGCAGGACGTCCTCGGCGCTGAAACGGGTCTGGTCCAACCCGGTGACCGCGTCGGCCCGAACCACGCTGACGTCGGGTTCCGGGCCGTTGCGCTCGTCCAGGACCACGGTCATCTCCCGCTCGACACTGAAGTCCGGGCCGAGGGAACTGCGTAGTCCGTTGACCAAGAGGTCGATCACAAGATAGTGGAAACGGCGCTGCGGACTCACGAAAACCAGGCTCCCGTCGATCAACTCGGTGTGCGGCGGGAGATCAGGCAGCGTGAACAGGTCGTCCACGGTGTAGCCGTCCTGGGGTGGCACCGGCCAGTGAGGGTGGCGGTGCTCTACGGACTCGGCGGTCATGGTTCCTCCCATGGACGGGATCCTGCTGCCTGCCCTCTACGGTAGCCGCCCGTTTCCGATCAGGTCATCACAACGAGTGACGATCTCCCGGCGCGTCGGCCACCCCCCGGCAGGCCCTACGCTGGATAGCCGAACGATCCACCGGGCAGGAGAAAAATGGCCGTCAACCTGGTCAATGTCGAGAACGTCAGCAAGGTGTACGGCACGCGTGCGTTGCTCGACGGGATCTCCCTCGGTGTCTCCGAGGGGGACCGGATCGGGGTGGTGGGGCGCAACGGGGACGGCAAGACCACGCTCATCCGGATGCTGGCCCGGCTGGAGGAGCCGGACACCGGGAGGGTGACGCACTCCGGCGGGCTGCGGATCGGGGTGCTCACCCAGCACGACTCGCTCGACCCCGCGGCGACCGTCCGGCACGAGGTCATCGGCGACATGGCCGACCACGAGTGGGCCGGGAACGCCAAGGTCAGGGACGTACTGACCGGACTGTTCGGCGGGCTGGACCTGCCGGGCTTCCCCAAGGGCCTGGACACCGTCATCGGACCGCTGTCCGGCGGCGAGCGGCGGCGGATCGCGCTCGCCAAGCTGCTCATCGAGGAGCAGGACCTGATCGTCCTCGACGAGCCCACCAACCACCTCGACGTCGAGGGCATCGCCTGGCTCGCCCAGCACCTGCGGGACCGCCGGTCCGCGCTCGTCTGCGTCACCCACGACCGGTGGTTCCTCGACCAGGTCTGCACGCGCATGTGGGACGTGCAGCGCGGTGACGTGTACGAGTACGAGGGCGGCTACTCCGACTACGTCTTCGCCCGCGCGGAGCGTGAGCGCATCGCCGCCACCGAGGAGGTCAAGCGGCAGAACCTGGTCCGCAAGGAGCTGGCCTGGCTGCGGCGCGGCGCGCCCGCGCGGACGTCCAAGCCGCGCTTCCGCGTGGAGGCCGCCAACGAGCTGATCAAGGACGTTCCGCCGCCGCGCGACAGCAGCGAGCTGATGAAGTTCGCCTCCTCGCGGCTGGGCAAGTCGGTGTTCGACCTGGAGGACGTCACCGTCCAGGCCGGGCCGAAGGTGCTGCTCAAGCACGTGACCTGGCAGCTCGGGCCCGGCGACCGCATCGGTCTGGTCGGGGTCAACGGCGCCGGGAAGACGTCCCTGCTGCGGGCCATGGCCGAGGCCGCGCGCAGCGAGGGCGAGGTGCAGCCCGCGGGCGGCGGCATCCGCGTGGGCAAGACCGTCAAGCTCGCCTATCTGTCCCAGGAGGTCGCCGAACTCGACCCGCAGTGGCGGGTGCTCCAGGCCGTACAGGCGGTGCGTGAGCGCGTCGACCTCGGCAAGGGGCGCGAGATGACCGCCGGCCAGCTGTGCGAGACCTTCGGGTTCGGCAAGGAGAAGCAGTGGACGCCGGTGGGGGACCTGTCCGGTGGTGAGCGGCGGCGGCTGCAGCTGCTGCGGCTGCTGATGGACGAGCCCAACGTCCTCTTCCTCGACGAGCCCACCAACGACCTCGACATCGAGACCCTCACCCAGCTCGAGGACGTCCTAGACGGCTGGCCCGGTTCGATGATCGTCATCTCCCACGACCGGTTCTTCGTCGAGCGCACCACCGACCGCGTGTTCGCCCTGCTCGGCGACGGCGCCCTGCGGATGCTCCCGCGGGGCATCGACGAGTACCTGGAGCGGCGCAGGCGCATGGAGGAGGCGGCCGCCGCTACGGCTGCCGCCGGCACCGCCGCGGCCGCCGCGGCGGCCACGGCGACGCAGGGTTCCGCGCCGGAGAAGAGCGCCGCCGACCAGCGCGCCGCCAAGAAGGAGCTGCAGAAGATCGAGCGCCGGCTGGACAAGATCTCCGAGCAGGAGACCAGGCTGCACGCCGCCATCGCCGAAAGCGCCACCGACTTCGCGAAGGTGGCCGAACTGGACGCCGAGCTGCGGGAGCTGTCCGGTCAGCGGGACGAACTGGAGCTGCGCTGGCTGGAATTGGCGGAGGACGCCTGAACCGGGCGGACGGCCCGGGAGCGTGCGGGGGCGCGGGTGGCGTGAAGAGGGCGTGAAGGCGCGTAACAGGGGCATCACGGCCCGGTTCTCCCTTGGGTACAGGGGTGGACACGGCCGGGTGGCGTGTCGGTGCCGGGTGATACAAAGGGCCGTCTGAGTAACGTCCACCGACGGCTCTGGGTTCATCACGTACCTCAGGGCGTGGCTAAAAATCAGTGAGCAAGGGGGAGAGCGCTGATGTCTCAGCCGCCCGACCAGCCGCCGCAGGGTGGCTTCGGAGCACCGCAGGATCCGCCGCAGGGTGGCTTCGGGGCGCCGCAGGATCCGCCGCCGGCCGGTGGGTTCGGGCCGCCCCAGGGTCCGCCGCCGGGTGGGGGGTTCGGGGCTCCGGGGACGACTCCGCCTCCGCAGGGGCCCCCGGCCGGCGCGCCGCAGCCCGGGTACGGCTACCCGCAGCAGCCTCCTCAGCAGCCGGGTCCCTACGGGGCCGGTCCGTACGCCTCCGGCCCCTACGGACAGCCGCAGCAGCCGGGACCGTACGGGCAGCCGGGATACGGCTACCCGCAGCCGCAGTTCCCCGGTGCGCCCGGCACCCCGCCCGGCGGTTCCGGCTCCCGCAACCCCTTCAAGGGCAAGCCCGCCCTGGTCGTCGGCGCCGCCGTGGTCGCGCTGCTGGTGGTCGGCGGCACCGTGTGGGCCGTCTCGGGCGACGACGGCGAGAAGGACAAGAAGCCCGTTGCCCAGCAGACCGACGATCCCAAGCCGGACACCTCCGGCAAGGCCCCGGTCAACCCGGGCGACGGCAGCGGCGACGGCGGCGACGATCCGGAGGACCTCAACGAGGGCCGCAAGGACGGCGAGTCCCGGGTGCTCTGGTACAAGGAGGCGCCCGACGCGCCCGGTTCCGGCGCCGACGCCCCCGGCATGTGGATCACCGACAAGACCGCGGTGAAGGCCGCCTACAAGGAGCTCTCCGCCTACAACGTCGGGGACGGCAGGCCCGCCTGGGACGCCATCACCTTCCCGCAGGAGATCTGCGCCGTCACCTCCCGGAAGACGGCCGACGACAAGATCGTCGTCGCCTACAAGAGCGGCAAGAGCGACCGCGCCAAGTGCAACCAGCTCCGGCTCGTCGACCTCGACACCGGCGCGAAGGGCTGGGAGCAGGAGGTCGCCGACGGTGATCTGTTCGACTCCGCGCTCTCCATCGAGCTGTCCCTCGTCGGCGACACGCTGATGGTGGGCCGCTCGCAGTCCGGCACGGCGTACGACGTACGCACCGGCAAGAAGCTGTTCGACGCCAAGAGGTACGGCGACGCCCCCTGCTTCCCCGCCGCCTTCGCGGGTGGTGAGCGGCTGATCCAGGTGGCGTCCTGCGGCGCCGGCGGCACCAGCGCGCACGACGAGGTTCGCGAGCTCGACCCCAGGACCGGCAAGGTCAAGTGGACGTACGCGTACGAGAAGGGCTGGCGGGTCGAGCGGGCCTTCTCCGTCGACCCGCTCGTCATCTACGCCACCAAGGAGGAGGACGGCGACAAGAAGGCGTGGAACATCGCCGCCTTCACCGCCACGGGCGGGCTGCGCTCGCAGGTCTCGGTCGACGAGAACTTCGACCCCGGCTGCGGCTGGGCCATCCTCGCGCGTGACCTCCAGGGCTGCCAGGGCGTCGTCGTCGACGGGGACACCCTCTACCTGCCCACCCAGGCCACCACGGGCGCCAACGAGATCGTCGCGATCAGCCTGGCCAACGGCAAGGAGCGGTGGCGCCAGTCCTCCCCGGCGAAGGAGCCGATGGTGCCGATGAAGGTGGAGAGCGGCAAGCTCATCGCCTATGTCGAGCCCTCGTACGACGCGGGCGGCCGGGTCGTCGCCCTCCCCGTCGCGGGCGGCAGCCACCAGCCAGCCGAGCTGTTGCGGAACCCGCAGGGTGTCGCGGACATCGAGAACGGCTTCTTCAGCAAGGACATCGACTGGGCCGACGGTCGTTTCTACATCTCGACCACCCGGCTGACCGGAAATGACGACTCGAAGGAGAAGTTGATGCTCGCCTACGGCAAGTGACGCACCGGAGCACCGTTCTCGTCGCTTTCCCGCCGCCCGCCGTCCCCTTCACCTTCCCCGAGGTACTCACGTCATGACCCAGCCGCCTCCGCCGCCCAACCAGCCCCCGCAGCAGCCCGGTTTCGGACCGCCGCAGGATCCTTCGCAGCAGCCCGACCAGCCGGCGCAGCAGCCGCCCGCGGCTCCGGGCGGACCTGATCTGAACAAGGCTCCCGAGCCGGGATACGGATACCCGCAGGCACCGCAGACTCCTCCGCCGTCCGCGCCTCCGGCCGCCCCGCAGGGACCCGGGTACGGGTACCCGCAGCAGCCGCCGGCCCCCGGGTACGGGTACCCGGGGCAGCCGCCGACCGCCGGATACGGGTATCCGGGGCAGCCGCCGGCCGGCCCGTACGGGCAGCCGCAGCAGCCGGGTGCGTACGGTCAGCCCGGGTACGGTCAGCCCGGGTACGGGTATCCGCAGCCGCCGACCATGCCCATGCAGCCCCAGCCGGGCGGCGGGCGGAAGTTCAACGCGCAGATGGCCATCATCGTCTCCGCGGTCACGGCCATCGCGCTGATCGTCGGCGCCGGGATCTGGTACGCCAACTCCGGCAAGGACGACGACAAGAAGACCACCGCGAACGGCGGCGACGGCAAGAAGGAAGAGAAGAACGGCGAGGGCGAGGGCGGTGGCTCCTCCTCCGGAGGCGGCGGAGCCAAGGAGAAGGTGCCCGCCGACACCGGCTCCAAGGTGCTCTTCCAGGTGCCCGCGCCCAAGGTGCCCGCGGGCGTCTCGACCGTCACCACCTCCGGTTCCTGGCTCACCGACACGGTGTACGCCAAGAGCGGCATAGCCGAGATCGTCGGCTACGACCCCGCCGACGGCACCGAGAAGTGGACGCTCGCCCTGCCCGGACCGGTGTGCACCGCGACCGACCATGTCACCGAGGACAACAGGACGGCGATCGTCTACAAGGCGGCGATGCCGACCAAGACGGACCCGGGGGTGTGCACCCAGGTCGCACTCGTCGACCTGGAGTCCGGCAAGGAGCTGTGGTCCAAGACCGCCAAGTCCGGCACCATGCCGATCAACTTCACCAGCGTCACCCTCAGCGGGGGCACCGTCGCCGCCGGCAGCAGCAGTGGCGGTGCGGCGTGGGAGATGGCCACCGGCAAGCAGCTGTGGGCGCCCAAGACGTCCGACCCCTGCTACGACTCCGGGTACGGCGGCGGCGAGAAGCTGGTCGCGGTCCGCAAGTGCGGTTCGTACGAACAGCGTCAGCTGCACATCCAGACCCTCGACCCGAAGACCGGCAACGTCGTCACCGAGTACAAGATGGACGAGGGCATCGAGTTCGCGGCCGTCGTCTCCACCGACCCGCTGGTCGTGGCCGCCGACGTCGGCGACTCCGCCGGTGACGGCAGCGGCATCTCGGACTTCTTCTCCATCGACAACAAGACCGGCAAGCTCCGGGCGCGTATCTCCGCGCCCGGCGAGGACTTCGCGGCCCGCTGCGACGGCATCTACAAACTGGAGGACTGCAGCGGACTGACGGTCGGCAACGACAGGCTGTACATCTCCACCGAGGAGCACGAGGGCAGCGGCGAGTCGTACATCCAGACGAACGAGATCGTGGCCTTCGACCTGGCGACCGGCAAGCAGACCGGCCAGCGGGCCGACGCGGGTGACGGGTACGACATGGTGCCGCTGCGGATGGACGGCGGCAACGTGATCGCGTACAAGCGTCCGCCGTACGACAAGGGCGGGCAGATCGTCAGCATCGACGGGGGAACCTTCAAGCAGACGGTGCTGCTGGAGAACCCGGCGACGGAGGCCGTGCGCGACGTCGAGACACGGATGCTGCCGACGTCCGCGGAGATCCTGTACGCCCAGGGCAAGCTGTACATGTCAAAGGTGTACGCAAGTGACTTCCTCACGCAGGACAAGGAGTATCTGGCGGTCGCTTTCGGTACGGGCTGATCGCCCGCCTGATCGATCGTGATCACTTCTGCGGCCCCGTCCCTGCTCAGGGACGGGGCCGTACGCGTACCGCTCATCACCGGCCCATCGCCACCGAATACGAGAATTTCGGTGATCCGGGGCGATTCTCGCCGGTAGGGGGAGCGCAACGTCGAACAAGCGTGTAGCTTCCGGGGGCATCCGGGGTCCGGGGGTGCGTTGTCGTGGGGGGTTGGTTGTTCGATGGGTGTGCGGTTGATGGTGGTCGACGACCACCGGCTGCTCGCCGAGGCGCTGGCCTCGGCGTTGAAGCTGCGGGGGCATCGGGTGCTGGCCGCGGCGGCGCCGGCGGCGGGGGCGGCGGATCTGGTGATCAGCCGGGCACCGGAGGTGTGTCTGCTGGGGACGGCGGCGCCGGCCGAGCCGGGGACGTTCGATCCGGTGGTGAAGATCAAGCGGGAGCGCCCGGCGGTGGCGGTGGTGGTGCTGGGGCCGGTGCCGTCGCCCCGGGGCATCGCGGCGGCGTTCGCGGCGGGGGCGTCGGGGTACGTGCGGCACGACGAGCGCATCGAGGGCGTCGAGCGGGCGATCATGAAGGCGCGTGCGGGGGAGGCGGCGGTGGCGCCGCAGCTGTTGCAGGGGGCGTTCGGGGAACTGCTGAATCCCGCGGTGCAGCCGGACGACGAGGGTGCGCGGTTGCTGCAGATGCTGACGCCCCGGGAGGTGGAGGTGCTGGTGCGGGTGGCCGACGGGGAGGACACCCGGCTGATCGCGGCGGGGATGAGCATCGCACCGTCCACGGCGCGCACGCACGTCCAGCGGGTGCTGATGAAACTGGGCGTGGGCTCCCGCCTGGAAGCGGCGGCCCTGGCCGCCCGTACAGGACTCCTGGACCGGGCGGGCCGCCCGCTCGGCTGACGGGGCCGCAGTGGGCCGGGCCGCCCCGGCCCGCGCGCGGCCCGGCTCACCCCGCGCGCGGCCCGGCTCACCCCGCGCGCGGCCCGGCTCACCCCGCGCCGGACTCCTCCCGCTCGTCAGGCAGGGCGTCCGGTGGGGGCGGAGCCGTCGGCCGGAGCCACAGCCACAGCAGGAACAGCAGCCCGAGGATCAGCATCCCCAGGCCCGTCCACAGGTTGATGTTGACCCCCTCCGCCTTGTCGATGTCCGCGTCGGACGCGGTGAACCCGGCGATCATGACGATCACCCCGTACAGCACGAACAGGCCCCCGATGATCCGGCGGATGTCGAACAACCGGGCCGCCGTGGCGGACTTGCTCTCCAGGTCGGTGATCTCCCGCTGAAGATCACGCTCGGAGTAGTGGTCGGACATGGTCCCTCAATCCTCCCGCGTTCAGAACGAGAAGGGGATTTGACATCCTCGCCGCCCTGAGGGGATGGCGATTCCCGCCTACCGTGCCGTTGAGGGCTGTGGTGTCGGGTGGGTTCCTGCTTCGCTGCGCGGTGCGGGCACAGGTGCCCGTCTTACCTGCGCTCGACAGGCTGTCACGGCCAGTCCGGCCGCCTTGGCGATGTTGACCGCCGCGTTGATGTCCCGGTCCAGGACGGCCCCGCACGCCCCGCAGGTCCACACACGGACGTGCAGGGGTTTGGGGCCGTCCTTGGCGCCGCATTGCGAGCACACCTGAGACGTGGGCTCGAAGCGGCCGATCCGGATGAACTTCCGCCCGTACCGGGCGGCCTTGTACTCCAGCATGGCCACGAACGCCGACCATCCGGCGTCGTGGACGGACTTGGCCAGGCGCGTGCGGGCGAGTCCTTTCACCGCCAGGTCCTCCACGGCGACCGCTTGGTTCTCGCGGATCAGCTTCGTGGAGAGCCGGTGGTGGAACTCGCGGCGCGCGTCCGCTACGTGGGCGTGCGCCCGTGCGACGCGGACCCTGGCCCTGTCCCGGTTCTTGCTGCCCTTCTCCTGGCGCGAGAGGGCGCGCTGTGCCTTCTTCAGGCGCTTTTCGGCCCGGCGCAGGAAGCGTGGGCTGTCGATCTTCGTGCCGTCGGAGAGGACGGCGAAGTGCCCGAGCCCGAGGTCGATCCCGATCTCGGGCGTGGTCTCCGGCAGGATCTCCTCCGGGCCGCTCTCCACGACGAAGCTCGCGAAGTACCGGCCCGCGCTGTCCTTGACCACTGTCACCGTGGACGGCACCGACGGCAGAGCGCTGGACCATTTCACCCGCACATCGCCGATCTTCGGCAGGCGCAGCTTCTGCCCCGGAGTGATGGACCAGCGGGCGTTCGCGGTGAAGCGAACGGCCTGTCGGGTGTCCTTGCGCGACTTGAACCGGGGCGCACCCATGCGCGGGCGCTTGCCCTTCAGCCCGTCGAAGAAGTTTCGGTACGCGGTGTCCAGGTCGCGCAGGGACTGCTGGAGAATCACCGCCGAGACCTCGCCGAGCCAGGCCCGTTCCGGCCGGTTCTTGGCCTCGGTGATGAGCGTCTTCGACAGGTCGCCGGTCTTCGGGAACGGCATGCCTTCGCTGCGGGCGGTCTCCCGCGCGCGGAGCGCGTCGTTGTAGACCACCCGCGCACACCGGTCGCGTCCCGCGAGGTGGTGTAGGCGATCACGCGCTTCGCCCTCCGGTACCCGGCTCGCGGTGATCTCCACGTCGGCGCGGCGCGCGAAGCGGCCCGGTCAGGCGCCGCGAGTGCCCCAGCCGGTCGACGTACCCGGCGTGACCTGCGAGTCCGGTCCGTTGATCGGCTACACCACCCGGCGGGACGCCATCCGCACACCCGAACGCTCTCGCCAATGCCGTGCGCTGACCGGCGCCCGGGTACAGGCGGAAGCTGTACCGAAGCTGCACGCGGATCACGCTACAGATGTGGGTTATGGGTATCGATGAGAACAATCGTGCAGGTCGTCACTGCCGAGCAGCACCGGGCTTGCGGTACCACGCGTCGTCGCCCGCCGCAGGCGGCTCCGCCATGCCGGGGGAGCGCGTGCTTGGGAACAGGCCCTGGAGGCCATCGGCCGACTTGGGCGCCGTGAAGAGGGATACGGCACCATGGCCACCGCTTCCGCGACGAAGCCGCGATCGCGGAGACGAAGTTGGCGCCTTGGTCGGTAGGGATGTCGATGCCCAGCACGACGACGAAGTAGATCCCGAGAATCGTGTAGTCCAGCCAGTTGGTGGGGAGTCGAAGCTCCGCGGCTGGATATGTGGGGGTTTGCATACACACTCACTTCGTTCGCGAACCGATCCGGTGCGGAACCCGCGCTTCCGTGTTCAGTGATTGAACACGTTCGGTCATGTGTCGTGTTGGAGCGTGAGGAGATCGGCGCGCTGGTGAGTTGTGATGTGTTATGTTTGATTGTGTTGGGTGGTTGGCGGGATCAGAGGAGTGCGGCAGTGAAGAAGACCTCGACCCGGCTGGCCGACGGCCGCGAGCTCATCTACTACGACCTCGGCGACGACACCGTGCGGGACGCCCCGGACCGCCGTCCGCTGTCCGCCACCGTCACCACGAGCGAGATCCGCCGTGATCCGCTGCTCGGCGACTCCATCGCCATCGCCTCCCACCGCCAGGGGCGGACGTATCACCCGCCGGCCGACGAGTGCCCCCTGTGCCCGTCCGAGGGCGACCGGCTGAGCGAGGTCCCCGACGCGTCGTACGACGTGGTGGTCTTCGAGAACCGCTTCCCCTCGCTGGCCGGGGACTCGGGACGGTGCGAGGTCGTCTGTTTCACCTCCGACCACCACGCCTCCTTCGCGGATCTGAGCGAGAGCCAGACGCGACTGGTGCTGGACGCCTGGACCGACCGGACGTCCGAGCTGTCGCATCTGCCCTCCGTCGAGCAGGTGTTCTGCTTCGAGAACCGGGGGGCGGAGATCGGTGTCACCCTCCAGCACCCGCACGGGCAGATATACGCCTACCCCTTCACCACCCCCCGGACCGCCCTGATGCTGCGCCAAGTGGCCGCACACAAGGAGGCGACGGGCGGGGAGAACCTGTTCGACGTCGTGCTGGAGCGGGAGCGGGCGGAGGGGCGGATCGTCCTCGAGGGTGAACACTGGGTGGCCTTCGTGCCCTACGCGGCGCACTGGCCCTACGAGGTCCACCTGTATCCCAAGCGCCGCGTGCCCGACCTGCTCGGCCTCGAGGAGGCGGCGCGCACAGAGTTTCCCCAGGTGTATCTGGAACTCTTGAAGCGCTTCGACCGGATCTTCGGGGAGGGCGAGTCCCCGACGCCGTACATCGCGGCCTGGCACCAGGCACCGTTCGGCCAGTTGGAGGCGTTCGACGGCGTCACACGCGACGACTTCGCGCTCCATCTGGAGCTTTTCACCATCCGCCGCACGTCCGGCAAGCTGAAATTCCTCGCGGGCTCCGAGTCCGGCATGAACGTGTTCATCAACGACGTGCCGCCGGAGCGCGCGGCCGAGCGACTGCGGGAGGTAGCGAGTTCATGAACGGGAAGTACCTGGTCACCGGGGGTGCGGGGTATGTCGGCAGTGTCGTCGCCCAGCATCTGATCGAGGCCGGCCACGAGGTCGTCGTGCTCGACAACCTCACCACCGGCTTCCGCGAAGGCGTCCCCGAGGGCGCGTCGTTCATCGAGGGCGACATCCGCGATGCCGCCAAATGGCTGGACCCGTCCTTCGACGGCGTGCTGCACTTCGCCGCCTTCTCCCAGGTCGGCGAGTCGGTGGTGAAGCCGGAGAAGTACTGGGACAACAACGTCGGCGGCACCATGGCCCTGCTCGCCGCGATGCGCGATGCGGACGTGCGCCGCCTGGTGTTCTCCTCCACGGCCGCCACGTACGGCGAACCCGAGCAGGTGCCGATCCTCGAATCCGCCCCGACCCGCCCCACCAGCCCGTACGGCGCCTCCAAACTCGCCGTCGACCACATGATCACCGGTGAGGCGAAGGCCCACGGCCTGGGCGCGGTCTCCCTGCGCTACTTCAACGTGGCCGGCGCCTACGGCACCTACGGCGAGCGCCACGACCCCGAGTCGCACCTCATCCCGCTCGTCCTGCAGGTGGCCCAGGGGCGACGCGAGGCGATCTCCGTCTACGGCGACGACTATCCGACGCCCGACGGCACCTGCGTACGCGACTACATCCACGTCGCCGACCTGGCCGAGGCCCATCTGCTCGCGCTGAAGGCCGCCGTGCCCGGCGAGCACCTGATCTGCAACCTGGGCAACGGCAACGGCTTCTCCGTCCGCGAGGTCGTCGAGACCGCGCGCCGGGTCACCGGGCACCCGATCCCCGAGGTCGTGGCGGAGCGCCGGGGCGGCGACCCGGCGGTCCTGGTGGCGTCCGCCGCCACGGCCCGCGAGAAGCTGGGCTGGAACCCGTCGCGCGCGGACCTCGCGGGCATCGTCGCGGACGCGTGGGAGTTCACGCGGCAGCGCGCCAACTAGAACGCAACGAAGGGTCAGGGGTCAGGGCATGAACGAGTCCAGCGGGGCCGTCGCGGGGTCCGTCGCCGAGCGGTTCGAGCAGTTGTACGGGGCCGCGCCGGAGGGGGTGTGGGCGGCGCCGGGCCGGGTCAACCTCATCGGCGAGCACACCGACTACAACGACGGCTTCGTCATGCCGTTCGCCCTGCCGCACACCGCCGTCGCGGCGGTGTCCCGGCGGGACGACGGCGTACTGCGGCTGCACTCCGCCGACGTGGACGCGCCGGTCGTGGAACTGCCGGTGGACACCCTGGCCCCCGGCACCGACAAGCGCTGGACCGCCTACCCGGCGGGCGTGGTGTGGGCGCTGCGCGAGGCCGGACACCCGGTCACCGGCGCCGACATCCACCTCGCCTCCACGGTGCCGGCGGGCGCCGGCCTGTCGTCGTCGGCCGCCCTGGAGGTCGTCGTCGCACTGGCCCTGAACGACCTGTACGCACTCGGCCTGCGCGGATGGCAGTTGGCCCGGCTGTGCCAGCGCGCGGAGAACGTCTACGTCGGCGCCCCGGTCGGCATCATGGACCAGACGGCCTCGGCCTGCTGCGAGAGCGGCCACGCCCTGTTCCTCGACACCCGCGACCTGTCCCAGCGTCAGATCCCCTTCGACCTGGCCGCCGAGGGCATGCGCCTGCTCGTCGTCGACACCCGGGTCAAGCACAGCCACAGCGAGGGCGAGTACGGCAGGCGCCGGGAGGGCTGCGAGAAGGGCGCCGCCCTACTGGGTGTCGACGCGCTCCGTGACGTGCCGTACGAGGAACTGGACGCGGCCCTTCAGCGGCTCGGCGACGAGGACGAGGTCCGCCGGCTGGTCCGCCACGTGGTGACGGAGGACACTCGGGTCGAGCGGGTGGTGTCCCTGCTGGAGGCCGGCGACACCCGCGCCATCGGCCCGGTCCTGATCGAGGGCCACACCTCGCTGCGTGACGACTTCCGCGTCTCCTGCCCGGAACTCGACCTGGTGGTGGACACGGCGGTGGCCGCGGGTGCCCTCGGTGCCCGGATGACGGGCGGCGGCTTCGGCGGCTCGGCCATCGTCCTGGCCGAGGAGACCGACGTCCCCGCCGTCACCAAGGCGGTCGAGGAGGCGTTCGCGGCAGCCGGGTTCGAGACCCCCCGGGTCTTCGAGGCGGTACCGGCGGCGGGCGCCCGGCGGGTTCGGTAGGGCCCGGACCCCGCTCCCTGCTTGGTTGCCGCTCCTTGCCCGGACCCCGCTCCCTGCTTGGTTGCCGCTCCTTGCCCGGACCCCGCTCCCTGCTCGGTTGCCGCTCCCTGCTCGGCTCCCGCTCCTTGCCCGGCTCCCGCTATCTGCCCGGCTCCCGTCGCGGCCGGGGCAGTCGCTTGGTCAGGGTGTACTCCGTGACGCCCGGTGGGTAGTCGGGGATGACGCAGACCACCTCGTAGCCCTGGCGGCGGTAGAAGTCCGGGGCCTGGAAGTCCCAGGTCTCCACGCGGGAGGCGGTGCAGCCGCGTCGTCCGGCGAGGCGTTCCGCCGCCGTCAGGAGGCGGGAGCCCAGGCCCGCTCCCCGGTGACGGGCGTCGACCCACAGGTAGGTGACGTGCAGCCAGGTCGTCCAGGTGTGCCCGACCAGACCGCCCGCGAGCGCACCGTTCGCGTCCGACGCCCACACGTGCAAAGCCGCCTCCCGCTCGGCGGGGGTTCCGCGCAGGGCACGCAGGACCGGGGACGCGGCGGTGTTCGTGTCCCTGAGCCGCCTGCGGAGCAGATCACGTCGTGCTGGGTCGACTTCTGTCTCAAGACGAAACATGCGGCTCACCATAAACGCGTAAGGCCGCCAGTTCTGCAAATCACCTTCCGCTCCCGGCCCTCGCCCGTACTCTGATGAACAGTGCCGGTGGGGGCCGGTGCCGTTCAGGGGGCGAGACGGTCGGGTCCGGCGTCCGAGGCGGGGTGGGGGCCGGCACACGGCGGCGGTCGTGCGGCCGCGGCGGCCCGTTCCACGCCCAGCAGGTCAGGTGACAGGGGCCTCGGCGTCGTACCCGCGCCGGTGTCGTCCGCCGAGGATGGGGTAGTCCCCTGCTCTCGGAAGAGCGTGGGGAAGGGGGTTTCGTGGTTCGCATTCGAGTCCTGGTCGTCGACGACCATCGCATCTTCGCCGAGTCACTGGCCGCGGCACTGGCCGCAGAGCCCGATGTCGACGTGTCCGCGGCCGGCAGCGGCCCGGCCGCGCTGCGCTGTCTGGAGCGGGCGGTCTCCGAGGGCCGGCGGTACGACGTGCTGCTCGTCGACGCCGACCTGGGCGGCAAGGTGCCCGGCGGCCGGCCGGCCGTACCCGTGCAGGCCGGTGACGAGGACGGGCTCGTCGACGGGATATCGCTGGTCACCGGCGTACGTTCGGCACAGCCGCAGGTGCGGATCGTCGTCCTCGCCGAGCGGGACGACCCGGCCCGGGCCGCGCTCGCCCTGCAGGCGGGAGCCTCCGGCTGGGTGGCCAAGGACTGCTCGCTGAACCGACTGCTCACCGTCATCCGGGGGGTGCTGCGCGACGAGACGCATCTCCCGCCCGCGCTCCTGACCGGCGTCCTGCGGGAACTGACCGCCGCCCGGCGGCACCGCACCGAGAGCGAACGGCTCGTGGAGTCCCTGACCCCGCGCGAGCGGGAAGTGCTGCGGTGCATGGTCGCGGGACTGGGGCGCAAGGCCGTCGCCGAGCGCCTGTATCTGTCCCCGCACACCGTGCGCACCCATATGCAGAACGTCCTCGGGAAGCTGGGCGTCCACTCCACCCTCGCCGCGGTGGCCCTCGCCCGCCGGGCGGGTGTCGGGCCCGTCGACCTAACCGGGGATGTTGTCGAACGGGGCGGTCAACTGGCGTAGCAGCCCGGCCAGTTCGCTGCGCTGGGCGTGGGTGAGTTCGCCGAGGATCGCCCGCTCCTGCGCCAGCAGCCCGGACAGCGCCTGGTCGGCGCGGTCCCGCCCCTCGTCCGTGAGCCGGACCAGCACACCGCGCCGGTCGCTCGGGTCGGGCAGCCGCTCCACCAGGCCCTTCTTGGTGAGGCGGTCGATGCGGTTGGTCATCGTGCCCGAGGTGACCAGGGTCTGGGTGAGCAACTGACCCGGCGAGAGCTGATACGGACCGCCCGCGCGGCGCAGCGCGGTCAGGACGTCGAACTCCCAGGACTCCAGTCCGTGCTCGGTGAACGCGAGTCGGCGCGCCCGGTCCAGGTGCCGGGCCAGTCGGCTCACCCGGCTGAGCACCTCGAGCGGTTCCACGTCGAGGTCCGGGCGCTCCCGGCGCCACGCTGCGACCAGCCGATCGACCTCGTCCTCCATGAGGATCAGTGTAGTGGTTGTGTCGACGTGAAGTCTCTTGAGGTCAAGTTTCTTGACATCGAGATGAGTGCGGGGTGAAGGTGGAAACCCGTCCACCGCCGGTCATCGGGAGGCCTCATGTCCCCCACCACCCCTGTCTGGGACCCCGCCCAGTACCTGCGTCACGCCGGTCACCGCACCCGGCCCTTCACCGACCTGCTCGCCCGCGTCCCGGAACCGCCACGGGACCAGGCCCGCATCGCCGACCTCGGCTGCGGAGCCGGCAACGTCACCGCGCTGCTCGCGGAGCGATGGCCCACCGCACGCATCACCGGCTACGACAACTCGCCCGAGATGCTCGACCGAGCCCGTGCCGGGCACGCGGCCGATGGGCTCGCCTTCGCCCACGCCGACGTCCGTACCTGGGTGCCGGAGGAGCCGTACGACCTGATCGTCAGCAACGCCACGCTGCAGTGGGTACCGGGGCACGTGGACCGGTTCGCGGACTGGGTCGACGGGCTCACCCCCGGCGGCACCTTCGCCTTCCAGGTGCCCGGCAACTTCGACGCCCCCAGCCACACCCTGATGCGCGAACTCGCCACCTCCCCGCCCTGGCGGGCCCGCCTGGCCGGCGTCCTGCACCACGAGGACGCCGTGCTCCGCCCCGGGGCCTACCTGGAACGCCTGACCGCCCTCGGCTGCACGACCGACGTCTGGGAGACGACGTACCTCCACCTGCTGACCGGACAGGACCCGGTCCTCGACTGGGTCAAGGGGACGGCACTGCGGCCCGTCCTCACGGCTCTCGCCGACGACCCGGAGGCCAGGGACGCCTTCGTCACCGAGTACCGGGCGGCTCTGCGGGCCGCGTATCCGGCGGGCGCCCACGGCACCCCGTTCCCCTTCCGCCGCGTCTTCGCGGTCGCCGTCAGGGAGACGTGATGCTCACCGCCGTCCACCACGTGCGGCTCGCCGTCCTGCCCGGCTCGGAGAAGCGGCTGCGGGCGTACCACACCGGTGTCCTCGGTAGGACCGAGCCGCCGAAGCCGCCGACCCCCGGCGGCACGCGGCGGCTGTTGGTTCGAGGCCGGGGACCCCGTGGGCAACCGCCCGGAGTTTCTGGAGCCGGGCGGCGGACGCCCCTGACCGGCCTACGGACGCATGCCCAGGATGCGTCCCACCTCCGCGTGCGGGATGCCCTCTTGGAGGGTTCCCTCGGCCTTCCGGCGCCGGTAGTCGGCGACGGCCAGGGAGTCCTCCAGGTCCTCGATCACATGGGGAGCGACGAGGAGCGCGGTGACGCGCCCCCGGTCGGTGAGCGCGATGGGTTCGCTGCTGCCGGCCAGCCGGCGGACCAGCTCGTCCAGCCGGGAGGCAGCCTCGCTGATCGTCATCTCGGTCATGCCCGTACCGTCCCACGCGGCGGGCCGTGCATTCAGCTCTTCCGGTGACCTATCAGCCGCGGCTTCGGCTCCAGGCCGTCCAGCCCGTGCCACGCCAGGTTGACCAGGTGCGCCGCCACCTCCGCCTTCTTCGGCTTGCGCACGTCCAGCCACCACTGGCCCGTCAGCGCCACCATCCCGACCAGCGCCTGCGCATACAGCGGAGCCAGTTTCGGATCGAAGCCGCGGCTCTTGAACTCGCGGCCCAGAATGTCCTCCACCTGCGTGGCGATGTCCGAGATCAGGGAGGCGAAGGACCCGGTCGACTGAGGAATGGGGGAGTCACGCACCAGGATCCGGAAACCGTCCGTGTACTCCTCGATGTAGTCGAGCAGCGCGAACGCGGCCTGCTCGCACAGCTCACGCGGATGACCGGCCGTCAGCGAGCCGGTCACCATGTCCAGCAGGCGCCGCATCTCCCGGTCCACCACCACCGCGTACAGCCCCTCCTTGCCGCCGAAGTGCTCGTACACCACCGGCTTGGAGACCCCGGCCTTCGCCGCGATCTCCTCCACCGACGTGCCCTCGAAGCCCTTCTCCGCGAACAGGGTGCGGCCGATCTCCAGCAGTTGCTGGCGGCGCTCCGCACCGGTCATGCGGGTACGGCGCGCACGCCGCGGCTTGTCGTTGCTGGAGGTACTGCTGGAGTCGGTCGCCACACCGACCATCATGCCGCCTCGACGGGCTCCTTCCCCCGCCGGGCGTCGCCTTCCCCGGTGTTGCGGCGCGAATCGATACGCGAGCGTGACGGCCACCGCACGTCGTACGCCCAGCCCAGCCGCTCGAACCAGCGGATCAGACGGGCCGAGGAATCCACCTGCCCGCGCTCCACGCCGTGCCGCGCCGACGTCGGGTCGGCGTGATGCAGGTTGTGCCAGGACTCACCGCACGAGAGAACCGCCAGCCACCACACATTGCCCGAACGGTCCCGCGACTTGAACGGCCGCCTGCCCACCGCGTGACAGATCGAGTTGATCGACCACGTCACATGGTGCAGCAGCGCCACCCGGACGAGCGACCCCCAGAAGAACCCGGTGAACGCGCCCCACCACGACATGGTGACCAGACCGCCGATCAGCGCCGGCAGCGCCAGCGACAGCCCCGCCCACAGGATGAACTGCCGGGACACCCTCCGCAGCGCCGGGTCCTTGATCAGATCCGGCGCGTACTTGTCCTGCGGCGTCTGCTCCTCGTCGAACATCCAGCCGATGTGCGCCCACCACAGGCCCTTCATCAGCGCCGGAACCGTCTCCCCGTACTTCCACGGCGAATGCGGATCGCCCTCGGCGTCGGAGAACTTGTGATGCTTGCGGTGATCGGCCACCCACCGCACCAGCGGGCCCTCCACCGCCATGGACCCCGCGATCGCCAGCGCGATCTTCAGCGGCCGCTTCGCCTTGAACGAACCGTGCGTGAAATGACGGTGGAAACCGATGGTGATGCCATGACACCCGAGGTAGTAGAAGAAGACCAGCAGACCGAGGTCCAGCCAGCTCACCCCCCACCCCCACGCCAGCGGCACCGCCGCCACCAGCGCCAGGAACGGGACCGTGATGAAGAGCAGCAGCGTGATCTGCTCGACGGAACGCTTGCGCTCCCCGCCCAGCGTGGCGGAGACCACCGCGTCGTCGTCGGACCGGGGTTGATTCGGGGCTTCGTCGAGCACATCGGAGCGTGAGGTCATGCGTGTCCCCTGTGGGGTATGTGGACTGAGGGTGGTGCCGCAACCGCCGGAAACGCACGCCTTCCCTACGCTTCCGTAACCTACGGCAACGTAAGTATGGCAGTGCGGGGCCCGGCGGCAAGAGCCCGTGGGCCTGCGCGTCCGGGTCGACACCTATCCTGGAAGCCGGTCGGACAGCGCGGTCCGCTCTGAACTTTTTCCCGGACGTCCGGCCCGCAAGCGGCGCACGCCGCGCGAGACGCTGTCCGGGTTCCCTCCAGACGAGCTTCAACACTGCAAGGAGCCGCACCTGTGAGCAGTGCCGACGACCAGACCACCACGACGAGCAGCGAGCTGCGCGCCGACATCCGCCGGCTGGGTGATCTCCTCGGAGAGACCCTGGTCCGCCAGGAAGGCCCGGAACTGCTCGACCTCGTCGAAAAGGTACGGCGACTCACCCGCGAGGACGGCGAGGCAGCCGCCGAGCTGCTGCGGGGCACCGAACTCCAGACCGCGGCCAAGCTGGTCCGCGCCTTCTCCACCTACTTCCACCTGGCCAACGTCACCGAACAGGTCCACCGCGGCCGCGAACTGCGCACCCGGCGCGCCACCGAAGGCGGACTGCTCGCCCGCACCGCCGACCGCCTCAAGGACGCCGACCCCGAGCACCTGCGCGAAACGGTCCAGCACCTCAACGTGCGCCCCGTCTTCACCGCGCACCCCACCGAGGCCGCCCGCCGCTCCGTCCTCAACAAGCTCCGCCGGATCGCCGCCCTCCTCGACACCCCGGTCATCGCGTCCGACCGCCGCCGCCTCGACACCCGCCTCGCCGAGAACATCGACCTCGTCTGGCAGACCGACGAACTGCGCGTCGTCCGCCCCGAACCCGCCGACGAGGCCCGCAACGCCATCTACTACCTCGACGAACTCCACGCCGGTGCCGTCGGCGACGTCCTCGAGGACCTCACCGCCGAACTCGAACGCGTCGGCGTTTACCTCCCCGACGACACCCGCCCCCTCACCTTCGGCACCTGGATCGGCGGCGACCGCGACGGCAACCCCAACGTCACCCCCCAGGTCACCTGGGACGTCCTCATCCTCCAGCACGAACACGGCATCAACGACGCCCTGGAGATGATCGACGAACTGCGCGGCTTCCTCTCCAACTCCATCCGCTACACCGGAGCCACCGAGGAACTCCTCACCTCCCTCCAGGCCGACCTCGACGCCCTCCCCGAGATCAGCCCCCGCTACAAGCGCCTCAACGCCGAAGAGCCCTACCGGCTCAAGGCCACCTGCATCCGCCAGAAGCTGGAGAACACCAAGCTCCGCCTCGCCAGGAACACCGCGCACGAACCCGGCCGCGACTACCTCGGCACCGGCGAACTCCTCACCGACCTGCGGATCATCCAGGCCTCCCTGCGCGAACACCGCGGCGGCCTCTTCGCCGACGGCCGCCTCGCCCGCACCATCCGCACCCTCGCCGCCTTCGGCCTCCAGCTCGCCACCATGGACGTCCGCGAACACGCCGACGCCCACCACCACGCCCTCGGCCAGCTCTTCGACCGGCTCGGCGAGGAATCCTGGCGCTACGCCGACATGCCCCGCGAGTACCGCGGCAAGCTCCTCGCCAAGGAACTGCGCTCCCGGCGCCCCCTCGCCCCCACCCCGGCGCCCGTCGACGCCGCCGGAGAGAAGACCCTCGGCGTCTTCCGCACCGTCAAGCGCGCCCTGGCCGTCTTCGGACCCGAAGTCGTCGAGTCCTACATCATCTCCATGTGCCAGGGCGCCGACGACGTCTTCGCCGCCACCGTCCTCGCCCGCGAGGCCGGCCTCATCGACCTGCACGCCGGCTGGGCGAAGATCGGCATCGTGCCGCTCCTCGAAACCACCGACGAGCTCAAGGCCGCCGACACCATCCTCGAAGACATGCTCGCCGACCCCTCCTACCGGCGCCTCGTCGCTCTGCGCGGCGATGTCCAGGAGGTCATGCTCGGTTACTCCGACTCCTCCAAGTTCGGCGGCATCACCACCAGCCAGTGGGAGATCCACCGGGCACAGCGGCGCCTGCGCGACGTCGCCCACCGCTACGGGGTACGGCTCAGGCTCTTCCACGGCCGCGGCGGCACCGTCGGCCGCGGCGGCGGCCCCACCCACGACGCCATCCTCGCCCAGCCCTGGGGCACCCTCGAAGGCGAGATCAAGGTCACCGAACAGGGCGAGGTCATCTCCGACAAGTACCTCATCCCCGCCCTCGCCCGGGAGAACCTCGAACTGTCCGTCGCCGCCACCCTCCAGGCATCCGCCCTGCACACCGCGCCCCGCCAGTCCGTCGAGGCACTCGCCCGCTGGGACGCCGCCATGGACCTCGTCTCCGACGCCGCCCACACGGCCTACCGGAAGCTCGTCGAGGACCCCGACCTCCCCACCTACTTCTTCGCCTCCACGCCCGTGGACCAGCTCGGCGACCTGCACCTGGGATCGCGCCCCTCACGCCGCCCCGACACCGGCGCCGGCCTCGACGGACTGCGCGCCATCCCGTGGGTCTTCGGCTGGACCCAGTCCCGGCAGATCGTCCCCGGCTGGTACGGCGTCGGCTCCGGCCTCAAGGCACTGCGCGAAGCCGGCCTCGACACCGTCCTCGCCGAGATGCACGAGCAGTGGCACTTCTTCCGCAACTTCATCTCCAACGTCGAGATGACCCTCGCGAAGACCGACCTGCGCATCGCCCAGCACTACGTCGACACCCTCGTCCCCGACGAACTCAAGCACGTCTTCGACGCCATCAAGGCCGAACACGAACTCACCGTCGCCGAAGTACTGCGCATCACCGGCGAACGGGAACTCCTCGACGCCGACCCGGTCCTCAAGCAGACCTTCAGCATCCGCGACGCCTACCTGGACCCCATCTCCTACCTCCAGGTGGCCCTCCTCAAGCGCCGCCGTGACGCCGCCGACGCCGGCCAAGAGCCCGACCCGCTGCTCTCCCGGGCCCTGCTGCTCACCGTCAACGGAGTCGCGGCCGGCCTGCGCAACACCGGCTGACCCGAGGCGGACGCGAAGGTGCCCCCGGACCGTACGGCCCGGGGGCACCTTCCCGTAGGTTCCGGCGGCCGGGTCAGCCGGCGGACCCGCGACGGCGGAACACCAGGAACGCACCCGCGGCGACCAGCCCGGCGGCCGCCCCGGCCAGCAGGCCCACGGGCGCGCCGTTGCCCGTCTCGGCGAGATCGCTGGAGCCGCCCTGCGGGGACGAGGAGGACCCGGGCACCGGTGCGGCGGACGAGGGCGTGTCCGAAGGGCCGGTGGAGGGACTGCCGGAAGGCTCGGTGGAGGGCGACGCGGACGGACTGGTGGAGGGCGACGCGGAGGGGGAGCCGGACGGCGTGCCGCCGTCCTCCTCGCAGTCCGTCCAGAACACCTTGTGCTTGGCCGCTCCGTTCTCGCCGTCGAACGTCCAGAACAGCTTGTAGTGACCGTCCGGCAGCGAGAGATCCCCGGTCCGGCCGTGCCCCTCGCCGTCCAGCGTGATCGCACCGGACTCGACGGTCTCACCCTTGGCGCCGGCGGCCGGCGCCCAGGCCTCGATGTGCCAGTCGACCTGCTGACCGCCGTCGAAGCCGAAGGCGTCCAGGTAGAACGTGCACACGTGCGGCTCGTTCTGGCGCGGTTCCTCGCCGGTCGACGCATCGTGGATCTTGACGGTGCCGTTGTCGCCGGGCGGCGCGGCGAACGCGACGGGGGCGGTCAGCACAGCGGCGGAGAACGCGGCGGCGAGAACGCCGGCGCGGGCGGGGGTACGCATGAGGCAGTCCATCTTCGAGTGGCCGGCGGGGAAGATGTGGAGGGTATGGTTCAGCATTCCGGCCGCCCCCATCGCAGGTCAATCACGAAGCGGCAACGCCCCCGTACCGCACCGGGACGAGCGGCCGGAAGAGACCGGCGAAATGCCTCAGACGGCCAGGAAAGCCGCAGTGAGCAGTGCCATTCCGGACAGCGCCATCACCCACGCCACCCGTGTCCGCAGCAGACCGCCCGCCACCACCACCGACGCGAGCAGCAGCGCACCACCCAGCGGCACCCACGCGTAGAGAATCCCGGCGGGACCCGAACGGACCGCCCCCTCGCCCCCCGGCTTCAGCACCACCGTGTACGTCCGGCCCTTCTCCACGGCCACCGAGTTCTCCAGAAGGACCTCGGAGCGCGGCTGCGAACCCTGCGACAACGGCGTGTACGGGCCCGTGCACGTCTCCTCGCCGCACCGGCTCACCTCCACCGTGCCCCGCTCCCGCCCCTTCGTCAGCATCGCGTGCTGCGCCGTACCCCACGACGCCCACACACCGGCGATCAGGATCAGCGCGGTGACCGTGCCCATCGCCGCGAACCGGCCGAAACGCAGGGCGGCAGAGCCACGGGAGGAGCGGACCGCAGGAGACATGGCCGAGATCCTTGGCCATGACCTCGCGGTCGGTCAACTCAGGTGAGGACGACACCGGACAAGCCGACCGAACCACCCATCAGCACGTCACGAGTTGTACGTCCCCTGCGCCCGCTCCAGACCCTCGATCACCAGACACTCCACCGCGTCCGCCGCCCGGTCCACGAAATAGTCCAGCTCCTTGCGCTCCGCCGAGGAGAAATCCTTCAGCACGAAGTCCGCCACCTGCATCCGCCCCGGCGGCCTGCCGATCCCGAACCGCACCCGGTGATAGTCCCGCCCGAACGCACCCGTCAGCGACTTCAGACCGTTGTGACCGTTGTCCCCGCCGCCCAGCTTCAGCCGCAGCGTCCCGTAATCGATGTCCAGCTCGTCATGGATCGCCACCACACGCTCCACCGGCACCTTGTAGAAGTCCCGCAGCGCGTTCACCGGCCCGCCCGACAGGTTCATGTACGACATCGGCTTCGCCAGGATCACCCGCCGGCCGGCCGGACCCGGAGGGCCGATCCTGCCCTCCACCACCTGCGCCTGCGCCTTCCCCGCCCGCTTGAACCGGCCGCCCATCCGCTCCGCCAGTAGATCCGCCACCATGAACCCCACGTTGTGCCGGTTCATCGCATACCCCGGCCCCGGATTGCCCAGCCCCACCACCAGCCAGGGCCCCGCCGCACCCGCCGCGTCCGTCGTCACGTCCATGTCTCCTTCACCCGCGTCATCCGCATCCGTGCACCCGCGACCTCATACACGTCGGCCGCTGCCCCGGAAGGGAACAGCGGCCGACGAAACGACGACTCGAGAAGTGGATCTCGAGAAGAGGATCAGGCCTCGGCGGCCTCTTCACCCTCGCCCTCGGCCGCTTCCTCGGCCTGCGCGGCCAGCACCTGGAGGACCACCGTGTCCCCGTCGACGGCCAGCGTCGTACCGGAGGGCAGCGGGATGTCCTTGGCGAGGACCGCGTCACCGGCCGTCAGACCCTCGACGGACACGGTCACACCCTCCGGGATGTGCGTCGCCTCGGCCTCGACCGGCAGCGCCGACAGGACGTGCTCCAGCAGGTTGCCACCCGGGGCCAGCTCACCCTCGGTCTGCACGAAGATCTCGACCTGGACCTTCTCGCCACGCTTCACCTTCAGCAGGTCCACGTGCTCCAGGAAGCCCTTCAGCGGGTCGCGCTGCACGGCCTTCGGAATCGCCAGCTGGGTCTCCTTGCCGTCGATGACCAGCTCGATCAGCACGTTCGGCGTACGCAGCGCCAGCAGCAGCTCGTGGCCGGGAAGGGTCACGTGCAGCGGCTCGAGACCCTGCTCGTACACCACACCCGGAACCTTGTTGTCACGACGGATACGGCGCGCGGCACCCTTGCCGAACTCGGTGCGCGTCGCGGCGGAGATCTTCACCTCGGACATGGTCACTCCTCGAAGTCAGAAACGGACGTGGTCACCCGGCCACGAACGGCCTGCTACGAAGAGCGCGTCGATAACGGATCGCCGTACCCGCCACATCACAGCGGTACGGCCTCCCTCGCCGAGCAACTCGAGCAGTCTACTCGGACCAGGAGGCCGCACCCAAAACGATCATCGGGACCCGCACGGATGCCCGACTGCAGAACCCTTACTGCTCGTCGAACAGACTGGTCACCGAACCGTCCTCGAACACCTCGCGCGTCGCACGCGCGATCGTCGGCGCGATCGACAGCACCTTGATCTTGTCCAGGCTCTCGCTCAGCTCGGTCGGCGTCGGCAGCGTGTTCGTGAACACGAACTCACTCACCTTCGAGTTCTTCAGGCGGTCCGCCGCAGGACCCGACAGCACACCGTGCGTCGCCGTCACGATGACATCCTCCGCACCGTGCGCGAACAACGCGTCCGCCGCCGCGCAGATCGTGCCACCCGTGTCGATCATGTCGTCCACCAGGACACACACGCGGCCCTTCACCTCACCGACCACCTCATGCACGGTGACCTGGTTCGCCACGTCCTTGTCCCGGCGCTTGTGCACGATCGCCAGCGGCGCACCCAACCGGTCGCACCAGCGGTCCGCCACCCGCACCCGGCCCGCGTCCGGAGACACCACCGTCAGCTTCGAACGGTCCACCTTCGCGCCCACGTAGTCCGCCAGCAGCGGCAGCGCGAACAGGTGATCCACCGGACCGTCGAAGAAGCCCTGGATCTGGTCCGTGTGCAGATCCACCGCCAGCAGCCGCGTCGCACCCGCCGTCTTCATCAGATCCGCGATCAGACGCGCCGAGATCGGTTCACGACCCCGGTGCTTCTTGTCCTGCCGGGCGTAACCGTAGAACGGCAGGATCACCGTGATCGACCGCGCCGACGCACGCTTCAGCGCGTCGATCATGATCAACTGCTCCATGATCCACTTATTGATCGGAGCGGTGTGGCTCTGGATCAGGAAACAGTCGGCACCACGAGCCGACTCCTGATACCGCACATAGATCTCGCCATTGGCGAAGTCGAAGGCCTTCGTCGGAACGACCCCGACCCCCAGCTGGCGGGCGACCTCCTCGGCAAGCTCGGGGTGTGCGCGGCCGGAAAAGAGCATCATCTTCTTCTCGCCGGTCGTCTTGATCCCGGTCACAGCACTGTCTCCTCAGAGGTGTCGCAGCAGGTGGGCGTGCAGATGTGCACTTATCACGGTACGCCGTGTTCGAGCCGACGAAATCCGGTCAGCCCTCCTCGGCCGACCCCCGGGAAGCCTCCTCCGCGGCGTTCGCCGCGGCGCTCCCCGGACGCTTACGGGCCACCCAGCCCTCGATATTCCGCTGCTGGCCACGGGCCACGGCCAGCGAACCGGGCGGCACATCCTTGGTGATCACCGAGCCGGCGGCCGTATAAGCGCCGTCCCCGATCGTGACAGGTGCCACAAACATGTTGTCCGAACCCGTCTTGCAGTACGAGCCCACCGTCGTGTGGTGCTTGTGCTCCCCGTCATAGTTGACGAACACACTCGCCGCACCGATGTTCGAAAACTCGCCGATCGTCGCATCCCCCACATACGACAGATGCGGAACCTTCGTCCCCTCACCGATCGACGCGTTCTTGGTCTCCACATACGTACCGATCTTGCCCTTACGGCCCAGCCGCGTCCCCGGACGCAGATAGGCGAAGGGCCCGACGGACGCCTCGGGACCCACCTCGGAATCCACCGCCACCGTGTTGTCCACCCGCGCACCCGCGCCCACCCGGGTATCCGTCAGCCGGGTGTTGGGGCCCACCTCGCAGCCCTCCGCGAGATGCGTCGAACCATGCAACTGCGTCCCCGGGTGGACGATCACGTCCCGCTCGAACGTCACCGTCGAGTCGACCCACGTCGACGCGGGATCGATCACCGTCACACCCGACAGCATCGCCGCCGTCAGCAGCCGGTCGTTCAGGATCCGCCGGGCCTCCGACAACTGCACCCGATTGTTGATCCCCGCGATCTCCCGGTGATCCCCCGCCACCGACGCACCCACCCGGTGCCCCGCCGCACGCAGGATCCCCAGCACATCGGTCAGATACTCCTCACCCTGACTGTTGTCCGTCCGCACCTGCTTCAACGCGTCCGCCAGCAGCGCCCCGTCGAACGCGAACACACCCGAGTTGATCTCCCGGACCGCCAGCACCTCCGCCGACGCGTCCTTGTGCTCCACGATCGCCGTCACCGCACCGGTGCCGTCGCGGACGATCCGCCCGTAGCCCGTCGCGTCCGGCACCTCCGCCGTCAGCACGGTCACCGCGTTCCCGTCCGCGGAGTGCGTCCCGGACAGCCGGCGCAGCGTCTCACCCGTCAGCAGCGGGGTGTCACCGCACACCACCACCACGGTCCCGTCCACGGAACCGCCCAGCGCCTCCAGCCCCATCCGCACGGCATGCCCCGTCCCGTTCTGCTCCTCCTGCACGGCGGTGCGGACGGCGGGCGCGACCTCCGCGAGGTGCGCGGTCACCTTCTCGCGGGCGTGACCCACGACGACGACCAGGTTCTCCGGCTCGAGTTCACCGGCGGCGGTGAGGACGTGGCCCACCAGGGAACGGCCACAGATGTCGTGCAGGACCTTCGGTGTGGCCGACTTCATACGGGTGCCCTCACCCGCTGCGAGTACGACGACGGCTGCCGGGCGGTTGGCGCTCACGGGGATGCCCTTCGGCTGTTTCGGGGAGGGGGTGACATCCGCAGGATACCGGGGTGGGTGTGGGGGGACATGAGTGCGGGCCCTGACTGGGGCAATCGCCGACAGTCAGGGCCCGAACTTGAGCATGGCTCCCCTGCCAGGACTCGAACCTGGAACGATCCATCCAAAGTGGACAGTGTTGCCCATTACACCACAGGGGATGATAAACCCGGCAAAACGGACATTCACCCGTTCCGCTGGGCGGCTCCCAACACTATGCCGTACCAAGCGCCTTCGATGCGACGGTACAGGTCGGCGCTCTTGAGTACCTTGATCACGAGGCATCCCCGGTAGGCGTCGCCGACATTCTTGCGCACGGTCTTGGGGTTGTGGCGCTTGAGCGTTGTCTTGTTGAACGCGGAGGGGTCGGCTCCGGTGAGGTCGGCCCAGTAGCGTTCCGCGTCAGCGACGTCGGCGTTCTCGTGGATCATGACCGTGAAGCGGAGTCTCTGTCGCTCGATCCCGAGCATGTCGAGCCAGTGGATGAATACCTGGATCATCCCCGGGTCGCTATTGACGAAGGCGACGTTCTCGCGGCGGTCGTAGGGCTTGTCCTTGGTGCCTTCCGCCCAGTACAGGCCGACACCCAGAAGGAACAGCTCGCGGGGTGTCAGGTCGCCGACCGCCTGCTTGGCGCGCTCCTTGGTCCGCTGTCGCTCCTCCTCGCGCAGCCGGAGCGTGGCTTCCCAGCCGCGCTTCGCGATCGCTGAGGCCTCCTCGGGGGTGCGCTTCCGCTCCGGCTTCGGCAGGTCCCGCACCCACAGTGAGATCGAGCTCTTGGAGCAGCCCAGCTCGACCTGGATCTGGTCGTACGTCCGGCCCTGGAGCCGGAGCTCCCTCGCCCTGTCCCGCAGGTCGTCCTTCGCGTTCGGTCGTTTCGTCCATTCCGGGGGCGGTTCGCCCTGGAGGAGGCGGTTGAGGATGTCGTTGTTGTCGACGTGGAGGCGGTCGCGGATCTGGCGTCGGCTCAGTCCTGCCCGTCGCAGCGTCACCGCCTGTTCGCGCAGTCCTTCGAAGTCGGCGTATTTGCCCGGTGCATGTGTCACACGCATACCGTCCGGGCGGAATGGTGCGCTCCGCTGTCGAACGGTGACCGATTCAGCAGTTCGAGGGATTTCGGGGCGTACCGTGACCGATAGGTCACCGTGTGTGGTGGGGGTTGGGGGTGGAAACTCGCCGGATATGGGGTGGGGGGCGCCCGTAGGCTGGGTGCATGACCACGACGGGGGAAGAGCTGGTGACGGCCCGGGGAGGGCCGTGGTGGTGGGACAGGCGGCGCAGTGCCGTGCTGGATGTGGGTCTGGCGGTGGTGTCCGCGCTGGAGTGCGGTCTTGAGGGGATCGTGTTCGCGTGGGCGGCGGGGATTCCGGTGGCCGCGGGGGTCGTGTTCGGTCTGCTGGCCGGGTCGGTGCTGCTGGTGCGGCGGAAGTGGCCGATCGCGGTGGTGCTGGTGGCGATCGCGGTCACGCCGGCGTCGATGGGGATGGTGCTGGGCATCGTCGGTCTGTATTCGCTGGCCGCGTCGGATCTGCCGCGTCGGATCATCGGTTCGCTGGCCGGGATGCAGGCGGTGGGCGTGCTCATCGTGATGTTCGTGCGGATGCGGCAGGACATCGCGCGGGAGGACCTGGACGTCGGGGACTGGCTCGTGCCGTTCGCGTCGATCACGACGGCGTTGGGGGTGACGGCTCCGCCGTTGCTGTTGGGGCTGTACGTGGGGGCGCGGCGGCGGTTGATGGAGAGTCTGCGGGAGCGGGCGGACAGTCTGGAGCGGGAGCTTCAGTTGCTGGCGGAGCGGGCCGAGGAGCGGGCGGAGTGGGCGCGGGGCGAGGAGCGGACGCGGATCGCTCGTGAGATGCACGACGTGGTGGCGCATCGGGTGAGTCTGATGGTGGTGCATGCGGCGGCGTTGCAGGCGGTGGCGCGGAAGGATCCGGAGAAGGCGGTGCGGAATGCCGCGCTGGTGGGGGACATGGGGCGGCAGGCGTTGACGGAGCTGCGGGAGATGCTCGGGGTGCTGCGGTCCGGTGCGGGTGGGGGGCAGCGGCGGGAGCGGGTGTCGGTGCCGTTGGCGGCGGTGGGGGTGGCTGCGGCTGCCGCGGCGTCGCGGGCGGTGGGTGATGCGGTGGATCCGGGTGAGGGTCCGGGGCCGTCGTTGGCGGAGATCGGGGATCTGGTGGGGCAGTCGGCGGCGGCGGGGATGGTCGTGGATCTGTCGGTGGTGGGGGAGAGCCGTTCGTGTGCGCCGGAGGTGGAGTCGACGGCGTATCGGGTGGTGCAGGAGGCGTTGACGAACGTCCATAAGCACGCCGCGGGTGCGAAGGCGTATGTGCGTCTGGCGTATCGGGTGTCGGAGATCGCGATGCAGGTGGAGAACGAGCCGCCGCCGGAGGCCGGGGCGGGGGTGTCGGCGGGGTTGCCGTCCGGGGGGAACGGTCTGGTGGGGATGAGGGAGCGGGTGTCGGCGTTGGGCGGGGTGTTCGTGTCGGGGCCGACGGATGCGGGGGGTTTTCGGGTGTCGGCGGTGATTCCGGCGTCGTAGGCCGGGGTCGGTCGGTCAGCCGGCGGTGAGGCGTGCGGGCTGGATGCCGGTGATGAGGGTGGTGAGGCCCTGGTCGATGGTGGGGCCGAGGTACCAGTCGCCGGTGTGGTCGAGGGCGTAGACGCGGCCTTGGGCGTCGATGGCGAGGAGTGCGTGGGTGTCGGTTTCGGCGCCGAGGGGGCAGACCTCGGTGTCGAGGGCGCGGCCGAGGTCGGCGAGGGTGCGGGCGCTGTGGAGGCCGTGGAGGGGGTCGAGGTGGAGGGTCGTGGGGGCGACTTGGCGGCCGGGTCCTGTGGGGTGGAGGTGGAGTCCGCCGAATTCGGCCCAGGCTTCGACCGCTGCGGGGAAGACGCTGTGGCGGTGTCCTGCGGGTGAGGTGTGGTCGCGGAGGGTGTCGGCCCAGATCTCGGCTTGTTTGATGTCCCAGCGTCCGGGTTGCCAGCCGGCGGTGCGCAGGGTGGCGTCGACGGGTACGGCGAAGCGGGTGGTGGAGGTGCGGTCGGTGTGCATCTGCTTTTCGTTCGTCGTGTCCGGTGGTGGGGGGTTCAGCCGTCGGTGGCGGCGGGGTCGACGGTGCGGACGCCGAAGTGGGCGGTGAGGGCGGTGCAGGCGCGGCAGGGGGGTGCGTAGCCGCCGTGGAGGGGGTCGCCGTCCTCGCGGATGTGACGGGTGGTGAGTTTCGCTTGTTTGAGGGCTTTGCGTGCTTCGCCGTTGGTCATGGGTTTTCGTGCCGCGCGTTTGCTGCGGGCGCTGTCGGTGGTGGTGATGTGCCGGGAGATGAGGATGGTTTCGGCGCAGCGGCCGGTGAAGCGGTCGCGTTGGTCGCTGGTGAGGGTGTCGAGGAAGTCCTGGACGAGGGGGTGCAGGGCGGGGGGTGTGTCGCCGCGTGCGGGGGTGCCGGTGAGGGTGGTGCCGCGGATGGTGAGGGCGGCGGCGATGGTGGGGAGGATGCCGTCGCGGCGGTGGTGGAGGGTGGGGGTGGGGGTGGTGTCGGTGGTGCTCCAGCCGATGCGGGGGTCGCCGGAGGAGGGGTCGCCGTTGGGGCCGGTGTGTGTCCCCGTCTGTGTCACGTTCATGATCGTCATCCCCTCCCGAGCATCCCCCCGGAGGTCACAGAGTGCCAAATCCGGTGGGTGATGTGGTAGCTGGGGCGTGGTGACACGCCCGGGTTTGGGCGGGCTGTCACGGAAGGGTGACGGTTGGTCACGGAAGCGGAGGGGTGGGGTGGCCGGTGCCGGTGACCGGTGGGGGCGTACCGCTTAGGCTGTCGGCACCGCGATCCCTGCGGTGATCCGCGCGGTTGTGTGTGCGGGCGCTGTGGGGGTCGGGGTGGTGAGCAGTCGAGACAGACGTGACAGTCGAATACGTTCCGTAACCGTCCGAAGGGGGCGGTTGGGTCGTACAGAATGCCGCAGGGGGCAACCGCCATGACGACAGGTCGGCCCGGGCTGGGGACACCTCCCGGCCGCCAGGCTGGGGGAGAAGCCGCGCCGCCGAACGCGGCCTATGCGGGGCAGGTCGTGCACTTCCCGGATCCGGTGCGGGCGGCCCGTCACCCGAGAGGGGTGCGGGTGGACGAGCGTGGTTACCCCGATTTCTCGCCGTATGCGCGTGCGGCGGTGGAGATCGCGGATCCGCCGGAGGGTTTCGGTGTCGACGAGTTGCGGCTGACGGACTTCGTGTCGGCGAACGCGGCGTCGGCGGCGAGTGGTCATGAGTTGTGGGACACGGTGCCCGCGGTGGCGACGCCGCACGGTTGGACGTGGCATCACGTGGTGGGGTCGCGGCGGCTGGAGTTGGTGCCGGTCGAGGTGAAGGCGTTGCTGCGGCATCACGGTGGGGTGGCGACGTCGGCGGTGGATCACGGCAAGCGGGGGACGCGGCCGTTGCAGGAGACGCGTCCGGCGCATTTCGGGCTGCCGAAGTCGGGTGTGGCGGTGACGGAGTCGCAGGTGCTGGGGGTCGAGGAGGATCTCGGGTACCGGTTGCCGGGTGCGTACCGGTCGTTCCTGAAGGCGGCGGGTGGGTGCGCGCCGGTGGGGACGGCGTTGGACGCGGAGCTGGGTCTGCTGGTGGATCAGCCGTTCTTCACGGTGCGGGACGAGGCGGCGGTCAACGACCTTGTCTATGTGAACAAATGCCTGCGTGATCATCTGACCAAGGACTATCTGTGTGTGGCCTTCGTACAGGGTGGTCTGCTGGCGGTGAAGGTGCGGGGCGATCGGCAGGGTTCGGTGTGGTTCTGCGCGTACGACGACGTGCGGGACGTGGATCCGTCGGTGCCGCCCGCGGAGCGGGTGGAGCGGTTGCTGCTGCCGTGCGGTGAGGACTTCGACGTGTTCCTGTCGCGGCTGGCGGGGTCTCCTCCGGAGTTGGAGACGGTGGCGAATCTGATGGTGGACGGCGGGTTCGCGCGTGTCGTTCCGGTTGCGGCTGGGGAGTGAGGCTCGGCGATGGTGACGTTCGCGCAGGCGCAGGAGCGCGCCGAGGAGTGGGTCAACGGGGATGTGCCGGCGTACCAGCATCGTGAGGTGCGGGTGCGGGAGTTCGACCTCGGGTTCGTGGTGTGGGCGGAGGACCGTGCGGACGGGCCCCGTTCGGACGGTGGTGCGCAGCGGTTGGTGATCGCCCGTGACAGCGGTGAGGCGACGCTGTGGCCGGGGCTGCCGGTGGGTGAGGTGATCCGCCGGTACGAGGAGGAGTACGGCCGTGACGCGACGGCGTCCGAGCCGGTGCCGGCGCCCGCGGCTCGGGTGGATCTGAATCAGACGTCGTTCTTGTTGAGCCCGCCGGAGTGGTTGCAGGAGGCGGCGGACCGGCTGGGGATTCCGGATCGGCGCGGGGAGGGTCCGGGGCGGGACGAGGGTGCAGCGTCCGCCGCGTCCGCCGCGTCTGCGGTGTCTCCCGGTTCCGGCTCGGGTCCGGGGGCCGGTTCGTCCGGCGGCTCGGGGTCGGGGTGGGCCTCGGGCTCCGCTCCGGCCGCGGCGTCCGCCTCGGGTCCGGGGACGGGTCCGCAGGACGCGGCGCCGGGTTCCGGGAGCGCGGGTGCCGGGGCTCCGGCGCCGGGTGCGGGCGCGGGGTCCGGCAGCGGGCAGGCGTGGCCGGCCGCCGGCGGGGGCGGTTCCCGGGCGGCTGCCGACGCGCCTGCCGGGGCGACGCCGTGGGCCGGTACGGACACCAACGGCGATGGCGGCGAGGACCGTTCCGTGCCGTTGCCGGAGACGGTGTTCGCACAGCAGTTGAGCGAGTCGGGTGACGACACTCCGCCGCCCCCTCCTCCGGCGACGGCGGAGGCGCAGACGGCGCTGATGTCGGGTGGGAGTCAGCTGCCGCCGACGGCTGTCGCGCCGGCGATCACGAATCCGGCGCCGCGGCAGGACACGCCGCCGCCCGCGGGGTACGGCTATCCGCAGGGCGGTGCGCCGGGTACGCCCCCGCCGGGTACGCCCCCGCCGGGTGTGCCCGCACCGGGTGTGCCCGCACCGCCGGCCGGTCCGGGTGTGCCGGAGCGGCCGCTCGCGGCCAACGCCGGTGACATCGCCGACGCGGCGACCAGCAAGGCGAGTCCGCCGCGCCGTGGCGGGGGTTCGACGACACCGCCCCCGCCGGGCGCCCCGGGGACCCCGGGCGCGCGCCCGGGGGGCACGCCGCCGCCTCCGGCGGGCGGGTACGTACCGACGCAGATGGTGTCGTCGCTCGGACCGGAGGGGCCGGGGGCCCCGCCGCCTCCGCCCGGTGCCCCGACGCCGCCTCCGCCCGGTGGTACGCCGCCCGGTGCGGTTCACCATGCGGCGACGATGTTCGCCGACCCGGGAGGGACGGGTCCGGGCGCTCCCGGAATGCCCGCGCCTCCCGGTCCCCCCGGCGTCCCTGGCGCTCCCGGCGCGTCTCAGCCGCCCGTACCGCCCGGTGCTCCCGGTACGCCCCCGCCGCCCGCTGCCCCCGGCGCCCCGGGGACCGCGGGAGGCGGGCGTGGTCCCGTGCACCACGCGGAGACGGTGCTCGCCGCACCTCCGGTGAGCGGCCCCGGTGCGCCCCCGCCGCCCGCACCCCCCGGTGTTCCCGGCGTGCCCGTCGGTGTGCCCCCGAGGGCGCCCGGAGCCGTGCCGCCCGGTACGCCCCCGCACGGTGTCCCGGGTGGCCCGGGGCAGCCGCCGGCGTACGGCTATCCGCCGCGGCCCACCGGCCTGCCGACCGTCGGTCCCGGCTACCAGGCGGTGCTGCGCTACCGGGCGCAGGACGGCAGTGAGCAGCAGCTGATCCGGCGTTCGGCGCCGGGTACGCCGCATCCGGAGTGGCAGATCTTCCATGAGCTGCGCGCCATGAACGTTCCGCCGGACCAGGTGCTGGAGCTGCACACCGAGCTGGAGTCGTGCGAGCTGCCGGGTGCGTACTGTGCGCGGATGATCCGGGAGCAGTGGCCGCAGGCGCGGATCACGTCCATCGCGCCGTACGGCACGGATCACGCGAGCCGGCAGCAAGGCATGCAACAACTGCTCGCGCACCAGGGCGAGTTGCATCAGGTGGCGGACGGTCCGGCGCGTCTGGCGCCGGTGCGTGCGCCGGTCGTGCCGGTGCAGCCCGCGCCGCCCGTTCCGCCGGAGGCGATCGCGCAGGAGCTGGCCGGGGCGTTCGGGCCGGGTGTGTTCCGGTTCGAGCAGGCGGCGGTGTCCCGGCAGGGTGTGCCGCCGGTCGTGGCGCACACCCTGGTGGTGGCGGGGCTGCCGATGGACATGGGCCCGTTCTTCTGGGCGCAGGCGCAGCCGGGCCGTCCGGTGCCGACGCTGGCGGAGTTGGCGGTGGAGCGGGGTGTGCGGGCGGCTGCCGACGCGGGCTCGTACCTGGTGATGGGCAGTGACTTCGGCAGGGCGATCTGTGTGCAGTACGGCACGGCGAACATCGTGGCGGTGCCGGTGGAGGCCGGGCCGGGCGGTGCGCCGGTGCCGCCGCAGTTCGTGAACACGGGTCTGCCGGAGTTCGCGCGCTGTCTGGCGCTGCTGGGCCGGATGTGGCGGCTGCGGTTCGGGCTGAACCAGGAGCAGGCGGGCCGCTGGACGGTCGATTTCCAGGCGCAGTTGGCGGCGCTGGACCCGGCGGCGCTGGGATCGCCGGAGAGCTGGTGGTCGGTGCTGCTGGAGCAGATGTGGGACGGGCTGCTGTGACCGCCTGACGGCGAACCGTGTGACGCGCAGGCGCTCGCCGCACCCCGTGTGACGCGTGAAGCCGGGTCCGGTCGTTTCGACGACCGGGCCCGGCTTTTGCGTGCCCGCCGCGCGGAGCGGCGCGCGGCGGCCGGGGGACTGTCGCGGAGTGTCGCGTTATGAACACTTCCATGCGATCCATCAAGATGTGCGCGATTCATCCCATTTCGTGCTCGGTCGTCGTGCTGGGCTTCGTGTCCGTCGGTGGAAGAGGGGTTCCAGGGTGAGCAGCGCATCGGTGTCGTCGCAGGGCTTCGAGGTCGTACGGGGTCGTGGCTACCGTCCTTTGCAGGTGATCGCGTACGTCGAGGCCCTGTCGAAGGACCGTGACGCCGCCTGGGAGCGGGCGGCGCGGCTCACCGTGCTGGCCAGGGAGATGGAGGAGGAACTGGAGCTGCTCCGGGGGCGGGTGGCGGCGCTGCCGCCGCAGACGTACGAGTCGCTGGGCGAGAGCGCGAAGCGGTTGTTCGAGCTGGCCGGGGAGGAGGCGACGGCCGTACGGGAGGGGGGCCGGCAGCAGGCCCAGGACCTGATGGACCTGGCGCGGGACGAGGCGGCCGGGGTGGAGGAGGCCGCGCGGGCGTACGCCGGCACGGTGCGCGCGGAGGCCGACGAGTACGCCCGTGAACGGCTGGCCGCCGCCCGTGCGGAGGCCGACGAGATCCGGATCGAGGCCCGCCTGGAGGTGAAGGAGCAGCGCGGGCGGACGCTGGCGGCGCTGCGGGAGATGCGGGACCGCACCTCCCGGATGCTCGCCGAGGGGGCCGGTGAGCAGGCGGAACGGCTGGACGGGGTGGCGCGGGAGGAGGCCGTGCGGGCGGCCGCGCTGGATGCCCGGGAGGCGGAGGCGGAGGCGTGCGCGGAGCGTGCGCTGGCCGAGGCGCGGCAGGTGTTCGCGGACGCGGAGGAGTGGGCGAGCCGCCGCGCGGAGGAGGCGCGGGAGCGTGCGGCGGAGGTGGTCGCCGAGGCGCGCGTCCGCGCGGAGGGCATCGAGCGGGAGACCGAGCGGGTCCTGCGCGACCACGCCGACCGGCGGGAGGACGTACAGACGCACATGGACCATGTGTGCGCCAGCCTCAGCGCGCTGACGGGGCGGGTGGTGGAGTAGGGGGTCCGGCTTCGGCAGGGGGTTCCGCCCGGATCGGCTCGGACTCCCGTCACGCTCGGACTCCCGCCGCCCTCGAAGTCCCGCCGTTGGGTGTCGGCTTGACCCTGACGCGGCGGGAGGGAGGAGTCTTGGACGGGACCACGGGAGGAGCGACCCCGAGACGGACTGCGCACTTCGGTGCAGTCCCCTAGGGGTACCTCCGCCTTACGGCTCGGGGAGGGTTCGTACCGGCGGAGGACGAGAGGGCGCCGGAGGGCTCCTTAACCTGGCTTTACGCCGTCGGGGGGTGGCGGAGCACAGCAACGGGGGTGGGGTTTTCCTCAGGAAAAGACTGCGCTGAACACCAGGGCGCCCGACCCTCCTCCCCCGCGAGACTGAAGCACACACCGAACAGCGCGTACCGAACAACGCGCACCGAACGGCCACCGAGCGAGCGGGGCGGCCGCCGGAGCATCGCACTCATCTGTTGACCGACATAGGAGAATTACCGTGACATCGGCTGTGACCATTCCCAGGCACGGGGGCACTGGAGGGCGGACGGCCGTTGCCGCGCGGGCGCGGCAGGTCGTGAAGGCGTACGGGTCGGGCGAGACCCGTGTCGTCGCCCTCGACCATGTCGACGTGGACATCGCCCGGGGCCGCTTCACCGCGATCATGGGCCCCTCGGGGTCCGGCAAGTCCACCCTCATGCACTGCCTCGCCGGTCTCGACACCGTCTCGTCCGGGCAGATCTACCTGGACGAGACCGAGATCACCGGCCTGAAGGACAAGAAGCTCACGCGGCTGCGCCGGGACCGGATCGGGTTCATCTTCCAGGCGTTCAACCTGCTGCCGACGCTGAACGCGCTGGAGAACATCACGCTGCCCATGGACATCGCCGGCCGTAAGCCCGACAAGGCGTGGCTGGACCGGGTGGTGGAGACCGTCGGGCTCGCGGAGCGGCTGAAGCACCGGCCGACGCAGCTCTCCGGCGGTCAGCAGCAGCGGGTCGCCGTGGCGCGGGCGCTGGCCGCCCGGCCGGAGATCATCTTCGGTGACGAGCCGACCGGGAACCTCGACTCCCGCGCGGGCGCCGAGGTGCTGGGCTTCCTGCGCCGCTCGGTCGACGAGCTGGGCCAGACCATCGTCATGGTCACCCACGACCCCGTCGCCGCCTCCTACGCGGACCGGGTGCTGTATCTCGCCGACGGCCGCATCGTCGACGAGATGCACCAGCCGACCGCCGAGCAGGTGCTGGACCGCATGCTGTGCTTTTCTGGGGGAAACCCCCAGACCCCCGACTTCGACGCCCGGGGGCGTACGTCATGACCGTCCTCAAGACCTCGATGCGCAACTTCTTCGCGCACAAGGGACGCATGGCGCTGTCCGCGGTGGCGGTGCTGCTGTCGGTGGCGTTCGTCTGCGGAACGCTGGTGTTCACGGACACCATGAACACGACGTTCGACAAGCTGTTCGCGGCCACGTCCTCGGACGTCACGGTCAGTTCCAAGGACGCCTCCGACACCGGTGAGACGACCTCCGGCAACGGCAAGCCGCCGGTCATACCGGCCTCCGTGCTCGACCGGGTCAAGGGCGCGGACGGCGTGAAGTCGGCCGAGGGCACGGTGGCCTCCACGTCGGTGACCGTCGTCGACGGCGACAAGGACAGCCTCTCGCCGACCAGCGGTGGTCCCACCATCGTCGGCAGCTGGAACGACAACGACGCCCGCACCATGGACATCACCTCCGGCGTGGAGCCCAAGGGCGGCGACCAGATCATGGTCGACGCCGACACCGCCGACAAGCACGACCTGAAGCTCGGTGACGAGATCGGCGTCATCAGCGCGGTCGGCACGCACACCGCGAAGATCTCCGGCATCGCCGACTTCACCGTCACCAACCCCGGTGCCGCGATCTTCTTCGTGGACACGAAGACCGCGCAGCAGATCCTGGTGGGCGAGAGCGGCGTCTACACCAACGTCAACGTCACCGCGGCGGCCGACGTCACCGACGAGCAGCTGAAGAAGAACGTCCTGGCCGAACTCGGCGGCGGGTACAAGGTGCTGACCGCGGAGGAGACCGCCGAGGCCAACCAGAAGAACGTCGGCGACTTCATGAACGTGATGAAGTACGCGATGCTCGGCTTCGCCGGGATCGCCTTCCTCGTCGGCATCTTCCTGATCATCAACACCTTCTCCATGCTGGTCGCCCAGCGCACCCGGGAGATCGGCCTGATGCGGGCGATCGGCTCGTCCCGCAAGCAGGTCAACCGCTCGGTGCTGGTCGAGGCGCTGCTGCTCGGCGTCTTCGGCTCGGTCCTCGGCGTCGGCGCGGGCGTCGGTCTCGCCATCGGCCTGATGAAGCTCATGGGCATGATGGGCATGGAACTGTCCACGAACGACCTCACGGTCGCCTGGACGACCCCGGCGCTCGGACTCCTTCTCGGTGTCGTCGTCACCGTGCTCGCCGCCTATCTGCCCGCCCGGCGGGCCGGCAAGATCTCCCCGATGGCCGCGCTGCGCGACGCCGGCACCCCGGCGGACGCCAAGGCCGGCTGGGTACGTGGCGGGATCGGCCTGCTCCTCACCGGGGCCGGCGGCGCCGCCCTCTACCTGGCGGGAACCGCGGACAAGGCCACCGACGGGTCCCTGTGGCTGGGCCTCGGCGTAGTGTTCTCCCTGATCGGGTTCGTCGTCATTGGACCGGTGCTGGCGGGCGGCATGGTCCGCGTCCTCGGCGCCATCCTGCTGCGGGCCTTCGGTCCGGTGGGCCGTATGGCCGAGCGCAACGCCCTGCGCAACCCGCGCCGCACCGGCGCCACCGGTGCCGCGCTGATGATCGGACTGGCGTTGGTGGCGTGCCTGTCCGTGGTCGGCTCCTCCATGGTCGCCTCGGCCGGCGAGGAACTCGACAAGGCGGTCGGCACGGACTTCATCATCGGGAGCGACCGGGGCAAGCTGATCACCCCGGAGGCCGTTGCGGCCGTGAAGGCGACGCCGGGAGTGGAGCGGGTCACCCAGTACAAGTGGACCGAGGCCGACTTCACCACGCCCGACGGCAGGACGACAGAGGAGACCGCGATCACCGCGGCCGACCCGACGTACGCCCTCGACCTGAGGGTCGAGACAGTCGCCGGCAAGCTGACCGACGCCTACCGGCCGAACTCGATGTCCGTTCACGAGGACTTCGCCAAGGACCACGACGTCAGCATCGGCTCGAAGATCGACGTCGCGTTCAAGGACGGCACCACCGGCGCCCTGACGGTCCGGGCGATCACCAGCAGCGAGAACGTGGTCGACGCGGGCGCGATGTACACGTCCATCGACACCCTGGCGAGGTACGTCCCGGCCGACAGGATGCCCCTGGACCAGCTGCTCTTCGCCTCGGCGAAGGAGGGGCAGAAGGACGCCGCGTACACGGCCCTCAAGGACGCGCTGCATGACAACCCGCAGTACAAGGTGCGCGACCAGACCGACTACAAGGAGGCGCTGAAGGACCAGATCGGCCAGCTGCTGAACATGATCTACGGTCTGCTGGCCCTGGCGATCGTCGTCGCGATCCTCGGTGTGGTGAACACCCTGGCCCTGTCGGTGGTGGAGCGGACCCGGGAGATCGGCCTGATGCGCGCCATCGGCCTCTCGCGCCGGCAGTTGCGCCGCATGATCCGCCTGGAGTCGGTCGTGATCGCCCTGTTCGGTGCCCTGCTGGGCCTCGGACTGGGGATGGGCTGGGGCGCCACCGCCCAGCAGCTGCTCGCGCTGGAAGGGATGAAGGTTCTCGACATCCCGTGGCCGACGATCATCGGCGTCTTCATCGGCTCGGCCTTCGTGGGCCTGTTCGCGGCTCTGGTCCCGGCCTTCCGCGCCGGCCGCATGAACGTCCTGAACGCCATCGCCACCGAGTAGCCACCGCATACGGGGGTTGCGGAGGACCCGGCGCCGGAAAGTCCTTGGGGGGACTTCCCGGCGCCGAGCGCGTGCGCCCACCCCACCCTCGCCCTTCACCCCCGGAGGTGGCCGTGGCCAACCCCCGCGCCGACGCCGCCTGCTTCGTGTTTGGGCCTCCGTGCCGAGGCCGCCTGCCTCACCATCGAGCCCTACGAGCCGGCGCCCGCGCCCTCGACCCTGGGCCACTGCTGGCCCGATGTTGAGGCCGCCGGGCCGCCGAGCCGTGGCTCGCCTCTCGACCCACCGAGTCGGGTGGTGGGTGGGCACAGGCCGGGGGTCCAGGGGGCGGGAGCCCCCTGGGGGCCGAGCCGCAACCCCGTCCACAGGGCCGGCGAGCGGTTGTCCACAGCCCCGGCACCCGCGGACGTGGCGACGTACCCTGGAAACCCCCCGGCCCGCAGCGCGCGTCGGGCCCGTCGTGTTGCACCCGCGCACACATGCCCCCGCACCCCCCCGGACGGAAAGCGCCCCGAATGAGCCTGCACGGTCTGCTCGACGCCGTAGTCAAGGACACCGCCCTCGCGGAAGCGATCACCGCGGCCACCGACGGCAACCGCATGCACGTCGACCTCGTCGGCCCGCCCGCGGCCCGCCCCTTCACGATCGCCGCCCTGGCCCGTGACACCGGCCGCTCCGTGCTCGCCGTGACGGCGACCGGCCGCGAGGCGGAGGACCTGGCCGCGGCCCTGCGCTCCCTGCTCCCGCCCGAGGGCGTCGTGGAGTACCCGTCCTGGGAGACCCTCCCGCACGAGCGCCTCAGCCCGCGCAGCGACACCGTCGGCCGCCGCCTCGCCGTACTGCGCCGCCTGGCCCACCCCCGCCCCGACGACCCCGAGACCGGCCCGGTCTCCGTCGTCGTCGCGCCCGTGCGTTCCGTGCTCCAGCCGCAGGTCAAGGGCCTGGGAGACCTGGAGCCTGTCTCCCTGCGCACCGGCCGCAGCGCCGACCTGAACGAGATCGTCGAGGCCCTCGCCGCCGCCGCGTACGCGCGCGTGGAGCTTGTCGAGAAGCGCGGCGAGTTCGCCGTACGCGGCGGCATCCTGGACGTCTTCCCGCCCACCGAGGAACATCCGCTGCGTGTGGAGTTCTGGGGCGACGACGTCGAGGAGATCCGCTACTTCAAGGTCGCCGACCAGCGCTCCCTGGAGGTCGCGGAGCACGGCCTGTGGGCCCCGCCGTGCCGTGAGCTGCTGCTCACCGAGGACGTACGGGAGCGTGCGCGGGTCCTCGCCGAGCAGCACCCGGAGCTGGGCGAACTGCTCGGCAGGATCGCCGAGGGCATCGCCGTGGAGGGCATGGAGTCCCTGGCGCCCGTCCTCGTCGACGACATGGAGCTGCTGCTGGACGTGCTGCCCCAGGGGTCCATGGCCGTCGTCTGCGACCCGGAGCGGGTGCGCACGCGCGCGTCGGACCTGGTGGCCACGTCGCAGGAGTTCCTGCAGGCATCCTGGGCGGCCACGGCGGGTGGCGGTGAGGCCCCCATCGACGTCGGCGCCGCCTCCCTGTGGTCCCTCGCGGACGTCCGCGACCGGGCCCGCGAGCTGGACATGATGTGGTGGTCGGTGTCGCCGTTCGCCGCCGACGAGACACTGGAGGCGGACACCCTCAAGCTCGGCATGCGCGCCCCGGAGAGCTACCGCGGCGACACCGCGCGGGCGCTGGCCGACGCCAAGGGCTGGCTCGCCGACGGCTGGCGCACGGTGTTCGTCACCGAGGGCCACGGCCCGGCCGCCCGCACGGTCGAGGTGCTCGGCGGCGAGGGCATCGCCGCGCGCCTCGACACCGACCTCGGGGAGATCACCCCGTCCGTCGTGCACGTCTCCTGCGGCTGCATCGACCACGGTCTCGTCGACCCGGCACTCAAGCTTGCCGTCCTCACCGAGACCGACCTGACCGGCCAGAAGGCCTCCGGCCGCGAGGGCGCGCGGATGCCCGCCCGGCGCCGTAAGACGATCGACCCGCTCACCCTGGAGGCGGGCGACTACATCGTCCACGAGCAGCACGGCGTGGGCCGCTACATCGAGATGGTGCAGCGCACCGTGCAGGGCGCCACCCGCGAGTACCTGGTCGTGGAGTACGCCCCCGCCAAGCGCGGCCAGCCCGGCGACCGCCTCTACATCCCCACCGACCAGCTGGAGCAGATCACCAAGTACGTCGGCGGCGAGGCACCCACCCTGCACCGGCTCGGCGGCGCGGACTGGACGAAGACCAAGGCGCGCGCCAAGAAGGCCGTCAAGGAGATCGCCGCCGACCTGATCAAGCTGTACAGCGCCCGTATGGCCGCCCCCGGGTACGCCTTCGGGGCCGACTCGCCCTGGCAGCGCGAGCTGGAGGACGCCTTCCCGTATGCGGAGACGCCCGACCAGCTCACCACCATCGCCGAGGTCAAGGAGGACATGGAGAAGTCGGTCCCGATGGACCGTCTGATCTGCGGCGACGTCGGCTACGGCAAGACCGAGATCGCGGTCCGGGCCGCCTTCAAGGCCGTCCAGGACGGCAAGCAGGTCGCCGTCCTCGTCCCCACCACCCTGCTGGTGCAGCAGCACTTCGGCACGTTCACCGAGCGGTACGCGCAGTTCCCGGTGGTCGTGAAGGCGCTGTCCCGCTTCCAGACCGACACCGAGGCCAAGGCGGTGCTGGAGGGCCTGTGCGAGGGCTCGGTGGACCTCGTCATCGGCACCCACCGTCTGTTCTCCTCCGAGACCAGGTTCAAGGACCTGGGCCTGGTCATCGTCGACGAGGAGCAGCGCTTCGGTGTCGAGCACAAGGAGCAGCTGAAGAAGCTGCGGGCCAACGTCGACGTGCTGACCATGTCGGCCACGCCGATCCCGCGCACCCTGGAGATGGCGGTCACCGGCATCCGCGAGATGTCGACCATCACCACGCCGCCGGAGGAGCGCCACCCGGTGCTCACGTTCGTCGGTCCGTACGAGCAGAAGCAGATCGGCGCCGCCATCCGCCGCGAACTGCTGCGCGAGGGCCAGGTCTTCTACATCCACAACCGGGTCGAGTCCATCGACCGCGCGGCGGCCCGGCTGCGCGAGATCGTGCCCGAGGCGCGGATCGCCACCGCCCACGGTCAGATGTCGGAGTCGGCGCTGGAGCAGGTCGTCGTGGACTTCTGGGAGAAGAAGTTCGACGTGCTGGTGTCGACGACGATCGTCGAGTCCGGCATCGACATCTCCAACGCCAACACCCTGATCGTCGAGCGGGGCGACAACTTCGGCCTCAGCCAGCTGCACCAGCTGCGCGGCCGGGTGGGACGCGGACGGGAGCGCGGTTACGCCTACTTTCTCTACCCGCCGGAGAAACCTCTGACGGAGACCGCGCACGAACGCCTGGCCACCATCGCCCAGCACACGGAGATGGGCGCGGGCATGTACGTGGCGATGAAGGACCTGGAGATCCGCGGCGCCGGAAACCTGCTCGGCGGCGAGCAGTCCGGGCACATCGCGGGCGTGGGCTTCGATCTGTACGTACGGATGGTCGGCGAGGCGGTCGCGGACTACCGGCGCCAGCTGGAGACCGGTGAGATCGAGGAGGAGCCGCCGCTCGAGGTCAAGATCGAGCTGCCCGTCGACGCGCACGTCCCGCACGACTACGCGCCCGGCGAGCGGCTGCGTCTGCAGGCCTACCGTGCGATCGCCTCCGCCAACTCGGAGGAGGACGTCAAGGCGGTACGCGAGGAGCTCGTCGACCGCTACGGCAAGCTGCCGGAGCCGGTGGAGAACCTGCTGCTGGTGGCGGGTCTGCGGATGCTGGCCCGCGCGTGCGGGGTCGGGGAGATCGTGCTCCAGGGCACCAACATCCGCTTCGCACCGGTGGAGTTGCGTGAGTCGCAGGAACTGCGTCTGAAGCGCCTCTACCCCGGTACGGTCATCAAGCCGGCCGCCCACCAGGTCCTGGTGCCGCGCCCGAAGACCGCGAAGGTGGGCGGGAAGCCGCTGGTCGGGCGGGATCTGCTGGGCTGGGTGGGGGAGTTCCTCACATCCGTCCTGGGTTCCTGACGGCGGCTCGGGTTCCTGACGAGGGCTTGTGGACAGCGAGCCGTCCACGGCGTCATTGCCGTGGACGGCCCTGACGGGTGCGCGAGGCCCTACGGACGGTCGGGGCGGTCGCGGTGTATGCCGAGCCGGCGTTCGGCATGCTGCTGCCCGGTGTCGATCTGCTGCTCGTGCTTGCCGCCGGTCCTCTCGTTCAGCTTCTTCTCGGCGGCGTCCGAGGCCTTGTGGGCCTTCTCGCGTGCCGCCTTGTTGCTCTTGAACTTGTCGAGGATGCCCATCCGGAACTCCTTCCGAGGTGACTCCCCCTCGACGATACGCGTGGTTCGCGGCACATGCGCAGAACAACCCGATATGGTCTGGACCACTCGCTCGTTACGGTGAGACCCGGCGTGGTCGACCCGCGCCGGGGCAGGGATCGTAGGAGCGAGGGAGGGGCGCGGTGACGCGACACATGGGGCGGGGCAGCAGAATCCGGCGCACGATACCGGTGGTGGTCGCTTCGGTGGCCCTGCTCGCCGGCTGCGAGGTGGTCCCGGAGCCGGATACCCGGGCCGGTGGCGGAAGCGGCGATGCGGCGGCACCCGACGGACGTGCCGTCAGCCCGCTGGACAACCCGGACGGTACCGAACCGGGCCTCGCGCCCGTGACCGGCGAGAAGGACCGTGCGGCGGCCGTCGGTCTGATCGAGAAGGTGACCACCAAGGGCCGCGGCCCGAAGACGGGCTACGAACGGGACGAGTTCGGCTATGCGTGGATGGACACGGCGGACGGCGTGCCGCTCGCGAGGAACGGCTGTGACACGCGCAACGACCTGCTGAAACTCCACGGCCGGAACGTCGAGTTCCGCTCCGGTTCCGACTGTGTGGTCGTCGCGATGGACCTGTACGACCCGTACACCGGCAAGGACATCGCCTGGAAGAAGGCGAAAGCCTCCGAGGTGCAGATAGACCACGTGGTGCCGTTGTCCTACAGCTGGCAGATGGGCGCCTCGCGCTGGTCGGAGTCCAAGCGGAGGCAACTGGCCAACGACGCCCTCAATCTGCTCCCGGTCGAGGGCCGGGCCAACTCCGCCAAGAGCGACTCCGGCCCCGCCTCCTGGCTGCCGCCCGACCAGCGGATCCGGTGCGCCTACGCGGTCCGCTTCGCCCAGGTGGCCCTCAAGTACGAGATGGCGGTGACGGCCCCGGACAAGGGGATGATGCTGAAACAGTGCGGCGGCTGATCGCCGACGGCGGGGCGGCCGCGGCCGGCCTCGGCGACGGCCGGACCTACGGTTCACACCGGACCGAGGCCGGTCCGCGCACCCTGCGGACGCTTCGGGACGACAACGGTTCGGTACATCCCGAACCGGTTGTCGCCACGGGCCTATACGCTCGGACTCCGAGTTTCCATCGGCTACACCTGTACAGGAGCGGTCATGTACGGCCACGGCGCGGCGCCGCCCACCCCCAGCGGCGCATCGGTCATCACACAGCGTGTGCTGTATGCCGGCGCCGGCATCCTGTGCTGCGGCATGCTGGCCAGTGTGCCGCTGTTCCGTGTCGCGTTCCTGCGGGGACGGGCGCTGGACTGGGCGGCGGCCTGGGTGAGTATCCCGCTGTGGATCGCCTGCGCGGCGGTGATCGGCGCGCTGCCGGAGTCGGACCCCCGTACCGACGTCGCCGTGTTCGTGATGCTGCTGCTCGGCGCGGTCTCCGCCGCGTACTACCTGATCGTGGACATCCGCCTCCAGCGGCGGCCGGGCCCGTACCCGGGACAGGTGCCGCTCTCGCCGCACGCCACGACGATGCACTCCCCGGGCCCCCACACGCCCTACGGCTACCCCCAGCAGACCTCGCCGTATGCGTCCACGCCCGTACCGCAGCCGCAGACCCCCCACACCCCGGTCCCTCACACACCGGCGCCCCCCACCCCCGTACCGCCGCAGTCGCAGCCGCCGCAGCGTCCCGCGCCGGCGCGGATCGACCAGGTGCGGGCCGAACTCGACGAACTCAGCGACTATCTGCGCCGGACGGACGGTCAGCAGGGACAGCAGGGCACTGACGAAGGCGGAAGGTGAGCGTGACGACGGGACGTGTCGTCGCCGGTCGCTATGAACTGTCCACGCTCATCGGGCAGGGCGGCATGGGACAGGTCTGGACGGCCTACGACAAGAGGCTGGACCGGCGCGTGGCGGTGAAGCTGCTGCGCCCGGACAAGGTGGCCGGCCAGGAGGCCGACGAACTGCGCCGCCGCTTCGTGCGCGAGTGCCGGGTGACCGCGCAGGTCGACCATCCCGGCCTGGTCACCGTGCACGACGCGGGCAGCGAGGACGAGGAACTGTTCCTCGTCATGCAGTACGTCGACGGCGCGGACCTCGGCGACCACCTCACCGAACACGCCCCCTACCCGTGGCAGTGGGCGGTGGCGGTGGCCGCGCAGCTGTGCGCCGTGCTGAGCGCGGTGCACGCCGTGCCGATCGTGCACCGCGACCTCAAACCGCGCAACGTGATGGTGAAGCAGGACGGCACGGTCACCGTGCTCGACCTCGGTGTCGCCTCCGTCATGGACGCCGACACCACGCGCCTGACCCACACCGGCACCCCCATAGGCTCGCCCGCCTACATGGCCCCCGAGCAGGCGATGGGCGGCGCGGTCGGCCCCTACACGGACCTGTACGCACTCGGCGTGGTGATGCACGAACTGCTCAGTGGCGACGTGCCGTTCTCGGGCTCGACCGCGCTCGGCGTGCTGCACCGCCACCTCTACGAGGCCCCGCAGCCGGTGCGCCGGCTCCGCCCGGAGGTCCCCGAGGCACTGGAGGCGCTGTTGCTGCGCCTGCTCGCCAAGGACCCGCAGCACCGACCGGACTCCGCGCAGGAGGTCTACGAGCACCTCGCCCAGCTGCTCCCCGCGCGGGGCACCCCCACCGGCGCCCCTCTGGACCCCACCCGCCCCTTCCTGCGCCCGCACGCCCCCTGGCCGGACCGCGCCCGCACGCCCGCGCCCCAGCCGGCCCCCGCCGCACCACCCGCGCCCGTGGCGGGGAAGGCGGATGTCGCCGCCGCCGTGGACGAGGTGAAGCGGCTGCTCGGCGAGGGCCGTATCACCCACGCCGTCGACATTCTCGGCTCGATCCTGCCCGTCGCCGCCGACCGGCACGGCGAGCACTCCCCCGTCGTGCGCACCCTGCGCAAGCAGTACGCGGCCACGCTCCTGGACGACGGTCAGTACCGGCGTGCCCTGCCCGAGCTGCGCCGGCTCGCCGACGAACGCGCCGCCGAGGCCGGCCAGGCCGACCCGCAGTCGCTGCGCCACCGCTACGAGGCCGCCCAGTGCCTGGAGCAGCTCGGCGAACCGGCGGCGGCGCTCGCCGAGTACCGGACACTGCTGCCGTACTACGAGAACCAGTACGTGGCCGCCGGCGACCCGCAACTCGCCCATGACGTCCGCCGCCGCATCGGCCACCTCCTGCTCGCCCTCGGCGACCGCCCCGCGGCCCACGACACACTGGCCCGACTGCTCCACGACGTGGAGCGCGTCCAGGGCCCCGGACACCCGCTCGCCGCGGAGGTCCGCCGGACCCTGCAGTGGCTGGGACAGATGCGCGGATGACCACACCGCACGCCCGGCACCCACAACCGACCTCGCCATGATCAAGGAACTGCCGGACCAGGCCCACCTCGGCGTCACCCCGGTGCCTATGCCCATGTCCGACTCCGCCTTCAGCACCACGTCGTCGACGCGCTCGGAGCACGGTGATCAGCTTGCCGAACTGCCGCGGGCTCAACCCGCTGAAGGGGGCTATCCCAGGAGGGCTCCGACGCCGACGCCGACGCCGTGATCACACCAGACACGGCAAGATCATCTCACTCTGACCAGCAGTTACGGGGCAGGCCTTGGTCAGTCAGGGCTTCTGAAATAGTGCGGGCCCAACAGGGCTGCCTGTTGGGCCCACGCTCGTGCAGAGAAGGCGAATCTGGATGGCTCGTACTACACCGCCCCGCCGGTTGATGTCGAGGGCCTATTTCCGGAGCTTGCCGCTTTTCGGGGTACGGCGACGCGTCTGCATCCCAGGCCGGGAGCTGCGGGGGCTGGGGAGAGTTCGGTGGGCGGGCCGTTCTTGTGGCCGGCCGACGAGCCGTGGCCGCAATGCACAGAGCGGCACAAGAAGCGGTTCGGGGAACGGCTCGGTGATGTGAGGCTACGTCGGCGGATCCTCGCGGAGGCGTGGGGGCGCACGCCTCCACGAGGCCACCGGCCCGGCCCGACAGACGAGGAGGGCGAGGTGCTGGTCGCTCAAGCGGGGCAGGCACGCCCCCTGGCTCGAGGACACGGACCCCATTCCAATGCTGGGGGTGGCGCAGCTGTACCGCAGTGACGTTCCGAGCCTCGCCTGGCCAGGCGATCACGACCTGCTTCAGGTGTTGTGGTGTCCGTTCGACGCACATGGAGGCCTACACCAACCCGCTGTGGAGTTGCGCTGGCGGCGTTCGGACGAGGTGGGCGAGGGCCTCGGCGACCAGCCGGAACCGGAGGTGGTGGGTTCGGAGGGCTATGTACCCTCGCCGTGTGTGCTGCATCCAGAACAGGTGACCGAGTACCGGGCGCTTGGCGAGCTGCCCGGTGGACTGCGGGAACGTATCGAGGCATGGGAGGGGGACGAGGAGGACCTGGACGAGGACTCTGTGCTCTACCAGTCCGACCTGTCGGTCGCCCCAGGCTGGAAGGCAGGTGGCTTTTTCTGCCTGGCAGGGGACAGACCCGGCACCGGTGACGTGCGGGTGCGGGACAGAGACGGAGCCGCTGCTCACGGTGGCGAGCAAGGAGTGGGACGGGGCAAGCCGCACCTGGATTTTCCTTGAGGACCTTCCGACCGCCGACGCGATGGATGCGAACGTGCCCACGCAGGTGACCGTCGGCCGCTGGGGCTCGATGGGGATCTTCATCTGCCCAGCGGAGGCGTCGCATCCCCCCCGGCTGGTATTCCAGGGGTGAGAGCACGGCATGCGCCCAGGGTAGGCATGTGCGAAGTCGGCGGGAATGGGCAGTGCGACGTTGCCTGGCGGATGACCTCCCGCTGGCGTGCGATGGCGGCCAGAGCCGGAACGATCAGTCATGGAATCCGGCGAGGTCGGTCCCCGTCGAGTGGTCCTCGTCCTTGAGGGCTTGGACGAAGCCGCTGAAGGCGTCGGCCGGAAAGGTGAGGGTGGCCCTGGACGGGGCTTTTGAGTCGCGGATGGCTATGTGGGTGGGGGAGCTCGCGATCTCGACGCAGTTGTTGCCGTCGCCGCCGCCGGAGTAGGAGGACTTCCGCCAGTTCTCGGGGGTGATCATGGTGGGGCTCACAGCTCCTTGGCCAGCCTGTGGATGAGGTCACGCGAACGGCCGGGATCGAGCGACGCCGCTTCCACTCTACGAAAGAGCGTTCGGAAGACACCGAGCTGGGCTTCGGAATCGATGAGTCCGGTGCCGTGAGGTGCGTCGCGAACTGCCGTGTCCAGCTTGGGCACGGCGCCGCCCGCCAGCATCATCGGGCTCCAGGCTCCGCCGAAGTCATCCATGTCGAAGGGGATGACCCGCACCATGACGTGGTCCGCCTCGGAGAGCTCCAGGACGCGCATGAGCTGGGCTCGTGAGGTGGCTCGGTCGCTGACCCTGATGCGTAGTGCCGCCTCGTGGACGACGGCCTTGTACGGAATGGGATCAGGCTGCTCAAAAATCACTTTGCGCTGCATGCGGTGTCGGACACGCAGTTCAAGATCTTCCGCGGGGAGTTCGGGGACTCTGGAGGAGAAGGCGGCGCGGGCGTACTCGGGTGTCTGGAGCAGGCCGGGGATGAAGAGGAACTCCACGTCGTGCCGGTACGTGGAGTGGTGTTCCAGCTCGGCGATGTCCAGGAACGGCGTAGGTAACTGTTCGCGGTACTCCTCCCACCAGCCTTCCGTTCGGTCGGTGACCATCGCGGCCAGGGAGTCGATGAACTTCTCGTCTGTGCAGGCGTAGTTGGCGGCCATGCGGCGTAGGCGTTGCTTGCTCACTCCTGAGACGCCGGACTCGATCTGGCTGATCTGGACGGAGTTCACGCCGAGCATCGCGGCCGCTTCCCGGGAGGAGATGCCTGCTGCCTCGCGAAGCCTGCGCAGCTCGATCGCCAATCGCATCTGACGTGCTGTCGGCTCGCGCTTGGTTCCCACCGGTCGCTCCCTGCTTCAACGTGCCTGTCGACGCGACTCGTTCGGGGGGACAGATTACGGGATTGCTTGCTGAATCTTAATTCTAAGATCTACCGTCGGTGACGCGACGTACACGCTGCGGCATTCCGGGGCTTCGGAAGTGCACCGCTCCGTCCTGCCATGACGGCTGCGGCGATGCCACCGCCCGCACACCGCTGTAGAGCCCAACTCCTCACCCGACGACAGGAGCTGACTCATGTCCGAAACCGGCACCACAGCCGACCCCTGGGAGTACTGCCTCTACATTCCCAACGATCCCCGTGCCGTCACGATCAGCCGCCGGACCCTCCGCCTAATCCTCACCATGCACGGCCTGATCCGTCTCGTCGATACCGCCGAACTGCTCGCCGCCGAGCTGGTTTCCAACGCCGTGCGGCACACCAAGGGGTCCGCCGCGCTGCGGGTGCGGTGGGCGGCGGGAGTGTTGCGGATCGGAGCATGGGACGCGGACCCCGCGCCTCCGGAGCCCCCGGTGTCGTTGGAACGGGTCGTGGACCTGGAGGAGGGGCGCGGACTGGCGTTGATCAAGGCCTGCTCCGACCTGTGGGGGTGGCAGCCGCTGGCGAGGGAGGGCAACCGTGGCAAGGTCGTCTGGTGTGAGCTGGCCGCCGCCTGACCGAAGGGCTCGCCTTGGGGTCCAGGGACGGCTCCCCGTCCGCGGTCAGCGGCAGCGCCGCCATGAAACGTGGCCTGTCTGACCGGTGCTGGACCGGGAAACGTGGCCCTCAGGCCTAGTACTCCAGTCGTAGATCGTGATCTTCCTGGTGGGGGCCGGGGGCAGCCTGCAGTGCTGCCCCCAGCCCCTGGGTGGGTCAGTCTGACCAGC
>NZ_JBITRU010000042.1:0-51730 GCF_044540255.1 Streptomyces sp. NPDC086080
CCCGGCGCCCCCCCGGGCCCGTGAGGGCGGCGGGGCGGGCGCCCGCGCGCCCGGGGGAGCGCGGCCGGGGTGCCCGGGGCCGCCCGGGGGGCGGGGGCGCCGGCGCGTCGCCGGCGCCCCCTCCCGCCTGTGCGCTTCCCGCCCCCGCCGGAGCGTTACGCGTCGCCGCCCGCCGCCCCCGGGTCCGCCGCGGCGACGTCAAGGAGCTGGTACCGGTCGATCGCCTGCTTCAGCACCGACCGGTCCACATGCCCCTCCCGGGCCAGTTCCGTGAGGACCGCCACCACGATCGACTGCGCGTCGATGTGGAAGAACCGCCGGGCCGCCCCGCGCGTGTCGGCGAAGCCGAAGCCGTCCGCGCCCAGGGACTGGTACGTCCCCGGCACCCACCGCGCGATCTGGTCCGGCACCGACCGCATCCAGTCGGACACCGCGACCACCGGCCCCCGGGCGGCGGCCAGCTTCCGCGTCACGTACGGCGTCCGCTGCTCCTCCTCCGGGTTCAGCAGATTGTGCCGCTCACAGTCCACGGCCTCGCGCCGCAGTTCGTTCCAGGAGGTCGCCGACCAGACGTCGGCCTTGACGTTCCACTCCTCGGCGAGGATCTTCTGCGCCTCGACCGCCCACGGCACCGCGACCCCGGACGCCAGGATCTGCGCCGGAAGCGAACCCGCCGTGCCCTCGCTGAAGCGGTACAGGCCCTTGACGATGCCCTCGGCGTCCACGTTCTCCGGCTCGGCCGGGTGCTGGATCGGCTCGTTGTAGAGGGTCAGGTAGTAGAAGACGTCCTCGCCGTGCGGGTGCTCCGCGTCACCGCCGTACATCCGGCGCAGCCCGTCCTGCACGATGTGCGCGATCTCGAACCCGAACGCCGGGTCGTAGGCGACACACGCCGGGTTGGTGGACGCCAGCAGCTGCGAGTGGCCGTCCGCGTGCTGGAGACCCTCGCCGGTCAGTGTCGTACGCCCCGCGGTCGCACCCAGGACGAAACCGCGCGCCATCTGGTCGGCCATCTGCCAGAACTGGTCGCCGGTGCGCTGGAAGCCGAACATCGAGTAGAAGACGTACACCGGGATGAGCGGCTCGCCGTGGGTGGCGTAGGCCGACCCTGCGGCGATCAGCGAGGCCGTGCAGCCGGCCTCGGAGATGCCGTCGTGCAGCATCTGGCCGTTCGGCGCCTCCTTGTAGGCGAGCAGCAGCTCCCGGTCCACGGACTCGTACTGCTGTCCGAGCGGGTTGTAGATCTTCGCGCTCGGGAAGAACGAGTCCATGCCGAACGTGCGGTACTCGTCCGGCGCGATCAGTACGAACCGCCTGCCGAGCTCCTTGTCCCGCATGAGGTCCTTCAGGAGCCGGACAAAGGCCATGGTGGTCGCGATGGACTGCTGGCCGGAGCCCTTCTTCACGGTCGCGTACGTCTTGTCCCCGGGCAGTGTCAGGGGCTTCGACCGCACCAGCCGCGTCGGCACATAACCGCCGAGCGACTTGCGGCGGTCGTGCATGTACTGCATCTCCTCCGTGTCCGGGCCCGGGTGGTAGTAGGGCGGCAGACCGGACTCGAGGTCCTTGTCGGCGATCGGCAGGTGCAGCCGGTCCCGGAAGTGCTTGAGGTCGTCGACCGTCAGCTTTTTCATCTGGTGCGTGGCGTTGCGGCCCTCGAAGTTCGGGCCCAGGGTCCAGCCCTTGATCGTCTTCGCGAGGATCACCGTCGGCTGGCCCTTGTGCTCCTGGGCCGCCTTGTACGCCGCGTAGATCTTGCGGTGGTCGTGGCCGCCGCGACCCAGGTGCAGGATCTGGTCGTCGGTCATGCCCTCGACCATCGCGCGCAGCCGGTGGTCGTCGCCGAAGAAGTGGTCGCGGATGTACGCGCCCGACTCGGTGGCGTACGTCTGGAACTGGCCGTCCGGCGTGGTGTTCATCCTGTTGACCAGCACACCGTCGCGGTCCTGGGCCAGCAGCGGGTCCCAGGTGCGGTCCCAGACCAGCTTGATCACGTTCCAGCCGGCGCCCCGGAAGACCGACTCCAGCTCCTGGATGATCTTCCCGTTGCCGCGCACCGGACCGTCGAGCCGCTGCAGGTTGCAGTTGACGACGAAGGTGAGGTTGTCCAGGCCCTCGCGCGCGGCGATGGTCAGCTGGCCCAGCGACTCCGGCTCGTCCATCTCCCCGTCGCCGAGGAACGCCCAGACGTGCGACCTGGACGTGTCCGCGATGCCGCGCGCGTGCATGTAGCGGTTCATCCGCGCCTGGTAGATCGCGGCGATCGGGCCGAGGCCCATCGACACGGTCGGGAACTCCCAGAAGTCCGGCATCAGCCGCGGGTGCGGGTACGACGACAGCGTGTACGGCGCCTTCGACTTCTCCTGGCGGAAGCCGTCCAGGTGCCGCTCGCTCAGCCGGTCCAGCAGATACGCGCGGGCGTAGATGCCCGGCGAGGCGTGGCCCTGGAAGAAGACCTGGTCACCGCCGTCGCCCTCGTCCTTGCCGCGGAAGAAGTGGTTGAACCCCACGTCGTACAGCGACGCGGAGGACGCGAAGGTGGCGATGTGGCCGCCGACGCCGATGCCCGGCCGCTGCGCGCGCGAGACCATCACCGCGGCGTTCCACCGGGTCGCGTTGAGGATCTTGCGCTCGATCTCCTCGTTGCCCGGGAAGAACGGCTCGGCCCGGGTCGGGATCGTGTTGACGTAGTCCGTGCTGCGCATCTCGGGAACCGCCACGCGCCTCGCGCGAGCACGTTCGATCAGCCGCAGCATCAGATAGCGGGCCCGCTCCCGGCCGCGCTCGTCGACCGCGGCGTCGAGGGAGTCGAGCCACTCCTGCGTTTCCTCGGGGTCGAAGTCAGGAACCTGACTCGGGAGGCCGCCAATGATGATCGGGTTGCGATCGGATGCGGAAGCCACGCTGTTCCTTACCTGTCGGAGGGCCGTGAAGGGCCGCCGTTACGCTGCCACGGCCCAGTATGCGCCGCTCCCCATGGTCCACCCCGGGACCGCCGGCGTCATCTCTACCGGGAGGTAAACCACGCGCGCGGCCAGTACGGTGTGTATGGGGCTCGTCCATTCGAGTCTTCGTACACAGAGACGGTTCCCACAGGGCCAAACGGGACACAAAGGTGTGGTCTGCGTCACTGCGGGCCATGATGATGTGCTGGAGTTGCGGTGACCCGGCCAGGATCGTCACCGTTTCGGCGGTCTGCACGGCCGGGTACTTGCGCGATCCGTCCCGCCCGTGTGGACTACGGCCAGCGCCGCGCGCACACGCGCGTGGCTGAGTTGTTCCCAAGACACATGATCAGGAGGCAACCCGTGAGCGCGACCGCGGACCACGCGGAGGAGCGGACGAACCCTGCCGCCAGGCTGGGGTTCCAGCCCGGGCAGGTGGTCCAGGAGATCGGCTACGACGACGACGTCGACCAGGAGCTCCGCGAGGCCATCGAGGGCGTCATCGAGAGTGACCTGGTCGACGAGGACTACGACGACGTGGCCGACGCCGTTGTGTTGTGGTTCCGCGACGACGACGGCGACCTGACGGATGCGCTGGTGGATGCCGGCACGTACATCGAAGAGGGCGGCGCGATCCTGCTCCTCACGCCGAAGACCGGCCGTTCGGGCTATGTCGAGCCGAGTGACATCTCGGAAGCCGCCACCACGGCGGGACTGACGGCGGCCAAGAGCGTCAGCGTCGGCAAGGACTGGAGCGGCAGTCGGCTCGCCACCCCGAAGGCGGCGAAGTCGAAGCGGTGAATCGTCACCGGACGGGCCGGCCGCGTTGTGCGGCGGCCCGTCCGTCGGCCTGTCGTACATCCTGCGTAGGGTGGTCGGAGCGAACCACCCCGAAGGGATGATCACGACGATGGCGATCCAGGTCGGCGACAAGGCCCCCGATTTCGAACTGAAGGACAACCACGGGGCCACCGTGCGGCTGTCCGACTTCCGCGGGCACAAGAACGTGGTGGTGCTGTTCTACCCGTTCGCCTTCACCGGCGTGTGCACCGGAGAGCTGTGCGAGGTCCGCGACAACCTGCCGCGGTTCTCCGACCGCGACACCCAGGTGCTCGCCGTCTCCAACGACTCCATCCACACCCTGCGCGTCTTCGGCGAGCAGGAGGGCCTGGAGTACCCGCTGCTCAGCGACTTCTGGCCGCACGGCAACGTCTCGCGCGCCTACGGCGTCTTCGACGAGGACAAGGGATGCGCGGTGCGCGGCACCTTCATCATCGACAAGGAGGGCGTCGTGCGCTGGACCGTGGTCAACGGTCTGCCGGACGCCCGTGACCTCGACGAGTACGTGAAAGCACTCGACACCCTGTGATTCTTCGTTTCCAGGGACTGCGAGCTCCGGGAACCCCTCACTAGGATCGACTCGTTGATCCGACATCCGACGCACTACGGGGCACCCCGCCCCTGGACACCAAGGAGGACTCGTGGGAGTCAGCCTCAGCAAGGGCGGCAACGTATCGCTGAGCAAGGAGGCGCCGGGCCTGACAGCGGTCATCATCGGGCTGGGGTGGGACATCCGCACCACGACCGGCACCGACTTCGACCTGGACGCCAGCGCCCTGCTGCTGAACAGCTCGGGCAAGGTCGGCAGCGACGCCAACTTCATCTTCTTCAACAACCTCAAGAGCCCGGACGGCTCGGTCGAGCACACCGGTGACAACCTCACCGGTGAGGGCGAGGGTGACGACGAGCAGATCAAGGTCAACCTCGCCGCCGTCCCCGCGGACATCGAGAAGATCGTCTTCCCGGTCTCCATCTACGACGCCGAGAACCGCCAGCAGTCCTTCGGCCAGGTGCGCAACGCGTTCATCCGCGTCGTCAACCAGGCCGGCGAGGCCGAGATCGCCCGCTACGACCTGAGCGAGGACGCCTCCACCGAGACCGCCATGGTCTTCGGAGAGCTGTACCGGCACGGCGCGGAGTGGAAGTTCCGTGCCATCGGCCAGGGCTACGCCTCGGGCCTGCGCGGCATCGCGCAGGACTTCGGGGTGAACGTCTGAGACGGTCACCCGGGCGGCGACGCCCGCCCCGGCCGCTGTCCGTGGCCGCACCGCCCGGCGCCGCACGGTTTACGTGCGGCGCCGGACGCGCACTACCACCCTGAGAAACACCAACCGGAGGGGGACCAGCATCATGGGCGTCACGCTTGCCAAGGGAGGGAACGTCTCCCTGTCCAAGGCCGCACCGAACCTCACCCAGGTGATGATCGGACTCGGCTGGGACGCGCGCTCCACCACCGGAGCCGACTTCGACCTCGACGCCAGCGCGCTGATGTGCAGCGGCGGCCGGGTCATGGGCGACGAGTGGTTCATCTTCTACAACCAGCTCACCAGCCCGGACGGCTCGGTGCAGCACACCGGTGACAACCTCACCGGTGAGGGCGACGGCGACGACGAGTCCCTGCTGGTCGACCTGCCCAAGGTGCCGCAGCAGTGCGAGAAGATCGTCTTTCCGGTCTCCATCCACATGGCGGACGAGCGTGGCCAGACGTTCGGCCAGGTCAGCAATGCCTTCATCCGCGTGGTGAACCAGGCGGACGGCCAGGAACTGGCCCGCTACGACCTGAGCGAGGACGCCTCCACCGAAACCGCGATGATCTTCGGAGAGCTCTACCGCTATCAGGGTGAGTGGAAGTTCCGTGCGGTGGGGCAGGGGTACGCGTCGGGACTGCGCGGCATCGCTCTAGACTTCGGAGTCAACGTTTCGTAAAGCCGACTGCGGCATCCGTACAAGCCGACTACGGCAGCGGGGGATACCCGTACACACACCTGGGGTAGCCAGTGGTTCTGAAAACCTTCGGCTGGTCGTTCGCGGTTACCGCGCTCGGCCTGGTCGCGGCGTTTCTCTTCGGGGGGTGGACCGCCTTCGGCATCGTGGCGATCCTCTCCGTCCTGGAGATTTCGCTGTCCTTCGACAACGCGGTGGTCAACGCCGGGATCCTGAAGAAGATGAATGCCTTCTGGCAGAAGATCTTCCTCACCGTCGGCATCCTGATCGCCGTCTTCGGTATGCGGCTGGTCTTCCCCGTCGTCATCGTCGCCGTCAGCGCTCAGCTCGGCCCGATCGAGGCCGTCGACCTCGCGCTCAGCGACAAGGACCGTTATCAGGAACTCGTCACCGACGCCCACCCGGCGATCGCCGCGTTCGGTGGCATGTTCCTGCTCATGATCTTCCTGGACTTCATCTTCGAGGAGCGGGAGATCAAGTGGCTGGCGTGGCTGGAGCGCCCGCTGGCCAAGCTCGGCAAGATCGACATGCTGTCGGTCTGCATCGCGCTGATCATCCTGCTGATCTCCGCCGTGACCTTCGCGACCCAGGCCCATCAGCACGGCGGCGCACACGTCGACAAGGCCAGCACGGTCCTGCTCTCCGGTATCGCCGGTCTGATCACCTACATGATCGTGGGCGGTCTCTCCGGCTTCTTCGAGGACAAGCTCGAAGAGGAGGAGGAGCGCGAACACGAGGAGGAGGAGAAGGCCGAGCGGGAGGGCAAGCCCCGCTCCGCCATCGCCCTGGCCGGCAAGGCCGCGTTCTTCATGTTCCTCTACCTCGAGGTGCTGGACGCGTCCTTCTCCTTCGACGGTGTCATCGGCGCCTTCGCCATCACCAACGACATCGTCCTGATGGCGCTCGGCCTCGGCATCGGCGCCATGTACGTCCGTTCGCTCACGGTCTACCTGGTCCGCCAGGGCACCCTGGACGACTACGTCTACCTGGAGCACGGCGCGCACTACGCGATCGGCGCCCTGGCGATGATCCTGCTCGTCACCATCCGGTACGAGATCAACGAGATCGTCACCGGTCTCATCGGCGTCGTCCTGATCGGCGCCTCCTTCTGGTCGTCGGTGCGCCGCAACAAGCGGCTCGCGGCGGCCGAGGGGGAGGACCCCGTGAAGACAGAGGTCTCCTCCGGGGTGTGACAGCCCTCCGGACGAGGAACGCTCTCGACGGGGCGGCTCGCAGGACCAGTCCTCGAAGCCGCCCCGTCGGCCGTCCGGCACCCAGGGGTGCCCGTCGGCCGGTGGCGGGGTTCGGACAAGCGGACTTGGGGCGGGAATGGGTTTCCTGGACGGACTGTGGCGCGGACGCGAGAGCGCCTTCGACTCGGGCAGCGCGGCCACCAACGCCATCGAGCTGACCAAACGGCACGGGCAGGTGTCCCTGACCAAACAGGGCGCGGCCACCGGGCATCTGCGGATCAATCTGAGCTGGCGGATGCGCACCTCCGACTTCGGCGGCTCCCAGCGGGAGAGCCTGCTGCGCCACCCCTTCAAGGCGCTCAAACCGCCGGAGGTCGTCGCCCACAGCCAGTCCATGGTCAACGTCGACCTCGACCTGGGCTGTCTCTACGAGCTCCAGGACGGCACCAAGGGCGTCGTCCAGCCCCTCGGCGGCTACCTCGGCGACGTCAACGCGCCGCCGTACGTCAAGCTCAGCGGCGACGACCGGTTCGGCTCCGCCTCGGGCGAGACGATCTACGTCAACCTGGACCAGCGCGAGAAGATCAAGCGCCTGCTGGTCTTCGCCTACATCTACGACCAGACGCCCGCGTTCGACCGGACGCAGGCGGTCGTCACGCTGTACCCGAGCAACGGCCCGCGGGTCGAGATCAACCTCGACGAACGCCAGCCCCAGGCCCGCTCCTGCGCCGTGGTGATGATCGAGAACGTGAAGAACGAGATCATCGTCCGCCGCGAGGTGAAGTTCGTCTACGGCTTCCAGGCGGAGCTGGACCGGCTCTACGGATGGGGCCTGCAATGGGGCAGGGGCTTCAAAACGAAGGTCGAGCGGTGAGAAGCCCCTGGTTCGCGTTCGCGTGGCCCGCGTCGGGCGCTAACGCCCGATGAACTGAGGTCCCTGCGGCGGCAGCCGGAAGTCGGGGTCGGGGGACGCGGAGGTGGCGGGGGCCGGCGGCGGGAAGCCGTACCCGGACTGCGCGGCGGCTGTGGCGGGCGCGGGCGGGTAGCCGTAGGCGGGCCGGCTCGCCGGATGCGGATACCCGTAGGCGGGCTGGGTGGCCGGCGGCTGCTGCGGCGGGTAACCGTAGGCCGGCTGGGTGGGTACGCTCGCCGGCTGCTCGGGCGGCAGCGGCCGGGACACCTCGGGGACGAGCGGGGCCTGCAACTGGGTCAGGGCCTCGGAGGAGGGCTGGCCGGGGGATCCGTCCGGCGTCCGCGTCATGGCGGGCGGCTGCTGGGCGCCGCCGTCGGCGCCGGACTCCGGCAGGGCCTCCGACTCCTCCACCGAGATGCCGAAGTCGGTCGCCAGGCCCTCCAGCCCGTTCGAATAGCCCTCGCCGAGCGCCCGGAACTTCCAGCCGTCCCCGCGCCGGTACAGCTCCCCGCAGATCAGTGCGGTCTCCTGGCCGGTCTCCGGCTTGATGTCGAAGTACGCCACCGCGTCCCCGTCGGCGTCCTGCGCGTCGTACAGCAGGATGCGCAGCCCTCGTACGCGGTCGAAGGTGACGCCGTCCGCCGACGCGACCAGCAGAATCCGGCCGACGCCGGACTCGACACCTGCGAGATCCGTCTGGATCGTGTCGGTCAGGTGCTCGGCGACGCGCTTCTTGCCGAGCCGCCACACCTGTCCGGAAGGGTGCCGGGGCTGGTTGTAGAAGACGAAGTCCTCGTCGGAGCGCACACGGTCGTCGAGGCCCAGGAGCAGCGCGGAGGCGTCGACGTCCGGTACCCCCTGCCCGGGCGACCAGCGCAGCACGGCGCGTACGGTGGTGACCTCGAGAGGGACGTTCGACCCCTTCAGCATCGCGTGCGTCATGTGGTCATCCTGCCTTCTCCGTCCTGGTCACGACAACGCGGGGGGTTGGCTCGCCACGGCAGGGTTACCTGAAGTTCATGCCCGGCGGGAACCGCCGACATGGAGATCTACGTACTATTACCGGCCACCTTCCGACATTCCACTGATTCCACTGAAACCACGGGGGAGCTCAATGCGTCATTTCGGTCACATCGCCCCTGCGGTGCGGAAACGTCTCTTCTACCAGGAGCCCGGCGAGTTCACGCCGGACTCCCCGGCACGGCTGCTCTCCGCCGCCCTCGGCGCCACGCTCTACAGCCCGGCGACCAGACCCCGGCTCGCCGACGACATCGTCAAGCAGGGCGCCCGGGGCGTGGTCTCCATGGTGCTGTGCCTGGAGGACTCCATCGACGACGCCGATGTGACCGCCGGCGAGGAGAACCTCGTACGCCAGTTCGCCGACCTGGCCGGGCGGCGTCCCGCGGCGGATCTGCCGCTGCTGTTCATCCGCGTCCGGGTCCCCGAACAGATCCCCGACCTCGTCCGCCGCCTCGGCCCCGCCGCCTCGCTGCTGTCCGGATTCGTCCTGCCGAAGTTCACCTCCGAACGCGGCCTGCCGTTCCTGGAGGCCCTGACCCTCGCCGAGGCCGAGAGCGGCCACCGGCTGTTCGCCATGCCGGTCCTGGAATCGCCCGAGCTGCTCTACCGCGAGTCCCGCGTGGAGACCCTGGAGGGCATCTTCCGCGTCGTCGACAAGTACCGCGACCGCGTGCTCGCCCTGCGCCTCGGCGTCACCGACTTCTGCTCCTCCTACGGGCTGCGCCGGGACCCCGACATGACGGCGTACGACATCCAGGTCGTCGCCTCCGTCATCTCCGACGTGGTGAACATGCTCGGCCGCGCCGACGGCACCGGATTCACCGTGACCGGACCCGTCTGGGAGTACTTCCGGGCCCAGGAGCGCATGTTCAAGCCACTGCTGCGGCAGAGCCCCTTCCACGAGGTCCAGGCCGTCGCCCTGCGCCAGAAGCTCATCGAGCACGCCATGGACGGCCTGCTCCGCGAGATCTCCCTGGACCGGGCCAACGGCCTGCTCGGCAAGACCTGCATCCACCCCTCCCACGTCCTGCCCGTGCACGCGCTGTCCGTGGTCAGCCACGAGGAGTTCAGCGACGCCCAGGACATTCTCCGGCCGGAACGCGGCGGCGGGGGTGTACTCAGGTCGGCCTACACGAACAAGATGAACGAGGTGAAGCCGCACCGCGCCTGGGCCGAGCGGACGCTGCTGCGGGCCGAGGTCTTCGGCGTGGCGAACGAGGACACCGGCTTCGTGGAACTGCTCGCGGCGGGCCTGGCGGACTGACGGGGATGGAGAGGGCGGAGAAGGCTGTGAACGAGGGGGTGCACCACGACCCGGTGCGTCGGACGGCACCGGCGGGCGAGGACATATGGTCCGGCAGCTGGGTCACACGGCGGCTCGGCGTCGAGCTGGCCGGCGACGAGACGCTGCCCGGTCTGCTGGGACTGGCGCTGCGCCGCAACCCCAAACGGGCCCACCTGCTGGTGTCCAACGTCCTCGGCAAGCACGTCCCCCAGTCGCCGTCGGTCGTGTACGGCCACGGCGTCGAGCTCGGCCGCAGGGTGCGGGAGCTGCTGGGCGCCTCGGCGGAGGGCGCGGTCGTCCTCGGCTACGCCGAGACCGCGACCGGACTCGGCCACTGTGTCGCCGACGGTCTGGGCGTCGCCCCCTACCTGCACTCCACGCGCCGCCCCGTCGCGGGGACGGCCACGGCCGGGGGCTTCGAGGAGTCCCACTCCCACGCGACGTCCCACCTGCTGCTCCCGGAGGACCCGTCCCTGCTGGCCGGGGACGGCCCGCTGGTCCTCGTCGACGACGAGTTCTCCACGGGCAACACTGTGCTGAACACCGTCCGTGCTCTTCATGCGCGGTATCCGCGGGGGCGGTATGTGATCGTCGCCCTCGTCGACATGCGGTCGGCCGCGGACGCCGGGCGGCTGGACGCGTTCGCCGAGGAGATCGGGGCACGCATCGACCTGGTGACGGTCGCCTCGGGCACGGTGCGGTTGCCTGACGGCGTCCTGGAGAAGGGGCAGGAGCTGGTCGCGCGGTACGAACGCGGGGCGGGGGGTGGCGCGGCGGGTGCGGGTGCGTCGGGGGCGGTCGCGCAGTTCCCCGCGCCCCTTGAGGGTGTTGCCGGTGCGGTCGGCTTGGAGGCGGAGGGTGCGTCGGGGGCGGTTGCGCAGTTCCCCGCGCCCCTTGAGGGTGTTGCCGGTGCGGTCGGCTTGGAGGCGGAGGGTGCGGCGGGGGGTGGCGCGGCGGGTGCGGGTGCGTCGGGGCCGGTCGCGCAGTTCCCCGCGCCCCTTGAGGGCGCTGTCGGTGCCGTCGGCTTGGAAGCTGAGGGTGGGGGTGACTCCCCAGGGGCGCGGGGAACTGCGCGATCAACCCACGGCGGGCCGCGGCCGAGTGACGGGCTCACGCGTGCGGAGTCGCACCGGCCTGCTGGTTCCGCGTCCCTGGAGGGTGACTCCCCAGGGGCGCGGGGAACTGCGCGACCAGCCCACGGCGGGCCGCGGCCGAACGGCGGGCTCACCCGCGTGGAGCTGGGCTGGCCCGCCGGGCTCCCCGACGGGGGACGTCACGGCTTCACCCCCGCGCACCGCGCCCGCATCGAGCGCGCACTCCCCGACATGGCCGCCCGCCTCACCGAAGCACTGCCGGCCGGCGCACGCCGCATACTCGTCCTCGGCTTCGAGGAGCTGATGTACGCCCCGCTGCGTCTCGCGGGCGAGCTGGAGCGGGCCACCCACGCCGACGTGCGCTTCTCCACCACCACCCGCTCACCCGTCCTCGCCGTCGACGACCCCGGCTACGCGATACGCACCCGCCTCGTCTTCCCCGCCCACGACGACCCCGCCGACGGACCCGGCGACCGCTACGCCTACAACGTCGCCGGCGGCGGGTTCGACGCCGTCGTCGCCGTGGTCGACTCGGCCGCCGACACCCCCGCGCTGCACGCGCCCGGCGGCCTGCTCGCCCGGCTCGCCGAGCACACCCCGCAGATCCTCCTCGCGGTCGTACCGTCGTACGTACCCGCTTCCGCGCCCGCATCCGCCCAGGACGCCCCCGAAAGGCCCGCCACCATGCTGCCCGCGCCCCTCAGAGGCCCCGCCTTCTCCTCGTACGCACCGGAGGAGGTCGGCTGGCTGCTCCAGGACCTCTCCGACGTGACACTGGAGGCGCCGACCGAGGAGCGCGAGGAGGCCATCCAGAGCGGCGGCGCCCACTACGCCGAGTCGCTGCCCGTGGAGTACCAGCCCAGCGAGCAGTACCAGGCACTGTTCCACGCCGCCCTGGACGAGTCGGCGGCCCGCCTCGCCCACGCCGTGGGCGTGGTCACCGAGACCGTCCTCGCCGAGCGGTCCCCCCGCCCGGTGCTCGTCTCCCTGGCCCGCGCCGGCACCCCCGTCGGCGTCCTGATGCGCCGCTGGGCCCAGCACCGCCACGACCTCGACCTCCCGCACTACGCGGTCTCCATCGTCCGTGGCCGGGGCATCGACGCCAACGCGCTGCGCTGGCTGGCCGCCCACCACGACCCCCGGGACGTGGTGTTCGTCGACGGCTGGACCGGCAAGGGCGCCATCACCCGCGAACTCGCCCAGGCGGTCGAGGAGTTCGAGAAGACCGAGGGCGTCACCGGCTTCGACCCGGAGATCGCCGTCCTCGCCGACCCCGGCTCCTGCGTCCGCACCTACGGCACCCGCGAGGACTATCTGATCCCCTCGGCCTGCCTCAACTCGACCGTCTCCGGCCTGATCTCACGCACCGTGCTGCGTGCCGACCTGGTCGGCCCGGACGACTTCCACGGCGCCAAGTTCTACCGCGAACTCGCCGCCGCCGACCTGTCGGTGGCCTTCCTGGACGCCGTCTCCGCCCGCTTCCCGGAGGTCACGGACGCGGCCTGCGCCCAGGCCAAGGAACTCCTCTCCACCGACCGCACCCCCACCTGGGAGGGCTGGGCCGCGGTCGAGCGGATCAGTGAGGAGTACGGCATCCACGACGTGAACCTCGTCAAGCCCGGAGTCGGTGAGACCACCCGGGTCCTGCTGCGCCGGGTGCCCTGGAAGGTGCTGGCCCGGACGGGAGCCGGCAGCGACGTCGAGCACGTCCGCCTGCTCGCCGAGCAGCGGGGCGTCCCCGTCGAGGAGGTCGACGGACTCCCGTACACCTGCGTGGGGTTGATCCACCCCAGATACACGCGGGGCGCGACCGGCGCCGACGGCAAGGCGGTGACCCGCTGATGCCCGCCGTCGTCGCCAGCGACCTCGACCGCACCCTCATCTACTCCGCCGCAGCCCTCGCCCTGACCATGCCCGACGCCCGGGCACCGAGGCTGCTGTGCGTGGAGGTCCACGAGAGCAGGCCCCTGTCGTACATGACGGAGACGGCGGCCCAGCTCCTCACCGACCTCGGCGACGAGGCCGTGTTCGTCCCCACGACGACCCGTACCCGCAAGCAGTACCAGCGCATCAACCTCCCCGGACCGCAGCCCACGTACGCGATCTGCGCCAACGGCGGCCACCTCCTCGTCGACGGCGAGACGGACCGGGACTGGCACGCGCGGGTGCTCGCCCGGCTCGCCGACGAGTGCGCCCCGCTGTCCGAGGTGCAGGAACACCTGCTGCGGACCGCCGACCCGGTGTGGGTGCGCAAGCACCGCGTCGCCGAGGACCTGTTCGCCTACCTGGTCGTCGAGCGCGAGCTGCTCAGCGAGGAGTGGGTGAAGGAACTCGCGGTGTGGGCGGAGAACCGCGGCTGGACGGTGTCCCTCCAGGGCCGCAAGATCTACGCCGTGCCCAAGCCGCTCACGAAGAGCGCGGCCATGCGCGAGGTCGCCCGCCGCACCGGCGCGGATCTCACCCTCGCGGCCGGCGACTCCCTCCTCGACGCCGACCTGCTGCTCGCCGCCGACCGGAGCTGGCGCCCCGGGCACGGCGAACTCGCCGACGCGGACTGGACGGCCCCCGCCGTCAGGGCCCTGCCCGAGCGGGGGGTACTGGCCGGGGAGCGCATCCTGCGCGACTTCCTGCGAACGGTCCGCGCACCCCGCTGACCGCGAAGGACCGCGACGTCTGCCCCCCGCCCGCGCGGGGCGCATGCAGGGTCCGCCGACGTCGCAGCCCACTACCGCCGTCCACCCCCGCCCGCGAGGGGCGCATCCCGTCACGGTTCGGTGGGAGCGTTTCTCCCGGCGTGGCGGCCGCTCATCCGGTGTTCCGCCGGGAGGAACGCTCCCCTCCGTCGAGCCGGGGTGGTGCCCGGCGGCCGTCGATTCGCCGGCAGCATCCCGCGCGGAGACGGCCGCGCGGGCCGGCCGCTCCGGGAGAACCGCTCTCAGCGCGCCGGGCGGTCCTGCCCCCGGCCGGTGACCTCGTAGGGGTCCGTGGCGCGGAGCCGAGGGCCGGGGCGGTCCTCCGGATGGTCCTCCTCCAGGGTGTCCGACGGGCGGGTCTCTCCGGAGTTCTGCTGCCCCTCGCGCCGCCGGCTCCCGCCCCCCGGCCGCCGCAGGCGCATGACCACGAATACCAGCACCGCCGTCGCGGCCGCCCCGAGGGCCACGTTCGAGTACGCCGTGACGACGGTCGTCACCTGCTGCCAGTTGTCGCCCAGCGCGTACCCCGCGAGCACGAACACGGTGTTCCAGATCGCGCTGCCCAGCGTGGTCAGACCGAGGAACACCGGCAGCCGCATCCGCTCCACGCCGGCCGGTACGGAGATGAGACTGCGGAAGATCGGGATCATCCGGCCGAAGAACACGGCCTTGGTCCCGTGCCGCAGGAACCACGCCTCCGTCTTCTCGATGTCGGAGATCTTCACCAGCGGCAGCCGGCCCGCGATCGCCACGGTGCGGTCCCGGCCGAGCAGCGCGCCCACCCCGTACAGGGCGAGCGCGCCGATCACCGAGCCGAGCGTGGTCCACAGCAGTACCTCGAACAGCCCCAGCCGCCCACTGCTCGCGGCGAACCCCGCCAATGGCAGGATCACCTCGCTGGGCAGCGGCGGGAAGAGGTTCTCCAGCGCGATCGCGAGGCCGGCCCCGGGGGCGCCCATGGCGTCCATGAGGGTGTTGACCCACTGCGGCCCGGCGTCCCCGATCCCGGCCGCCGTGTGCGTGAGCGCTGCGATGGCTGTCATGGCTCCACGCTAGGAACACGAAGCTGAAGGGACCCTGAAGGCGACACCCTGGAGGCGGCCCGCCGGCCGAAGCGCCTGACGGGGTCCATCAGCCGCAGCAGCCTCCGCCGCAGCAGCCGCCACCGCCGCTTGCGGACGGTGCGGGGGTCGTGGCGGTCGCGGTGCCGCCCACCGCGACCGTGGAGAGGAGCTTCACGGTGTCGTCGTGGCCCCCGGGGCAGGCCGCCGGGGCGGAGGACTCCGCCATGGGCCGGCTCAGTTCGAAGGTGTCGCCGCAGGTCCGGCAGCGGTACTCGTAACGAGGCATGGGCCCAGGTTAACCGGGACGCCCGGCAGCGCGCCGGTCACGGGGCGCCGCCGCCCCGCTCTTCGCGGATCAGGGCCACCACACGGCCCACCGTCGCCCGAACTGCTTCCGTCTCCGTCAGGAAGTGCCAGTAGTCGGGGTGGCGCCCCTGAAGTCCGGTGACCGCCCGCTCCAGCCGGGCCACGGCGTCGTCCAGGGGACGGGCGTGGCGAGGGTCGGGGGTGTTGCGGCCCGCCATCGCGAGGCGCTGGGCGTCCCGGATGGCGAAGCGGGTGCGTTCGATCTCCTGCTCGGGGTCCTTCTGTACGGCGTTCAGCCGCCGCAGCCGGTCACCCGCGGCCGACACGGCCTCGTCCGTCGTGTTCAGCAGCGCCCGCGCGGTCGCCAGCAGCGCGGTCGCGTCCGCCCAGCGCTGCTCCTCGCGGGCGGCCCTGGCCTCGGCGAGCCTGCTCTCGGCCCGGCCCACGTTCTCCGCGGCCTCGTCGGGGACGTTCTGCAGGTCCTGCCAGCAGGCGGCGGTGAAGCGGCGGCGCAGCTCGCTGAGGACCGGTTCGACCTGTCCGGAGCGGGTGGTGAGGGCCTGGGCGCGGGTGCGCAGGGAGACCAGGCGGCGGTCGATCTCGGCGGCCCGCTCCGGCAGCCGCTCGGCCTCCACGCGTACGGCCTCGGCCTCGCGCGTGACGCGCTCGGCCCGCTCCAGGGTTCCCGGCACCCCGTGCTGTCCGGCGCCCTGGTTCAGCTTGGTGAGTTCCGGGGAGAGCGTGGCGAGCCGGGTGGCGAGGTCGTCGGCCTTCAGCCCGGAGCCGCGGGCGGTGTCGAGGGCGTTCGAGGCGGCGAGCAGTGCCTGCCGGGCCCGTTCGACGGTGGGCGCGAGCCGGGCCAGCTGGGTCTCGGCCTTGCCGAGCAGCGGGCCGAGCCCGTCGGTGAACCGGTCCAGCTCCTGCTTGACCCGCCCCAGTTCCTCCTTGGCCGCCGTGAGCTCGGCGCGGGCCTGGGAGGCCGCCGACGCCTCCAGATCGTCCCGGTCCAGGTCATGGGCGTCCACGGCATTGATGTAGCGGTGGCTGGCCTCGTCGATCCGCCGGCCCAGCGCCTCGAAGTCGGACACCGCGCGGCGGGCGGCCGGGGAGGCGTCGACCGCGGTGATCGTCTCGATGGAGATCCGCAGATCGCGCTGGGCGGTGTCGAGTTCGTAGAACGCGGCCGCCGCCGCGTCCTTCGCTGCCTGCGCCTCCGCCCGCTGGTTCTCCGCCCGCCCGCCGAACCAGCGCCGGGTTCCGCCGCCGGCGAAGGCGGCGGGCAGCACCAGCGCCGCGACCAGGGGCAACGCCGCGAGGGCGAGTGCGTCCCGCAGGGCTCCGGGAGTCCGGCGTGGGCGGCGTCCCGGCGGGAGGAGAGAGCGTACGGCGCGACGCGTACGAGGCACACGCGTCCTTGACGGCGAGTACGGCCGCGCTGGTGTCGTCGCCGTCACGAGGTGCATCCCTCTCCCGTACTGTCGTCCGCCTGCCCGGTGTCATTCTCCCACCGGTGAAGGACGAACACACGGGCCCGTCAGTTCGCTGTGCGGAGCGTGAGTTTCCCGTCGCCGGTGCGGGCGGTCACCCGGTGGGAGCTGGAGTCGTCGCGCGGCACGGACACGTCCTCGGCGCCGTCACCGGTCCCGGTGTCCACCCGGTAGGTGGCCCGGGGCAGTTCGACGGTCAGGGATCCGTCGCCGCTGCGGGAGTCCACCAGGTCCGGTACGGCGCCGAGTTCGAGGTGGATCGAGCCGTCACCGCTCCGGGCGCGCACCGTGCGGGAGGAGACCTCCGCGCGCACGGATCCGTCGCCGGTGCGCAGCTCGAGGGGACCGGTGGAGTCGGTGACATGGATCGAGCCGTCCGTGGTGCGGATGCTCAGCGCGTCGCGGAAGCCCATGGCCCGCACGCTGCCGTCCTTCTCCTCGACCTTGACGGCCACCCCGTGGGGCACCTCGATGCGGTGCCTGGTCGAGCAGTCCGCGACGACGCCCGAGCACTTCTCCCGCAGCACCAGCCGGTCGCCGTCCATGGACCAGGTGGCTTTCGCGTCCGAGCCCATGACGACCGTGCCCTGGAACCAGCGGGTGACCTCGATCCGGCCCGGCGGGTTGTCGTCCGCCGCGACGATCTCGAGGGCGGATTCGTCGGAGTCGATGGTGAGGGTGCTGCCCGGCAGATCGAAGGAGCGGAGGTCGGGATCGTCGTCGTCGGCGGCCGACGACCCGCAGGCGCTCAGGCCCGCGAGCAGCACCGCGGTGGCCCCGGCGAGGGCGAGGGCACGGGCACGCCTCCGCGTGGTACGGGTCATCCGGGGCGCGGTGCGGGACGTGCGGGTCATGACGGTCTCCCCCTGGGACGGACGGCGGCGCGCGGCAGCGTGTTCGAGCGTTCTTCGAGCGTAAGGACGGGGGGTCCGGCGGGGGATCCGGGCCACTACCGGATCCGGGGTGGGGATATCCCCCGGGGGAACCCTGAGAGGGTCGCCGTCCGGACCCCCGCGGGAGCCGGCTCGGGTGTGCCGGTCCCTGCCACGGGCCATGTAGGCTGTCGACTCGACCTGGGCACGTGGCCCGGGTCCCGGGTGCGTAGCTCAGGGGTAGAGCGCCTGCCTTACAAGCAGGATGTCGGCGGTTCGAAACCGTCCGCGCCCACCGCGCCCGACGGCCCCCGGAGACGGACTCTCCGGGGGCCGTCGTCGTCCTGTCTGCCGCCCTGCCGCCCTGCCGCCCTACGGGGACTCCTCCGCGTCCGGTGCGGCGTCCTCGTGGGCGTGCTTGAGCCGGGAGCGGGCGTGGATCCTGTCGTGGCCGGTGACCGTGGCCCAGTAGCGGTGGGTGCTGACGAACACCGCGAGCTCGTGCTCCCGCCGTCTGAGCTTCTCCACCTCGGCCTGTTCGTCCTCGGTCCAGCCCGGCGAGGCGGGGCGCTCGATCTTGCGCCAGCCGGTGTCGTCGCTGAACCCGTCAAGGGGTTCGACCGACCAGGGGAGCCGCTTCAGCAGGGCCGACAACTCGGCCCTGACCTGATGCAGTTCCTCCTGACCGGCGAGGAGGTCACTCGGAAAGTCATAGGTCGCAGCCACGGTGCAATGATACGCCTGTTCGATTTTGAGTGGCGAGTTACCCGTGGGTGTTCCGCCGGGATTCATTCGTCCGTGGCCGTCCGCGGGCCCCGCGCGTCAGACTGGGGGCATGTGCCGGAGTATCAAGACCCTGCGTCCGCCCGTACAGCCGGAGGAGGCCACGGAGGAGGAGATCCGGGCCGCCGCCCTGCAGTACGTGAGGAAGGTGTCCGGCTTCCGGGCGCCGGCCGCGCACAATCGCGAGGTGTTCGAACGGGCGGTGGACGCGGTGGCGGAGGCGACCGCGGAGTTGCTGGCGGGGCTGGAAGTACGCGGGAGCGCTGCGCGGCAGGCAGGGTAGTCGTTGCGGAGCCGGAGCCGGAGCCGGAGCCGGAGCCGGAGCGAGCCCGAGCCCGGACCCGAGCCCGAGCCCGAGAGCCCGAGCCCGTTGGGCTGGGCGGGGGGTGTTGCGCAGCCCGGCGTTTGCGGGGTGCCGCCGCGCCCACCCGTGCCGCCCCAGCGGCACGACTGCCCGCGGTCGGGCGGACAGGGTGCCTGCGGTCGGGTGGGCAGGGTGCCTGCGGTCGGGTGGGCAGGGTGCTCGCGGTCGGGTGGGCAGGGTGCCTGCGGTCGGGTGGCAGGGTGCTCGCGGGTGGGGCGGGGGCTAGGAGGCTTCTGAGGGGTGGGGGAGGGGGCGGCGGCGCATCAGGAAGCCCGCGCCCGCGCCCGCCGCGAACAGCGCGCCCACCGATACCGCCGTGGCCAGCCAGGTCGCGCCCAGCCAGGCCGCGCCGAAGTAGCCGAGAGCCACGCTGTACCCGGCCCAGGACAGCCCCGCCAGCGCCGACCAGGGCAGGAAGTCGCGGGCGCGATGACGGGCCGCGCCGGCGCCGAGGGAGACCACCGAGCGGCCGGCCGGGGCGAAGCGGGCGAGGACGACCAGGGCGCCGCCGCCCCGGGCCAGCGCCGCGCCGAGACGTTCCTGCGCCCTGGTCAGCCGCCGGCTGCGGGCGATGGCGCGGTCCAGACGGGCGCCGCCGCGCCAGGCGAGGCGGTACGCCACCAGGTCGCCGAGGACGGACGCGGTGGCGGCGCAGAGGGTCAGCACCAGAATGTCGGGTACGCCGGCCGCCGTGCCGGCCGCCGCCGCCGTGGCCGCGGTGATCACCAGTACGCCGCTGGGCAGGACCGGGAGGAACACGTCGAGCAGGACCGACAGGGCCACCACCACGTAGATCCATGGGCTGCCCACCAGCGACCCCACACTTTCCACCCGAAACTCCCCGTAGCGCCCCCGTGCGGCCGGCCCCGGCCGCGCTGTCGCGGAGGGGGCGGCAGGAGTGGCAGAAGTGTGGCCGATGACAGCCATACAGCGTACGCCCGGTAAGTGACGGAAAGGTCACGGGGGGTCCGTGCCCCCGATACCCGGAGTTTCCGCTCGCGTCGTCACCCGTCCCGTGAGGTGACGAGCGGTGCCCTCCCCGGCGTGATCGGGGGGAGGGCACCGCACGGTCGGTCAGGGACGGCCGGTGTCGGTCAGGCCGTCACCGGCGTGTGCTCCGCCGGCCGCGAGGCGTCCGGGGACGACGGGCGCCTGGCGAACAGGCGGTCCAGGCCGAAGGCGCCGGAGCCGGTGAACACCAGCAGGAGCATGGCCCAGCAGTACATGGCCGCGCCCTCGCCGTTGTTCTCGATCGGCCACAGTGCCTCGGGCTGGTGGACCTTGAAGTACGCGTACGCCATCGCGCCGGACGAGATGAACGCCGCCGCCCGGGTGCCGAGGCCGAGCAGGACCAGGCTGCCGCCGACGAGTTCGATCACGGCCGCGTACCAGCCCGGCCAGGTGCCGGTCCCGACGGTGCCGCCGTTGCCGTCGACGCCGCCGAGCAGGCCCAGCAGGGACACGGCGCCGTGGCAGGCGAAGAGCAGGCCGACGACCATGCGGAACAGTCCCAGCGCGTACGGCTGGGCGCTGTTGAGCCGTCCAGTCATGTGGGGGTCTCCTTCGGTCAGGCCGGCCCCCGGACGGGGCCGGTCCGGGGGACGGAACCGAGTCGGATTCCCACGCTAGGAGCGCCTCACTCTTACTTGCAAGTTCAACATTCGGCCACGGGTCGGAGCCCTTCAGGCTGTGCGAACGCCCGCCAGTCGCACGTCAGTGCGGCCCTCGTCACGCCCCCGTGCCCGAGGGCGTGACCGAATCCGCACCTTGCTGCACAGGTGCCTCACAGGTGCCTTCGGACTCATCGGCTCAGCCGGGTCTCCGACACCGTCCCGAGCCGTGCCCCGGTCTCCTCCCGCCGCGCGTGCTCCAGCCGCAGCACCGCCGAACGCCCGTGTGCCGTCAGGGTCATGAGCTGGTTGCCGAACCACGGCCCGCCCGTCCTGCGCCAGCCCACCGCGGGACGGCCCAGTCCGCCGTGCCGTGCGAACACCCTTCCGAGTCCTCGCGCGGCGGCGCTCCACCCGAATCGGAAGCCGAGCTTGATCGACAGCGGAATGGAGTTGTGCACCGGGGAACAGGTCAGCTGCACCACCCGGGCGTCCGGCACCGTACGCCCGGGCCAGCTCGGCTCGGCGACATAGGCGTGGTGGACGTCTCCGGAGAGCACGCACACCGTCGCCGGCGCCTCCGGCCCCGTACCGGCCTCGGCGATCAGCTCCGCCAGTGCGTCGAACGACTCCGGGAAGGCCGACCAGTGCTCCAGGTCCGCCGCGCGCCGCAGCTTCTCGCCGAACCGTGCCCAGCGCGGGCCCTTGTCGCCCCGGCACAGCGCGGAGCACCATGCCTCGGCGTCGTGCACCAGAGGGGGGAGCAGCCAGGGCAGCGACGTACCGATCAGCAGATGGTCGTAGGAGCCGCGCCCGTCGAGTGCCTGGTCGCGCACCCAGGCGGCCTCGGCCGGGTCCAGCATGGAGCGCCGGCCCTCCTCCAGGACGCGGGCCGCGCGGCTGTCCACCATCACCAGGCGCACCCGGCCGAAGTCGCGCCGGTAGCTCCAGCGCACGGCGGTCGCGTCCGCCTCGGCCTCGGAGGCGAAGGCGCGCAGCGCGTCGGTGCCGTCGGGGCGCTCCCGTACGGCGGCGTAGAGCGGGTCGGCCTCCAGTTCGGCGGGGGAGAGGTTGCCGAGGTGCTGGTGCACCCAGTACGACATCAGCCCGCTGAGCAGCCGCTCCCGCCACCACGACGTGGCGCGCATGTCCTCGACCCAGGAGGCCGAGGTGTTCCAGTCGTCGATCACGTCGTGGTCGTCGAAGATCATGCAGCTGGGCACGGTGGACAGCAGCCAGCGCACCTGGGGATCGAGCCAGGACTCGTAGTAGAGGTGCGTGTACTCCTCGTAGTCGGCCACCTGGATGCCCGGCGGTACGTCCAGGTCGCGGCGGGCGGCGAGCCACCGCTGCGTGGCGTCGGACGTCTCGTCGGCGTACACCTGGTCCCCGAGGAGCAGCAGGACGTCGGGCCGCTCACCGGCCGGGTCGGCGGCGATGCGCCGGGCCAGGGCGTCCAGCGCGTCCGGGCCGACGGGATCGGGCTCCCCGGTGGGCGGGGAGGCCCAGCGGCAGGAGCCGAAGGCCACACGCGTCCGGTCGTCCGGCCCCGGGGTGGCGATCACGGAGGGCGGGAACGACGGGAAGGGGTCCTGGGGCAGCGGCCACACCCGTGTGTCGTCGAGGAAGACCTCGTACGGGGTGGCCGTGCCCGGGGTGAGGCCGGTGACCTGGACGAGGGCGTAGTGGTGCCCCCCGACCTGGAAGGTGCCGGACCTCCCGCCTGCCCCGTTTCCGCCGGGGCAGCGCACCTCGACGGTGCCCGGGCGGGCGGTCTCGACCCAGACGGTCGCTGACGAGCCGTCGACGTACCTCAGCAGTGGTCCGAGCCGCAGTCCGGCCATGATGACCCACCCCTTCCTCCGTCGCCCCGTACGGTACGCAGCGACGGAGGCCGCCGGGGAGATTTGTGCACCCGGCGGTGCGCCCGGCGGGTCAGCAGTTGGCCAGGTACCCCTGCAGGGCGGACTTCTCGGACGAGTCGACCGACAGGTCGTAGTAGTACTTCACTTGCACCCAGGCCCGGACGTACGTGCAGCGGTAGGCCGTGCGCGACGGCATCCAGGTGGCGGGGTCCTGATCGCCCTTGGACTGGTTGACGTTGTCGGTGACGGCGAGGAGCTGCGGGCGGGTCCGGTCGTTGGCGAAGGCCTGGCGCTGCGACGTGGTCCAGGAACCGGCACCGGAGTCCCAGGCCTCCGCGAGCGGCACGAGGTGGTCGATGTCGACGTCGGAGGCGGCGGACCAGGTGGCGCCGTCGTACGGGGAGTACCAGCTGCCGCTGGTGGCGGCGCAGGAGGAGTTGGTGACGACGTTCGTGCCGTCCCGCTTGAGGATCGTCTCGCGGGTGTTGCAGGTGCCGCTGACGGTGATCCAGTGCGGGAACAGGTCACGGTCGTAGCCGGTGCGGCTCTCGGTGCGCACGGGCAGGGCGGCGAGGTAGCTGCGGGCGGTGGCGGCGCTGACCGGGGTGGGGAGGGCGGCGGAGGCGGCCGGGGCGTTGAACAGGCCGACGGAGGCTATGAGTCCGGTGAGCGCCGCGGCTATGCTGAGCCGTCGACGCGCGTAGAACTTCGACATGCGAACTCCCTTGTGGAGTGGGGCCGTTGGCGTGCGAGCAGGGGAATGCTCGCCGCGCCGCGTTGCGGGGAGGGGTGGATCCGGTAAGAAGTTAATGACGCGGGCATGACACGTCTATGGTTCGGGTGTGAATCTTCCGCGCACGAGGGGGCGTACGCGGTAGCCGCGGTGGCCGGCGCGGGTGTCACGGAGGTCGGTGCGGGTGTCACGTACCATGGACGGCGCAGAAGGGGAGTAGCCCTACGCCGGACCGTCGACATACTGCTCAGCCCGCCTGGGCCGGCGCCCGGAGGCAGGCCTCACAGGGTGGGGCAGGCCGGCGAGACCTTCGGCAAGCAGTGCACGCCCGTGTCCGACGGCACGGGCGCCGTGTGTGCTGCCGTGCCGAGGTGTCCCGCGCGATCGCACCGCACTCTCGGTGGGGCAGTCCCGACCGATTGAGGAACCGTTGATCAGCCTGACCGTGACGGCCGTCGTCTTCGGCGTCGTCTTCCTCGCCGAACTGCCGGACAAGACCGCCCTCGCCGGCCTCGTCCTCGGCACCCGCTACCGCGCCTCCTACGTCTTCGCCGGTGTCGCCGCCGCCTTCGCGCTGCATGTCGCGCTGGCGGTGGCGGCCGGCAGTGTGCTCACGCTGCTGCCGCAGCAGATCGTGCACGCCGTCACGGGCGTGCTCTTCCTGGGCGGCGCGGCGATGCTGCTGCTCAAGAAGGACGAGGACGAGGAAGAGGTCCGCAAGCCGGAGAACCAGAGCTTCTGGAAGGTCTCCGGGGCGGGTTTCATGCTGATCCTCGTCGCCGAGTTCGGCGATCTGACACAGATCATGACGGCCAACCTCGCCGCCCGCTACGACGACCCGCTCTCCGTCGGTCTGGGCGCGGTGCTCGCGCTGTGGTCGGTGGCCGGGCTGGGCATCGTCGGCGGGAAGGCGCTGATGAAGCGGGTTCCGCTGAAGCTGATCACGCAGATCGCGGCGCTGCTGATGCTGGGGCTCGGGGTGTGGAGCCTCTGGGAGGCGGTCACCGCCTGACGTCCGCCGTCCCGGGCCCGGAACGGGTCACGGCGGGCCGAAGTGCCGGTGAACGCTCGGCGAAGGCGGTGGCGGGAACCCGGCCCCGTTTTGTACCGTGGATGAACAAAGTGGCTCCCGCCCGTTCTCCCTGACCGGCGGGCGGGGCCGCCTTGGTCCCCGCCCCGTACCCGGGGGCACGTCCCGCACCGCCTTGGAGTTGCCGATGACGGCCACCGCCGTACTCACCGCCCGCGCCCTCCTGCTGGACATGGACGGCACCCTCGTCAACTCCGACGCCGCCGTCGAACGCGTCTGGCGGCGCTGGGCCGACCGGAACGGGCTCGACGGCGACGAGGTCATGAAGGTCGTGCACGGCCGCCAGGGCTACGCCTCGATGGCCCTGCTGCTGCCCGACCGCCCCATGGAGCAGAACCACGCCGACAACGCCCGCATGCTCGCCGAGGAGACCGCCGACACCGAGGGCGTCGTCCCGATACCGGGCGCCCGCGACTTCCTCGCCTCCCTCACCGGCCTGCCGCACGCCCTCGTGACGTCCGCCGACGTCGCCCTGTCCACGGCACGGATGGCCGCCGCCGGGCTGCCCCGGCCCGACGTCCGGGTGACGGCGGAGTCCGTCGGCGCGAGTAAGCCCGACCCTGAGGGTTTCCTGAAGGCCGCGGCCGAACTGGGCGTCGCGCCGGCCGACTGCGTGGTCTTCGAGGATTCCGGCGCCGGCATCGCGGCAGGCCGGGCGGCCGGCATGCGCGTCGTGGGCATCGGCCCCCGCGCCGGCTTCCACGCCCCGGACGCGGTCGTACGCGACCTGACCCAGGTACGGGTGGACCCCGCCCCGGACGGCACGATCCGCCTGCGTCTCACGCGGTAGGCAGGCGGGGACGGGGAGCGCTTGGAGCCGGGGCCCGGGGCTCGCGCTCCCCGTGAACTACGCTCCCCCGGTCTCCGCTTCCAGCCGGGCCCGGGTCTGGGGGCCGTACACGCCCGGTTCCTCGTGGATTCCGCGGTACCACTGGAAGTGGCGCACGGCGTCTTCCACGCGGCGGGTGAAACGGCCGTGGATGTCGTCGTGGTACAGGTACACCTGCTGCAGACGCTGCTGGAGTTCGACGACCTCCGGGCCGCTGTCCCCGCGGCGCAGCACCGGGGCGACGCCGCCGGGGTCGTCCCCGTCCGTGTCCTCGGGGGGACCCGCGGCCGGGGAGGGTGGCGTCGTCGCCGGGGACGGCTCGGCCGGGGCCGACGGGGTCGGCGAGGTGCTGGACTCCGAGGGCGACGGCGAGGCCGACGTGTTCGCGCTCGCGCTCGCGGACGGGGAGTCCGACGGCGAGGCGGACGCCGTCGGTGAGGCGGCGGACGACGCACTGGCCGTCGGCTCCGCGGACGGGGCGCCGGACGACGCGTCCGGAACGCCCGCCCGCACCTCCTCCGGTGCCGCACCACTGCGGGTCGGCGTCTCGTAGGAGAACATGCCGCTCGCCCACCCGGCCGCCCCCACCACGGTGACGACGGCCCCCGCGACCGCGAACAGCACCCCGCGCCGCCGCCGGCGCGCCGCCGCCCCGCCGGGATCCCCCGCCCCCGGGCCCGCGGACCCGGGCCCCGGCGCGCCGGGGACGCGCCCGATCGGCCGGGTTCCGTCGAACAGGTTCAGGTCCGTGGTGCTCGGCGGGGTCGCCCCCGCACCCAGGGGCGTCGGCAGGACGGACGTCGCGTCCGCCCCCTCGGGTGCCGCCTCCGGCGGGAGGGCGCGCAAGGCCATCGTCTCGTCGGGTGACGCCTCCGCCGGGAGGGCGCGCAACGCCATGGTCTCGTCGGGTGCCCCCTCCGGCGGGACGGCGCGCAAGGCCATCGTCTCGTCGGGCGCCCCCGAGGCGCCTTGCCCCTCCGCGGACGGGCCGGTGTCCGCGGGCGCGCCCGCATCCGGCTGCTCCCGCACCCCGTCCGGCGTACTCCGCGTGCTCTTCCCGTCGAGTTCGACATACGGCCGGATGCGCAGCGGATCGAAGTCCTCCGCCGCCGCGGCCTCCGCCGTACGGGCGTCGCGCAGGGCTTCGGACGCACGCAGTGTGCAGGCGCAGGACGGCGTGTTGTCCCGGTGCCTGGGCGCACCGCACTCCGGGCACGGGTTTCCGTTCGGCTGTTCCACGTGTGGTCCCTCCCCTCGCGAACTCCAGAGATTATGCAGATCTTCTTCACAGCCCGGTCCGCGCGCCCCCGGAATACGAACTTCCGTCAGGAACTCAACAGGCCATAACAGGTCACACCGATCACGATGGTGGTGGAAACGAGAACCTGTGGAGGTCTTCATGGCCGGCGACGCGCACGGTACGGGGCCGAAGGCGAGCGACGCGCAGCCCGCACTCCGCGCCGGACCGCCGGCCGCCGGCGGCGGCCGCGACCAGGTGTCGGGCAACGTCCTCTTCTCGATCGGCGCCCTGCTGCTCGGCCTGCTGCTCGCCGCCCTCGACCAGACCATCGTGTCCACTGCCCTGCCCACCATCGTCAGCGACCTGGGCGGCCTGGAGCACCTCTCCTGGGTGGTCACCGCCTATCTGCTGGCCTCCACCGCCGCGACCCCCCTGTGGGGAAAGCTCGGCGACCAGTACGGACGCAAGCGCCTCTTCCAACTCGCCGTCGTCATCTTCCTGGTGGGGTCCGCTCTGTGCGGCGCCGCGCAGGACATGCCGCAGCTGATCGGCTTCCGCGCGCTCCAGGGACTGGGCGGCGGCGGGCTGATCGTGCTGTCGATGGCCATCGTCGGCGACCTCGTACCACCCCGCGAACGCGGCCGGTACCAGGGCCTGTTCGGGGCCGTGTTCGGCACGACGAGCGTGCTCGGGCCGCTGGTCGGCGGACTGTTCACCCAACACTGGAGCTGGCGCTGGGTGTTCTACATCAACGTGCCCGTCGGCATCGTCGCGCTCGCCGTGATCGCGGCGGTGCTGCACATCCCGCGCAGGTCGGCCAAGCACGTCATCGACTACCTCGGTACCCTCCTCATCGCCTCCGTCGCCATCTGCCTGGTGCTGGTCGCCTCCCTCGGCGGCACCACCTGGGCCTGGGCATCGCCGCAGATCATCGGGCTCGCGGTGCTCGGGGCCGTCCTCGTCGTCGCCTTCGTGGCCGTGGAACGCCGGGCCGCCGAGCCCGTCCTGCCGCTGAAGCTGTTCGGGGTGCGCACCTTCACGCTGTCCGCCGTGATCAGCTTCGTCGTCGGCTTCGCCATGTTCGGAGCGCTGACGTACCTGCCGACCTTTCTCCAGGTGGTCCACGGGATCACCCCCACCATGTCCGGCGTGCACATGCTGCCGATGGTGGCCGGCATGCTGCTGGCGTCCACCGGCTCCGGACAGATCGTCAGCCGCACCGGCCGCTGGAAGGTGTTCCCGGTCACGGGCACCGCCGTCACCGTCGTCGGACTGCTGCTGCTCCACCAGCTCGACGCGAACAGCTCCACGGCGGTGATGAGTGCCTTCTTCTTCGTCTTCGGCTTCGGACTCGGCCTGGTGATGCAGGTCCTGGTGCTGATCGTGCAGAACGCCGTCTCCTACGAGGATCTGGGTGTCGCCACCTCCGGCGCGACCTTCTTCCGCTCCATCGGCGCCTCGTTCGGTGTCGCCGTCTTCGGCGCGATCTTCGCGAGCGGCCTCGGTGACCAGCTCACGGCCGCCTTCCGCGGCGCACAGCTCCCGCCCGGCGTCTCCATCGAGACGCTGGAGGCCGACCCGCGCAGCATCGCCGCCCTGCCGCCGCCACTGCGGCCCCCGGCGCTCGACGCCTACTCGACCGCCATCACCGACGTCTTCCTGTACGCCGTACCGTTCGCCCTGGCCGGCTTCGTGCTGGCCTGGTTCCTCAAGGAGGACCGGCTGCGCGCCTCGGTCACCGCGCCCGACGTGACCGAGACCCTCGCCAGCAACCCCGTGGAGCGTTCCTCGTACGACGAGGTGTGCCGTGCGCTGTCGGTGCTCGGCACCCGCGAGGGACGGCGCGAGATCTACCGGATGATCACCGATCGTGCGGGCTACGACCTGCTGCCCGCGGCGAGCTGGCTGCTGCTGCGGATGCGCAGACACGGTTCGGTCGAACCGGCCCGGCTCGCCGAGCGCCACCCGGTACCGCTGAACGTCGTCCTGGAGGCCACCCGCCAGGTCGAGATCCGGCACCTCGCCGTGCGCAGGGGGCTCGACATGGTGCTGACCGACGAGGGCCGCGAGGTGAGCGAGCGGCTGGCGCGTGCCCGTGAGGAGTCCCTGGCCGAACTGCTGGGCGACTGGTGGGGACCGGACCGTCCGACCGACCTGGTGCGGCTGGTGCACGAGCTGAACGACGAACTGTGCGGATCGAACGGCGAACGCCCACAGGACGAACGCGCGGCGACCCCCACGGGCTGAGCCGGGACCCGCATGGCCTCGGCGGGGGCGGTGTGTGGGCTTGGCGGGGATCCCGCAGGGGCTGAGCCGGGACCCGCACGGCCTCGGCGGGGGCGGTGTGTGGGCTTGGCGGGGATCCCGCACGGGTTGAGCCGGGACCCGCACGGCCTCGGCGGGACCCCTGCACGGCCTCAGCGGGACCCCTGCACGGCCTCAGCGGGACCCCGTACGGCCTCGGCCGAGTCGCTTGGCGAACCAACGCTCGGCGTACGGCTTTGCGTTGTGCGGCTCGGTCTCGGCGTACCCCAGCCGGGCGTACAGCGCCCGTGCCTCGACGAGGTCCTCGCGCGTGTCGAGGACCATCCGGGCCGCGCCCGCCGCACGGGCCGCCTCCTCGGCCGCCCGCACCAGCAGCCCCGCGCCGCCCCTGCCCCGCATCTCCCGGTACAGGAACACCCGGGTCAGCTCGGCGGTCGCCTCGTCCAGCAGCCGGAAACCCGCGCTCCCGGCCGGCTCACCCGCGTACCGCGCGACCAACAGCCCCCCGCACGGCGCCGTGAGGCCGCCCTCCGCCCCGGCGGCGATCTCCCGCTCCAGCTCGTCCGGGTCGGTCCGGCGCCCCTCGTGCAGCAGATACCAGCGGTCGCTGACCTCGGTGTAGTACGCCCGCCAGAGCGCGACGGCAGCGGGCGAGTCGTACGGTTCCGGGGCAACGGTCCAGGTCATGCCGGGCATTCTCACCGGTCCGGGTGAAGGGTGCGCAAGCGGTTATGGCCGGTCGCCGAGGGCCGGGGCCGCGGTGGCCGCCGCGCCGGGGTCCAACTCTTCCCCGGAGGAACGGCGTTCGGCCGGTCTTCCGGGACGCGTCCGGGTCGCGCAGTTTGCGTGCCGGGTGACGGGCAACCCGGAAGGGACGAACCGGCCCGCGAGGAGTGCCGGTTGGGCCGAGAACCCGGAAGGCATCCATGTCCACTGGCCTGATCATTGCGTTGATCGTGATTGTCGCGGTCGTTGTCGCCGTAGCGGCCGTGCTGACCCTGCGTACCCGTGGCCCGAGGCACGGTACGAGCCTGAAGCGCCGCTTCGGGCCCGAGTACGACCGTGCCGTCGCCCGCCACGACGGGGACACCAGGGCCGCCGAGCGGGAACTCGCCGAGCGCGTGGAGCGCCACGGCGACCTGCGTGCACGGCCGTTGGAGTCCGCCGAGCGCGAGCGGTTCCAGGCGCGCTGGACGGCCGCCCAGGAGCGGTTCGTCGAGTCCCCGCGCGACGCCGTCGCCGAGGCGGACCGGCTGCTCGCCGAACTCGCCGGCGTCCGCGGCTTCCCCGCCGGCGAACACTACGAGGACCAGCTCTCCGCGCTGTCCGTGCACCACGCCCACCATGTCGAGGGCTACCGGCGTGTGCACCGCGTGGCCCAGGCGCGCGCGAACGGCGCGCAGGACGGCGGCGCCGGCACCGAGGAGATGCGCGAGGCCATGGTCGAGGCCCGCGCCCTGTTCGAGGAGCTGATCCGCCCGTCCCGGCACGACGGCGGACGTCACCGCCCGGACGCCGGACACCACCGCACCGACGGGGACCGCACGTCCGCGGCCGCCCGACGCGGCCACCACACGCCGTCCCTGCTCCACCGGCGCCCGGCGAAGGAGAGCTGACCCGACATGACCGACGTGACCCGACGCCCCGGCGGCACCCCGCTCACCGAGGGCACCCCCCGCACCAGCCCCGAGACCACCCCCGAGACCACCCCCGAGACCACCCCCGGGGCCACCCCCGAGACCACCCCCGAGACCACCCCCGAGACCGGCCGCGGGACCGAGAGCCCGCTGGTCGCCGCGCACCCGCAGTCCGGCGACACCGCTCCCGGCACGGATGCCGGAACGTCCGTCCCGACGACGAGCGGCACCCCCACCCACGACGAGGGGCACGGCGCACACCACCGTCTTCTCCAGCACGACGACACCGGCCCGCTCGCCGACCGGTTGCAGCACGCCGTGGCCGGGTTCGTCGACGCGCCGCGTGATGCCGTACAGGAGGCCGATCACGTACTGAGGGAGCTGACGGAGCGCCTCGCGGACGCCATGACCGAGCGGCGCCGCACCCTGCGGCGGTCCTGGCAGAGCGCCGACACCGCCGACACCGCCGGTACCGCGGCTCCCGGCGACGGGCGGGCCGCCGCGGCGACCGACACGGAGCAACTGCGTCTGGCCCTGCGGGACTACCGCGAGCTGGCGGAACGGCTGCTACACGTCTGAGCCGGGGCCCGCCCCGCCCGCCGCCGCCCGGCGCTCCCGCCACTGCCGTACGACGTCCTCGACGTCGTACGGCTTCCTGCCCAGCGGGGGGCCGGGCGGCGGCTTGAACATCATGTCGCTGATCCGGGCGTTGATCTCCGTGAGGATCGTGCGGACGATCCGCTCCGAGGGAGCCGCGAGAGCCGCCTCCAGCGCGTCCTCGGCCTCCTTGCGCAGGGCCGGCGTCGGCGGTAGCACGGAGAAGCCCTCGCGGGCCATTTTCCGCTTGACCCACCACATTTCGTCGTAGGCGCCCTCGACCTCGCGGGGGAGCGGCTTGCCCACGCCCTCCAACTGCTCGAACTCCCCGCGCGCGTCGGCGTCGCGGATCTGCTTGTCGACCCTCCCCACTCTCAACTACGTTCGAGCGGGGGGACCCCCACCTCGAAGTCGACTCCGGCTGGCTTTCGCTCGGTCATGAATCCAGTGTGCCGGACGCCACGCGGCCGGGCGTTTTATCATTCGGCGGCGGCGAGCCGATCCGGCCGCCGTGCACGACCGTTCCGGCCACCGCCGGGCCCGGGCCCTCCTCGGCCCGCAGGAGTCTCAGGAGGAGCACAGGTGCTCGAACTCACCATGGCCGCGGTGTCCGCGGCGGAAGCGGGTGCCACGGCGGGCATGCTCATGGCCGACGCGCCCAGCCAACCGGGCGCCCTGCTGAGGGTGGGCCGGGACCCGTCGCTGTGCCGGCTCTCGACGCCGGACGACTGGCTGTTCGTCTCGCGGGTCCACCTGGAGTTCGGCTGTACGCAGGACGGCACCTGGCAGCTGACCTGGCTGCGCGGCTCCCTGCCCGAGCCGTCCTCCGAAGTGCGGCTGACCATCGGGGAGTACGCCCAGCCGGTCACCTACGGCGGCACCGTCGCGCTGCCCCGCGGCGGCAGCGGCGAGGTCGTCATCCAGGACCGCACCGCCCCGCGCAGCGTCAACGTGGGGTTCTACCACGACGTTTGAATCCTCCCCCAGCTGAAGCAGGGGGATTCCTGGCTCACGCCGCCTGCGGGTCAGCGACCTGACAGGTCTTCCGCGATCAGCACCAGCCGGGTTGAAACCAGCCCGGGGTCATACGGCAAAGCTCGGAGGTGCATGTGCTGTCCTGGTTCTCGGTCAGCACGACGTACGCGCTTGGTTCTCGCAACGTACGGTATGCAGTTTACCCGGCCGGGTGGGCGGTCTTTCGCCTTGACGGCGAAACCCCGTTTCCTGCCCTGCTTCGCAGGGGTCCGATTCTCCCCCGCAAGCGGGAGGTACCCCCACCCCGGCCCGAAGGCCGGGGCATCCTCGGGGGAGCCAGGCGAATCGCGCGGGTGCGGCGCCCGGACTCACGCGTACCGGCATGACGTCCCGGCTCACGCCAGTACGCGGGCCAGCGCGAAGCCGTCGTGGCCCTTGGCGCCGACCGTCTGGATCGCCGTACCCGTCAGCCGGGGGTGGCCGCCGATCATGTCGAGGGCGGCGCGGGTGCCCACCACATCCGGATCGGTGACGTCCGGATCGGCCACCCGCCCGCCCCGCACCACGTTGTCCAGCACGATCAGACTCCCCGCGCGGGTCAGCCGGAGCGCCCACTCCAGGTAGTGCGGGTTGTTCACCTTGTCCGCGTCGATGAACACCAGGTCGAACGGGGGCGGGTTCTCGTCGGCCAGCTCGGGCAGCGAGTCGAGCGCGGCGCCCACCCGCACCTCGACCAGCTGGTCGAGTCCCGCGCGGGCGATGTTGCGGACGGCCACCTCGGCGTGCCGCGGGTCGTACTCCAGGGAGACCAGCCGCCCGTCGGGCGGGAGGGCGCGGCCCAGCCAGATGGTGCTGTAGCCGCCGAGCGTGCCGATCTCCAGGATGCGGCGGGCGCCCTGCGCCTGGGCGAGGAGCTGGAGCAGCTTGCCCGCCAGGGCGGACACGGCGATCGGCGGCAGCCCGGCGGCGTCGCTGTCGCGCAGGGCGGCCGCCAGGGCGTCGTCGGGGGCATCGGTGAGGAGCCGGTCGGCCAGGTCGTCGTCCACTGTGTGCCAGAGCTGCGACTCGCCCATGAACCTGTACCTTCCGTACGGTTGGTTGGCATCCCTGACGGAGATCGCCACCGAAGATACGCCGTCCTTCCGCCCCCGGCAGGCCTTTCCCGGGCGTGTCCCGAAGGCATCCGGCGCCGACGGTGACCCCGGTGGCGGGGCATCCCGCCGACTCGGGGACCGGTCCACCGCGACTCCGTGCCCGCCCACCCGTCGAACTGTCGTCATCCGGACGGAGTAATCGGCCGACGGGCGGCGTCGCGGCTCCAGACATCACTTTGCGCAGCGGTACGAACGCATAGGGTGAGAGAAGGGTGGAGCGAATCCCCATGCAACGGGATGTGGGGAGCGAAACGGGCTGGAGGCCGACGGGGCGTGGGGAACGCGGAGCAGGGTGGGCGGCCGGCGGAGACACTCGGGGCGACGGCGGTCGGCGGCACCCGGGCACGGCTGCGCGTGGCGCGCCTGGGGCTGTGGCTGCTCGCCGCCGTCCTGGCCGTGCGCCAGCTCGCCGCCGTCCTCACCACCCCCAGCGGGCAACGGCTGACCGCGCTGGAGACCTGGGTGGGCCCCGGGGGCGTGCTGCACGTCAGCGGCGACCTCTACGACTCCACCCGGTTCACCGGCACCCCCTTCGGCGGACTCGTCCTCAAACCCCTGACCCGGCTCGCCGAACAGGCCCTCGGCTGGGGCTGGACCTTCGGCACGCTGCTGCTGGTCGCCGCCCTCGGTGTGATCGCCGCCCGCGCACTGCCCCAGCCGATCGGCCGCCGCACCGCGATTCTCGCCGCCCCCGTCGTCGTCAGCCTGTTGATGCTGTCCCTGCCGGTGCGCACCACCTTCTGGCTCGGGCAGACCAGCATCATCCCGGTCCTGCTCGTCCTGCTGGGCTGCTTCGTCGCCCGGGGCCGGCACGTCGGCGGTGCCCTCATCGGTGTCGCGGCCGCCCTCCAGCCCACCCTCCTCCTCTTCGCCCCGCTGCTGTGGTTCACCGGCCCCCGCCGGGCCGCCACCGCCGCCGGAGTCACCTTCGCCGCCGCCACCGCGCTCGCCTGGGCCGCGCTGCCGCACGACTCCTTCACCTACTGGGTGCACCACCTGGCCGGCACCGGCCTCGGCGGCCCCGCCGACGACCTCACCAACCAGTCCCTGCACGGCGCGCTGCTCCGCCTCGGCCTCGAAGGCCCGCTGGAGGTCGCCCTCTTCTTCCTGCTCGGCGGCGCCGTCGTGCCCGTTGCCCTGCGTCGCGCCGTCCGCTACGCCCACGACGGCCAGTTGCTTCTCGCGGTCGCCGTCACCGGCTGCGCCGCCATCGCCGTCGCCCCGACCGCCTGGCAGCACCAGTTGCTGTGGGTGTTGCTCGCCGCCGTCGGCCGGGCCGGCAAGCGTGCCCGCGACCGCCCGGTGTGGCCCGTCGCCGTCGTCCTGGTGATGACGCTGCCGGCCGGGATGATGCTGCCGAACATGATGTTCCTGCACCCGGTGCGCGACAACGTCGTCCTCCTCGCCGCCCTGGCCGCCGCGACGGCGGTCCCCTTCCTCCTCTGCGGTTCGCCGTACTTCCGCACACCGATCCCCACCCGGTACGCGCCCCCCGTCCCGGCCCGCTTCGCCTTCGTCCCCCTGCTGCCCTTCCTGCGCCGTGTGCTCATCCGCCCGAACCTCTTACTGGAACTCCTGCTGATCCGCGTCACCTACGCCGCGTACGCCCAGGTCCGGCTCGCCGCGACCGGCGGCAGCAACTCGGCGGGCCGCGTCCGCGCGGAGGAACACGGGCAGCAGATCCTCGACCTCGAACGTCTGCTCCGCCTCGACGTCGAGCGCGCCGTCAACCACGCCGTGGTGGAGATCGGCTGGCTGCGGGAGTCCTTCGACTTCTACTACACGTCGTTCCACTTCATCGTCCCGCTGACCGTCCTCGGCCTGCTCCTCTGGCACCGGCCCGTCGACTACCGCTGGGCCCGCTCGGCCCTCGGCTTCGCCACGGTCCTCGCCCTGGTCGGCTTCTGGCTCTACCCGCTGGCCCCGCCCCGCCTCATGCCGGGCTTCGGGGTCATCGACACGGTCCACGGGGTCCAGGACTTCTCCCGGCCCGACTACGGCACCCTGACCCAACTCACCAACCAGTACGCGGCGATGCCCTCCCTGCACTTCGGCTGGTCCCTGTGGTGCGGACTGGTCATCGCGATCGTCGCGCCGAAGCCGTGGATGAAGACTCTCGGCCTCTTCCACCCCCTCTTCACCGCCGCCGCGATCGTCGCCACCGGCAACCACTGGATCCTGGACGCGGCCGGCGGCGCACTCGTCGTCGGCGCGGGCTTCGGCCTGACGTACCTGTTGCAGGGCCCGCGCGCCCGTCCGACGGTGCCGACGGCCGCCGAACCCCGCAGTATGCCGTCGACGCCGGCGAGGAACCGTGCTCCGAGCTGATCCCGCGGTACGCGGACCGCGCTCGCGGTGGCGGGACGACGAAGGCGGCGGCCCCGGGGATCGTGGGGTCGCCGCCTTCGGTATGGGGGGTGTCCGGGTGAATCAGTACCAGTTGTTGGCCTGCCAGAAGGACCAGGCGTCACAGGCGCTGCCGTAGCGGTCCTTCATGTAGTCCAGGCCCCACTTGATCTGGGTGGCGGGGTTGGTCTTCCAGTCGGAGCCTGCCGACGCCATCTTCGAGGCGGGCAGGGCCTGGACCAGGCCGTAGGCGCCGCTGGAGGGGTTGGTGGCGGTGTGGTTCCAGCCGCTCTCGTGCTGGACGATGTTCGAGAAGCACTGGTACTCGGCCGAGTTGCCGATCATCTTCTGCGCGGTCGCCTGGGCCGAGGTGGCCGTGCCCGTGGTGGCGGCCTGGGCGGGCGCGGCGGCGATCAGGGTGCCGCAGGTGGCGGCGGCCAGGGTGGCACCGGCGAGGGCCTTCTTGGGGGTGGCGACGGTGCGGAGGAAGGAAACGGCGGACACAGGCGGCCTTTCGTCGGGGAGTGGGTCGGTCGCCCGCAGGTGCCGGATGCCGCGGTGTGCGGCGGGGGCATGCGTCGGCGCCGCGACCCCGTGTGGGGCGTTGGCGCCTGGCGACTGCTCCACAGAAACAAATCCGTGGATTGCCCGCAAAGGTCCCTTTTACTACCGAAGGCCGGAGATGCGGCGGATCGAGTGCGCGGGGAGGCCTGTTCGTGGGGTGGTGGGCCGCGCACGGCTACGGTGCCGGGTCGTATGTGACGCGGGTCATGTGGGGTGCTTCACCGACGCGGGCACGCGGTGCGTGCGAGCGGTTACCGAGGGGAGTCCTCGAATGTGACCGGCGCCTCGAAAGCCGCCCTGCGGGTGGCCCGGCGCAGCGCCTTGAGGAGGGGGGTGCCCACGGTGAGGGTCAGGGTGACGGTGACCAGGGCACGGCCCAGGTCCCAGCCCAGGGACGTCGCCAGGCAGTACGCCAGGAAGCGGGCCAGGTTGGTGGGGAGGGACGCGTCGGGGGAGAAGGAGATGTTCGAGGCCAGCGCCGACATGAAGGGCCAGCCCGCCATGTTCATCACCGTGCCGTAGGCGAAGGCGGCCAGGAAGCCGTACCCGGCGAGCATCCCGACCTCGGCGCGGCCACGCAGGCGGTCGGCGCCCGGGAGGAAGCCGGCGCCCATCGTGAACCAGCCCATCGCCAGCATCTGGAACGGAAGCCAGGGGCCGACCCCGCCGGTGAGCAGCGCGGACGCGAACATCGTCACCGAGCCGAGGACGAAGCCGAAGCCGGGGCCCAGCACCCTGCCGCTGAGGACCATGAGGAAGAACATGGGTTCCAGCCCGGCCGTACCGGCGCCGATGGGGCGCAGGGCCGCGCCCGTCGCCGCCAGGACGCCGAGCATCGCCACCGCCTTCGGGCCGAGGCCCGACTCGGAGATCGTCGCCGCCACCACCGCCACCAGGAGGACCAGGAGGCCCGCGAAGAGCCACGGTGCGTCCTGGGCGTGCGCGTTCAGCGTGGAGGTGGGCGGGGCGAGGAAGGGCCAGCCGAAGCCGGCCACCCCCACCGCGCTGACCAGGGCGAGGGACAGCCAGGAGCGCGGGCCCAGGCGGATGGCCCGGGCCTGGCGGTCCGGGCGTCGTCCGGTGGCGGAGGGGGTGGGGGTGGGGAGGGTCATCGGTTCAGCGCCTCCCGGACCTGGGAGACGGTGAGCCAGCGCTGCGGGGCCAGGATCTTCGCCACCTGCGGGGCGAAGGACGGCGACGCCACGACCACGTCCGCCGACGGGCCGTCCGCGATCACCTCGCCCTCGGCGAGCAGGACGACCCGGTGGGCGAGTTCCGCCGCGAGTTCCACGTCGTGCGTGGCCATGACGATGGCGTGGCCCTCGCCCGCCAGCCCCCGCAGGATCGTCACCAGCCGGGCCTTCGCCGCGTAGTCCAGGCCCCGGGTCGGCTCGTCGAGGAGGAGCAGGGGCGGACGGGCGGTCAGGACGACCGCCAGGGCGAGGGTCAGGCGCTGGCCCTCGGACAGATCGCGGGGGTGGGTGTCGTCGGCCACCGACGGGAGGAGTTCCGTCAGCAGCGCGCGGCAGGTGCCGGGGGGTGCCTCCGCGTCCCGGTCCGCGGCAGCGCACTCCGCCGCGACCGTGTCCGCGTAGAGGAGGTCGCGGGGTTCCTGCGGGACCAGGCCGACCCGGCGGACCAGGTCGCGGGGGCGGGTGCGGTGGGGGACCGTGTCGCCGGTGCGGACCGAGCCCGAGGAGGGGGGCACGAGGCCCACCAGTGCGCTGAGCAGCGTCGACTTTCCGGCGCCGTTGCGGCCCATGAGGGCGATCGTCTCGCCGGGGGCGACCGTCAGGTCGACCTCGCGCAGGGCCTCGACGCGGTCACGGCGCACGGCGAGGGAGCGGACCTCGGCCACGGGGCGGGCGGCGGTGGTGGTGTCGTCCGGCTTCGCGCGCTTGAACAGGCGCCGGGCGGGAGACGCGGGTGTGGGTACCGGGTCGGTCTGTGGCGGCCGCAGGCCGGCCAGGCGGTCGCGCAGCCCACCCGCCTCGCGGCGGGCGTCGCGGACCGTGAGGGGCAGGGGCGACCAGCCGGCCAGGCGGCCCAGGGCGACCACCGGGGGGTGGACGGGGGCCACCGCCATCACCTCCGACGGGGTGCCCAGCCACGGGCGCTCGCCGGGGCCCGGCAGCAGGGCCACCCGGTCGGCGTACTGGATGACGCGTTCCAGGCGGTGCTCGGCCATGAGGACCGTGGTGCCCAGGTCGTGGACCAGGCGCTGGAGGACGGCCAGGACCTCCTCGGCCGCCGCCGGGTCAAGGGCGGACGTCGGCTCGTCCAGGACCAGGACCCGGGGGTGCGGAGTGAGGACCGAGCCGATGGCCACGCGCTGTTGCTGGCCGCCGGAGAGGGTGCTGATGGGGCGGTGACGGAGGTCGGCGAGACCGAGCAGGTCCAGGGTTTCCTCGACCCTGCGGCGCATCACGTCCGGGGGCAGGCCCAGCGATTCCATGCCGTAGGCGAGTTCGTCCTCCACCGTGTCCGTCACGAAGTGGGAGAGCGGGTCCTGGCCCACCGTGCCCACGACATCGGCGAGTTCACGGGGCTTGTGGGTACGGGTGTCACGGCCGGCGACGGTGACCCTGCCGTGCAGCGTGCCGCCGGTGAAGTGGGGGACCAGACCGCTCACCGCGCCCAGCACCGTCGACTTGCCCACGCCGGACGGGCCGACCAGGAGGACCAGTTCGCCCTCGGGTATCTCGAAGTCGACGCCGTGGACGGCGGGTCGTGTCGTTCCGTCGTAGGTCACCGACACGTTCTCGAAGCGGATCACGTCGTCGGCTCCTTGCGGGTGTACGACGCCTCGGGGGCGGGGGTGATGAAAGCGGGGAGGAGGCCGATCAGGACGGCCGCCGCCGGCCACAGGGGGAGGGTGGGGGCGACGAGCGGGACCACACCGGGGTTCAGGGCCGCCGGGTCGCGGGAGGCGGCGAGGGTGAGCAGCGCGGCCACGGCGGCTCCGGAGGCGGTGACCAGCCAGGCCCGGGTGTCCCAGGCGTCCGGGCGGTAGCGGGTGCGCAGGGTGCGGCGGCCGCCGAGCCAGAGGCCCGCGAGGGCGGCGGCGAGGCCGGCGAGAAGCACGGGGACGCCGTAGGTGCCGCCCTCGGCGGTGAGGAGTCCGTACGTTCCCGCGCAGACGCCGAGCAGGCCGCCGAGGGTGAGGGCGGAGGTGGTACGGCGGACGGTGGGCGGGACGTCGGCGGTGCGGCCGTATCCGCGCGCGTCCATCGCGGCGGCGAGGGCGACCGAGCGCTCCAACGCGCCTTCCAGGACGGGGAGTCCTACGTGCAGGAGACCGCGTATGCCCTTGTCCGGGCGGCCGCGCAGGCGGCGGGCGGCGCGGAGCCGCTGGACGTCGGCGATGAGGTGGGGGGCGAAGGTCAGCGCCACGACCACCGCCACGCCCATCTCGTACAGGGCGCCGGGGAGGGACTTGAGGAGACGGGAGGGGTTGGCGAGGGCGTTCGCCGCGCCCACGCAGATCAGGAGGGTGGCCAGGCGCAGGGCGTCGTAGAGGGCGAAGGTCAGGGCCTCGGCGGTGACCTCGCCGCCGAGGCGGATGCCCTGGGCCCAGTCGGGGAGGGGGAGTTCGGGAAGGGTGAGAAGGGTGTGGGTGCCAGGGATGGGGGAGCCGAGGACCACCGCGAAGGCGAGGCGGATGACGATGACCGCGGCGGCGAGTTTGACGAAGGCGCCGTAGGAGCGCGACCAGGGGGTGTGGGGGCGGCGGGTCGCCACGACGTAGGCGGAGGTGGTGACGAGCAGGGCGAGGAGGAGGGGGTTGGTGGTGCGGGTCGCGGCGGTGCCGAGGGCCAGCGCCCAGAGCCACCAGGCGCCGGGGTGCAGGGACGCGCGGGCGCGCCGGTGGGCGGGGGTGGGTTCGCCCACCGGCGCTGACGGCGCCGACGGGGTGCCGGTGCGCCCGCCGGTGCCGCCCCGGGGGTGCCTCCCTGGCCCTTTCGGGCCCTGGGGGAGGCCCGACTGCCCGCCCTCAAGCACGGCGGCGTACCTGCCAGATGGCCGCTGCTCCGAGCAGGGTCACTACGGCGATCCCGGCGACCAGGCCGACCGAGGGCCCCGAGTCCTCCGACTCGGTCCTCTCCTTCGCCGGCGCCGGGGCCCTGTCCGTGTCCGTGGAGACCTGTTCTCCGCAGCCCTTCTCCGGGTAGCCCGCTATCGCGCACAGCAGGGCATTCGTGTCGTAGCGCAGGGGCCCCGCGACCGCGGCCAGGGCCTCGGCGGTCGAGGCGTCCTCGGCGACCTGGGCGCAGGCCGTGCGGCCGGCCGGCGGGGTTTCGCCGGACGGGGCGTCGGCGGGGATACCGAAGTCGATGACCAGGGCCACGCGCTTCGTGCCGTCCCGCGCCGGGGTCTTCGCGCAGATGGTGGCGAAGTCGGCGGTGCCCCGGGGCTTCGCCGCGTCGCCGGAGTCCTCGCTGACGGAGAAGCGGAAGCCGTGGACGTCGCCGTCGGAGGGGCGGGCGAGGGACGGGCCCTGGGTGGCGTACGTCCAGGCCGTGCCGTCCTGCTCCCAGAAGGACCAGTAGCGGTAGCCGGCGGCCTGGGCCTGGCCGGCGCCTGCCAGCAGGGGCAGGAGCGCGGCCAGGAACAGTACGGTGACCCGGCGGATCACGGCTGCCGCTTCTTCGCGCGGCCGCTGAACAGGAAGCCGATGCCGATACCGGCGACCAGGCAGACGCCGACGAACCACCAGACCCCGAAGCCGGAGTCTTCCTTGTCCTCCGCCTCCTTCGTGTCGTCGGACGCCCGGGTGGCCTTCTCGGGGGCCGGGCCCGTCGCCGTCAGCCGCTCGACCAGGTCCGTGCCGCCGAACGCGCGCGGGTCGGCGCCCGTCGCGTGCGCCGCGAAGATCAGCTGGGCGTAGGCGGCGGGACCGCTCTGGGCGGCCCAGCCGGCGGCGTTCTTCTCCAGCCAGGCCGCGGCCGTGCCGGCCTGCTCGGTGGAGCCCTGCGCGGCGAGGGCGACGACCGCGTCGGCGGTGTTGCCGTAGTCGGGCTGGTCCTCGGAGCCGGGCAGGGCGGAGACGAGGTGGCCGCCTTGGGCGAGGGCGTCCGTGAGGTAGGCGGCGCCGTTGGCGGCGGCCTGCCCGGGGCTGTCCGCCTTCTCGCAGCGGGCGCCCGCCCGACCGCTCTTGCCGGGTCCGGCGGCCAGGCCGGCGCCGACCGCGCCGAGCACGCCCGCCGCCGTCGCGTCCGCGTTGGCGATCAGCTCGCCCTTCTTGTCCGGCTGGAAGGCGAACGCGCCCGCGCCGTCGCCCTCGCAGGGCAGCGCGAGCCCCAGCAGGGCGTCGTAGGGGGACTTGCCGTCCTTCCTCACCTCGGCGGGCTTCTCACCGGCGGCCGCGAGTGCGCCGATGACGACCGAGGTGGAGTTGGTGTCGCTGGCGCCGCCCGCGGTGTAGCCCCAGCCGCCGTCCTTGTTCTGCACGGACTTCAGCCAGCCGACGGCCTTGTCCGTCACGGCGTCGTGGCCGCCGAGCGCGGCCAGGGCCTGTATCGCGGCGGCGGTCTGGTTGGTGTCGACCATCGACTTGTCGTCGCACGCCTTCGTGGTGTCGGCGCGGTACGGGGCGAAGGCGCCGTCGGCGCACTGCTGCCCGGCCAGCCAGTCGACGGCGGCCTTCGGCGGCGCGACGCCGGCCGTGTGCTGGGCGAGCAGGGCGAGCGACTGGCGCCAGACGCCGTCGTACTGGGGGTCGCCGTCGCCGTACAGGGCGGCGGGGAGCGCCGGCTGGGACGGTGACGGGGACGGGGACGAGTCGGCGGTGGCCGGTGCGGCGGCGCCGATCACGGCGACGGCGGCCAGTACCGCTGCGCTGCGGCGGACATTCATGATCGGCGGGTGCCTCTCCCTGAAGAGGGCCGGGCAGCACGGGACACCCCGGGCGGCTCGGCTCCGTATACCTCGACGGTGCCCGTGCGCCGGCGGGCTGCCGGGCACGTGAGCCGGTCACGATCCGTGCGGGGCAGTCCGGCTCACCGTCCCTGGGACGGCTCACGGTTGCGGGTCAGCGCCGGAATTGCACCGGCTTCCCCCCGTACGGGTGTGATGACGACGCGGCCACTCTACCCGCCTGCCGGGGGCTGGTCAGGAGGCGATGCCCAAGGTACGAGCGGGAGCCGTCCGGGGGTGACCGAGGTCACGGCGGTGAGGAGACATGGCTCGCACCCGCACTCCCCGGGGAAGGGGGGTGCGGGTGCGAGCCGATGCGGGCGGGGTGGACCGGGTCAGGACGCCGTGCAGGCGCCGACCTGCGGCGCGGGTGCGTTGCCGCCGTTCACGGTGAAGCCGAAGCTGGTGGACGCCCCGGCCGCGAGGGAGCCGTTCCAGCTGGAGCGGACGGTCATGACGTTGCCGCTGCCGTCCCAGGTGGGTGAGCCGTTCCACACGGAGAGGACCTTCTGCGGCGGCGTCATGGTGACGTTCACGCTCCAGCCGCTGATCGGCGCGCTGCCCGCGGTGATCGTCACCTTGCCGTTGTAGCCGCCGTTCCACTGCTCCGCCGTGGTGTAGGTGGCGGTGCAGGCCGCGTTCGGGTCGCCGGGGTCGCCCGGATCACCGGGGTCGCCCGGGTCGCCGCCGCCGGGGGTGCCGCCGAGGGCGCCCAGTACGGCGTCGTACGCGGGCTTCTTGTTGTAGTTGTCGTCGAACAGCAGGGGAGTGCCGCTCGACCGCCACGAGTACTTGTCCGGGATGCCCCACACCGTGATGCCGGTGCAGCGGGTCACGGCGAGGCAGGCCCGTACGACATTGCCGTAGTTGGCCGCCTGGGCCTGGCCGGAGCCCTCGATGTCCAGTTCGGTGATCTGCACGTCGACGCCGAGGTCGGCGAAGCGCTGGAGGTTGGCCTGGTAGTCGGAGGGGACGGGGGAGTTGGGGTTGAAGTGGGACTGGAAGCCGACGCAGTCGATCGGCACGCCGCGGGACTTGAAGTCCCGGACCATGGCGTAGACGGCATTGCTCTTCGCGTTGACGCCGTCGGTGTTGTAGTCGTTGTAGCAGAGCTTGGCGTCCGGGTCCGTCGCGCGGGCCGTGCGGAAGGCCTCCTCGATGAAGCCGTCGCCGAGCCTGTCCTGGAAGGGCGAGCTGCGCCGGGCGCCGCTGCCGCCGTCCTGGAAGGCCTCGTTGACCACGTCCCAGGAGTGGATCTCGCCCTTGTAGTGGGTCATGACCTGGGTGATGTGGTTGTTCATGGCCGAGCGGAGGTCACTCGCGCCCAGGCCGGAGACCCAGCCGGGCAGTTGGGAGTGCCAGACCAGGGTGTGACCGCGGATGTCCATGCCCTGGCTCCGGGCGTGGTTCACGATCTGGTCGGCGCGGCCGAAACCGAAGGAGCCGCGGCTCGGTTCGAGGGCGTCCCACTTCATCTCGTTCTCGGGGGTCACCGAGCTGAACTCGCGGTTGAGCGTGGCCGCGTACTGCGCCTCGCCGAGGTGGTTCGCGGCGACGGCGGCACCGAAGTAGCGGCCCTTTTCGGCCGCCGCCGCGCCCAGGGTGTCGGCGGCGTGGGCGGTGGTCTGGGGGAGTGCGGCGAGGGCCGTGACGGTGAGCAGGGCGGTGGTGGTCGCGCCGAGGGCGGCGCGCAGCCGGCCTCGGGTGCGGCGGGCGGCGCCTTTGGCTCTCGTCCTCGTTCCGTCTCGCCTTCGCTCTCGCTGTCCAATCATGCGCATGTCATCCCTTCTCCGGTGGGGGTGCCGTGATGCCGTTCGGCGGGAATGTCGTGCTGGTGCTGGTCGAACGAAAGTTTCGGACTCGGCTCCGAATTGCTGCGGTGACGATACGGATGGTGAGGGGGCGGGTCAACCATTCGTGCACGACGGGACGGGAGTTGACCGAGAGGCGGTGTGGGTGAGGGTCCGTCACCAGGGTGAACGGAAGGGCGCCGAAAGTTTCGGTCGGGTGGTGCCGGTCCGGTCAGGGTTCAGGGAGTGTCGGCGATCTTCGGGGCCGTCGCGTCCCTCGGGGCCGTCAGGTCCACCAGCCGGCAGGCCGTCTCGATGTCGATCCCGACCTGCGCGATGGAGGCGCGGCCCGAGAGCCAGGTGATCAGGGCCGAGTGCCAGGTGTGCTCGATGACCCGGACGGCCGAGAGCTGGTCCGGCGTCGGGTCGGTGAGCTCCATGGCGTCCAGGATGATCATCGTGGTCTGCCGGGAGACCTGGTCGACCTCCGGGCTCACGCTGCGGTCCGCGAAGGTCAGGGCACGCACCATCGCGTCGGCCAGCTGCGGCTCGCGCTGGAGCGCGCGGAAGGCCCGCATCAGGGTCTCCGCGACCCGCTCGGCGGCCGACTCGCCGCGCGGCGGCTGCTTCCGCAGCGTTGTGTGCATGTGCTCCAGCTGGTCCTGCATCGTGGCGACCAGCAGATGGATCTTGGACGGGAAGTAGCGGTACAGCGTGCCCAGCGCCACCTGGGAGGTCTCCGCGACCTCGCGCATCTGCACCGCGTCGAAGCCACCCCGCCCGGCCAGCTGCGCGCACGCCTGCAGGATGCGCCGCCGGCGGGCCTCCTGACGCTCGGTGAGAGGGGAGGCCGGGTGGTCGGTGCGCGGGGTGGTGGAGGCGGCGCGCGGGGCGCCGGCTTCCGGCCGCGCCGCCCGGCCGGCCGCCTCGACCCCGGCGGCCTTCACTGCATCGGCCGCATGGGCTGTACCGGCCGTATGGGCTGTGCCGGTCGCAGGGGCCGTACCGGCCCGATCGGCCGCGCCGGCCGCCCTGATCCTGTTGGCTTCCGCGGACATGGGTCCCGTCCGTGACACTCGGTGAGGGTGGATGATCGGACAGCATGGCACGCCGTCGGCCGTGGCGTGAATCACCTGATCCACTGCTCACAGCGTCCCTACCTGCCGGTAGATTCAGTTCCTCCGGACGATCAACTCTGAAACTTGTTCTAGGTTAGCGTCCCGGCGTAACCTCGCGGGACAGTGCAGGGAGAAGGGGGCCCAGAGTGACCGCTGAGGCCAGTCAGGCCGGGCCCTCGGCGGGCCCCGCATCCGACGGCTTGCGACCGCTCCGGATCGCACTCCTCACGTATAAGGGAAACCCGTTCTGCGGTGGCCAGGGCGTCTATGTGCGTCACCTCTCCCGCGAGCTCGCCCGCCTCGGACACCGCGTCGAGGTCATCGGTGCCCAGCCCTATGCCGTACTCGACGAGGGCTACGACGGGCTGAGCCTCACCGAGCTGCCCAGCCTCGACCTCTACCGTCAGCCCGACCCCTTCCGTACGCCGGGGCGCGGCGAGTACCGCGACTGGATCGACGCGCTCGAGGTCGGCACGATGTGGACCGGTGGTTTCCCCGAGCCGCTGACGTTCTCCCTGCGTGCCCGCCGCCATCTGCGCGCCCGGCGCGGCGACTTCGACGTCGTCCACGACAACCAGACACTGGGGTACGGCCTTCTCGGTGACGTCGGTGCCCCCCTGGTGACGACCATTCACCACCCCATCACCGTCGACCGGCGCCTGGAACTGGAGGCCGCCGAGAACTGGAAGCGGCGGTTCTCGGTGCGCCGCTGGTACGGCTTCACCCGGATGCAGAAGCGGGTGGCGCGCCGGCTGCCGTCCGTGCTCACCGTCTCCGGCACCTCGCGCCAGGAGATCATCGAGGATCTCGGGGTACGGCAGGACCGTATCCACGTCGTCCACATCGGCGCCGACACCGACCTGTTCGCGCCCGATCCGTCGGTGGCGGTCGTGCCGGGACGGATCGTGACGACGTCCAGCGCGGACGTGCCGCTGAAGGGGCTGGTGTTCCTCGTCGAGGCGCTGGCGAAGGTACGGGCCGAGCAGCCCGGCGCCCATCTCGTCGTGGTCGGCAAGCGGCCCACGGAGGGGCCCGTCGCGCAGGCCGTGGAGCGGTTCGGCCTCGAAGGCGCCGTCGAGTTCGTCAAGGGCATCTCGGACGCCGAACTGGTCGACCTGGTGCGGTCGGCGCAGGTCGCGTGCGTGCCGTCGCTGTACGAGGGCTTCTCCCTGCCCGCCGCCGAGGCCATGGCCACGGGCACCCCGTTGGTCGCCACGACCGGCGGGGCGATCCCCGAGGTCGCCGGGCGGGACGGGGAGACCTGTCTGGCCGTACCGCCCGGTGACCCGGGAGCGCTGGCCGCCGCGCTGACCCGGCTGCTCGGGGACCCGGCGCTGCGCGCACGGCTCGGGGCGGCCGGACGCGAGCGGGTGCTGCGCAACTTCACCTGGGCACGCGCGGCCGAGGGCACGGTGGCCCGCTACCGCGAGGCGATGGCCCGGGCGGGCCGGGACACGGGCACCGGCCGGGAAGCCGGTACCTTCCGGCACACGGACGCCGTCCGGCACACGGACGCCGTCCGGCACACGGACGCGGCGCGCGCGGCGGAAGCGGCTCCCCGCCACCCGGCGCCGGCCGGCCCCGATGTCCTCCCCGACACCCCCGCGGACCCGGGCGCCACACCCGTGACCGCAGCCGACACCTCCGACCGCGAAAGCAGGGCCACGTGCTGACCGTCGACTTCTCCCGGTTCCCGCTCGCCCCGGGCGACCGTGTCCTGGACCTCGGCTGCGGGGCCGGACGGCACGCCTTCGAGTGCTACCGGCGCGGTGCGCGGGTCGTGGCGCTGGACCGCAACGGTGAGGAGATCCGTGAGGTCGCCAAGTGGTTCGCGGCGATGAAGGAGGCCGGGGAGGCGCCCGCCGGGGCCACCGCCACGGCGATGGAGGGCGACGCACTCGCCCTGCCGTTCCCCGACGAGTCCTTCGACGTCGTCATCATCTCCGAGGTGATGGAGCACATCCCCGACGACAAGGGTGTGCTCGCCGAGATGGTGCGGGTGCTCAAGCCCGGCGGGCGGATCGCCGTCACCGTGCCGCGCTACGGTCCGGAGAAGGTGTGCTGGACCCTGTCCGACGCCTACCACGAGGTCGAGGGCGGCCACATCCGCATCTACCGGGCGGACGAACTGCTGGCGAAGATCCGTGAGGCGGGTCTGCGGCCGTACGGCAGTCATCACGCGCACGCGCTGCACTCGCCGTACTGGTGGCTGAAGTGCGCGTTCGGCGTGGACAACGACAAGGCGCTGCCGGTGCGGGCGTACCACAAGCTGCTGGTCTGGGACATCATGAAGAAGCCGCTGGCCACCCGGGTCGCCGAGCGGGCGCTGAACCCGGTGATCGGCAAGAGCTTCGTGGCGTACGCGACCAAGCCGCACCTGCCGCGTGCCGCGGTCGAGGCGGACGCCACGTGACGTCCCCCAAGTCCCCGCGCACACCCGGCACTTCGACCACCCCCGGTACGACGACCACCCCTGGTACGGCGACTACCCCCGGCGTTCCCGTCACCCCCGGCGTTCCCGTCACCTCCGCCGCCCCTCGGGGCCCGCGTGTGTCCGTACCCGAACACCTCGTCCTGAGCGGTGTCCTGACGGCCGAGCAGGCCGCCGCCACCGTCGCCGGCATCCTCGCCGTGCAGCGGGAGGACGGCGCGATCCCGTGGTTCCGGGGACATCACCTCGACCCGTGGGACCACGTCGAGGCCGCGATGGCATGCGACGCGGCACGGGAGTACGAGGCGGCCGAGCGGGCCTATCTGTGGCTGGCCCGGCACCAGTTGGAGGACGGCTCCTGGTACGCGGCGTACGCCGACGGCGACCCGCTCGACATCACCGACCGGGGCCGGGAGACCAACTTCGTCGCCTACATCGCGGTCGGGGTGTGGCACCACTACCTCGCCACCGGTGACGACACCTTCCTGGACCGCATGTGGCCGGTCGTGTGCGCGGCGGTGGAGTTCGTGCTGCGGCTGCAGCAGCCCGGCGGGCAGATCGGCTGGCGGCGCGACGACGACGGCACGCCCACCGCGGACGCGCTGCTCACCGGCTCCTCGTCCGTCCACCACGCGCTGCGCTGCGCGCTGGCCATCGCGGAGCAGCGGGAAGAGCCGCAGCCAGACTGGGAGTTGGCGGCGGGCGCGCTGCGGCACGCGATCCGGCACCACCCGGAGCGGTTCCTGGACAAGGACCGCTACTCGATGGACTGGTACTACCCGGTGCTCGGTGGGGCGCTCACCGGCGCCGAGGCCAAGGCTCGTATCGAGGAGGGCTGGGAGCGGTTCGTCGTGCCCGGTCTCGGGGTGCGCTGTGTGGTGCCCAACCCGTGGGTGACCGGCGGGGAGTCGGCCGAACTCGCCCTGGCCCTCTGGGCGATGGGCGAGTCCGACCGGGCGCTCGAGGTGCTCCAGTCGATCCGGCATCTGCGCGATCCGGAGAGCGGCCTGTACTGGACGGGGTACGTCTTCGACGACGACGCCGTCTGGCCGCGAGAGCTGACGACCTGGACGGCCGGCTCGCTGCTGCTGGCGGTCGCCGCCCTCGGCGGGCACGAGCCCACCTGCGCGGTCTTCGGCGGCGACCACCTGCCGAGGGGTCTGGACCCGGACTGCTGCACGCTCGACTGAGCCCCGGGCTCAGTGCCGGCGCAGGCGGCCGGCGATGGCGTGGCCGATGAACAGGTAGACCACCGCCGCGAGTCCGTAACCGGCGACGACCCGGGCCCACTCCTCGTCGAACGTGAACAGATCACGTGACCAGGCCGCGAGCCAGTTGGCCGCGTCATGGACGAACCTGACCAGATCATTGGCCCGGTTGGCGTCCAGCAGGTACATCAGAATCCACAGTCCGAGAATGACGGCCATGATGTCCGCGATCACCGCGATGACCGTCCCCGCGGAGGTGGAACCAGAGCGATATCGAGGGGACATGCTTTCCGACTGGCCCCGAACGTCCGGTTGAAACCTGGGACGTTCGGGGTTGGGGCTCCGCGTCGGCTCAGCGCTGGGTCAGCGCTGGGTCAGTGGTGGGTCAGCGGTGGGTCAGCAGCAGTCGCCACGCCTCCGGGCCGCGCTCCCGGTACTCCACGGAGAAGACACCGGGGTGCCGGTCCTCGATCTGCCGCAGCAGCGGCAGCGGGTCGTGCGGTGCCACGAGCACCATGGCCCGCCCGGCCGGTACGGCACCGAGCGCGCCGAACACCGTCGCGTGACGCAGGGCGTGCGGGACCTCCCGGACGTCGAGCTCGGGCACCTCCACGTCGTCCGAACCGCCGCAGCCGCACGTGCCGCCGCAGCCGCCCCCGGCGGACTCGTCCCCGGCTTCCTCCTCGCCGCCGAGCAGTTCGTGCATGCCCGCGAGGAGCCCGGCGAGGGAGATGTCCGGGGCTCCGGCGAGCACCGGCAGGATCAGGTTGTTCTCCTTGTCGAGGTGTTCCTCGAAGAGGACCTGGAGCGCCCGCGCGTCGGCCGCCGCCCGCACGGCCGAGTCCGACTCGCGCAGCGCGTCGACCAGCGCCACGAGCCTGCGGTGCTCGGCGAGCATGCCGTCGATCAGCAGCCGGGCCTCGGCCGTCTCACGGGCGGCGGGGTAGAGGGTGCCCTCTTCGGCGATGGCGTGGGGGAGCAGGTCCCGGTCGCAGAAGGCGACCAGTCCGGAGCGGACCTCGTCGGCCGAGGCGGGGTCGCGGTCCGCGGCGGCGATCAGCATGGCCACCCGCCCGGCCAGCTCACCGGCCAGCTGGGCGTGATGTGCCTCGACGGCTTCGACGGCCGCCGCGTCCTTGGGGTCCGATGCGAGGGTGAGAGTGCTCATCAGGGGGCCGTTCCTTCCAGCCGTGGACAACCCGTCCGAACGGACCGGGTCGGTACCTGCAATATAGTACGGACATGACCGTGGAAAATAACGGACCGCTTCCCGGCAGCGGAGCACCGCGCGTTCCGCTGTCCCGGCAGCGGAGCGGTGTTCTGCAACATCTGCGCGGCCGGACCGTTCCCGTCACCGCCGGCGCCCTCGCCCAGGAGTGCGCGCTGCACGTCAACACCGTCCGGGAGCACCTGGACGCCCTGGTGGAGGACGGTCTGGCGGCCCGCGAACGGTCCGCCCCCGCCGGACGCGGCCGTCCCGCCTGGCGCTACCGGGCCCTCCCGCCGCAGGAGTCCCCCGCCCGGGTGTACGCCGGGCTCGCCGCCGTACTCGCCGGGCGGATCGCCCGTACGAGCGCCGATCCGCACGGGGACGCCGTTGCCGCGGGTGAGGACTGGGGACGCGTCCTGACCACCGGGCAGGAACCGTCGGCGGATCCGCGCGAGGCACGGAACCGCCTGCTGGACCTGCTCGGCGAGATCGGCTTCGCGCCGGAGGCGGACGAGGAGGCGCGCCGGGTCCGGCTGCCGCGCTGCCCCTTCGTCGAGACCGCCCGCGAGCACCCCGGCGTCATCTGTGGCGTCCATGAGGGGCTGGCCAGATCGGCCCTCGCCGCACTCGGCGAGAACCCTCAGGAGATAGAACTCCTCCCCTTCGCCGAGCCCCATGCCTGCCGTCTCCACCTGGACACCGGCAGCCGACCGTCCGGAGAGTCCCGATGACCCTCGCCGCCCGGCGCGCCGGCGCCCGCCGCGCACCCCTGCTGCTGGCCGCCGGTCTCTGCCTGCTCGCCGGACTCGACGCCGCCCTCCTCCTGCTCGGCCTCCCCGCCCCCGTGACCAGTGACCGCCTGCCCCAGGTGCACGGAGTGCTGCTGGTGCTGGGCTTCGCCGGCACGCTGGTGGCGCTGGAACGCGCGGTCGCCCTGGGCAGCCGGTGGGGCTACCTCGCCCCCGCGGGGCTCGGCGCCGGGGGCCTGCTGCAGCTCACCCCCGTGAGCCTCACCGTCCCGCGGCTGCTGCTCGTCGCCGGAAGCGTCTTCCTTGGCGCCCTGTACCTACGCTTCTGGCGCCGTCAGCCCAGTGCCGCCCTGCTCGCCCAGGCCGCGGGCGCGGTCTCGGCGATCGGCGCGGCGCTGCTGTGGCTGGGCGGACTCGACATCCCGCGCCTGCTGCCCTGGCTGGTCGCCTTCCTCGTCCTGACCATCGCGGGTGAGCGACTGGAACTCGCCCGCGTGGCCGTCCTGACCCCGCACGCCGAACCCACCTTCCTGGCCTGCGTCGCCGCTGTCCTCACCGGCGTCGCCACCACCCTGATGTGGCCGGGGGCCGGCACGCTGCTCCTCGGCGTCGCCCTGCTCGCCCTGGTCGCCTGGCTCGTCGCGCACGACGTGGCCCGCCGGCTGCTGCGCTCCACCGGACTGCCCCGGTTCACCGCCGCCTGCCTGCTCGCCGGGTACGCGTGGCTGGGCCTCGCCGGCGCGCTGTGGCTGCTGGGCGGTCCGGTCGCCGAGGGGCACCGCTACGACGCCGTGGTACACGCCGTGTTCCTCGGCTTCGTGATGTCGATGATCATGGCGCACGCCCCGGTGATCCTGCCCGCCGTGCTGCGCCGCCCCCTGCCCTACCACCCCGGGCTCGCGGTGGCGGCCTGGCTGCTGCACCTCTCCCTCGCCCTGCGCGTGGTGGTCGGTGACCTGCGGGAGATCCACGGGGCGTGGCAGCTCGGCGGGGCGCTCAACATCGTCGCGGTGCTGCTGTTCGTCCTCACGGCCGCGACCTCGTCGGTGGCGGCCACCCGACGCACGGACGCCGGCGCGTCCCGCCCGGCGACCCGCACCACCACCACCGCGGCCCCGCCCGCGCCCGACGTGCCGTCCGCGTCGCCTGCCTCTGCCGCGTCCGCTCCGCCCACGGGATCGGCCGTGCCTGCCGCGTCGTCCGCGCCTGCGACGTGCGCTGCGCCTGTGGCATGGTCCGGGCCGGCGGCGTCGTCTGCGCGCGCCGTGTCGTCTGCTCCCACGGCGTCGGCTGTGCCAGCCACATCTGCCGCGTCGTCCGCGCCTGCGGCGCCATCAGCCCCCGCGGCGTCCGCTGAGCCGACGGGATCGTCCGAGCCGACGGCACCATCTCCGTCTGCCGCGTCCTCCGAGCCTGCCGCTCCGTCCGCGCCCGCCGTGTCCCCCGTGCCTGCGGCACCGCCCGGTCGTGCCGCGCCGTCCGTCTCTGAGGTGCCGTCCGGCCTTGCCGTGTCCCCCGTGCCTGCGGCACCGCCCGGTCGTGCCGCGCCGTCCGTCTCTGAGGTGCCGTCCGGCCTTGCCGTGTCCCCCGTGCCTGCGGC
>NZ_JBITRU010000043.1:0-51085 GCF_044540255.1 Streptomyces sp. NPDC086080
TGATGGGCCCGGCAGGACGTCGAGTCGACGCCGACCATCGACCAGTCGATCCGCCCGGCGAGGTCGGCGTCGGCCTGGACCGACTGCAGGATCCGATCCCAGGTGCCGTCCGCCGACCAGCGGCGATGCCGCTCGTAGATGGTCTTCCACGAGCCATAGCGTTCCGGCAGATCACGCCACGGAACACCGGTCCGGACCCGGAACAGGATCCCGTTGACCACGGTGCGGTGGTCGTTCCACCGGCCGCCCCGGCCACCCAAAGGTGGCAGATGCGGCTCAAGCAACGACCACTCGCGATTCGTCAGATCCCCCCGGCCCATGACCCAACCAACGAGCGACCGGTCGGAAAGTCACATGATCCGCCGGACAGTGCCTAGAGTGGCATGGCTCTTCGTCGCTCATGCCTGCAACGGGTGAGCACCACCAGTCGGTACCGACGAGGTCACCGCACCTGCGCCGCTGGCTCCCAGACGGCGAGGCCCAAAACTGGCGCTCCCCCGCAGATCGTCAGTGGTCGTGTCAGGCGCCGATGCCGATGTAGGAGACGTAGGTGTAGGCGCCCCAGTCGGAGTCAAGTTCGGCGATGACATCGTCCCAGAGGTCTTCCATGGTGGCCAGGTCGCTGGCGACGAGGGCGTCGACGGCGTCGTCCCAGATGTAGCGGACCTGCCGGTGCTGGATCCTCAGGTTGTCGCGGCGGCGTGGCTCGTGGACGGCTGTCTGATTGACGGGGTGGATTTCGATGCGGGTGCCGCGGCCGCCTCGGTTGAGGTGCTGCTTGAGGGCGCCGGGGTTGGTGAGCACGTTGTGGGCTCGTAGGTTCCAGTAGGCGGTGTCGATCGCTTCGAGGTTGGCTGGGCGGGGGCGCTGGGTGCCGCGGGTCCAGGCTCGGATCGTTGTGGGGGTGGCGTGGATGCCGGCGTCGGCCAGGGCTTGGGGGCCGCCTTTGGTGGTGGTGAGGTAGCGCATGCGGGCTTTCAGGCCGCGGCGGGTGTCGACTGGGGATTTGATTCCGCCGTCGATGATCATGCGTTCGAGGGCGTCTTCGAGGGCGCGGGCGAGGGCGATTTTTCCGTGGACGTTTCCGGGGTCGCGGTCTGCGCCGTAGTTGCCGAAGTTTTTCCATCCGTCGGTCGACATCTATCGGGCGCTCTTCCTCGGCAGGGTGTATTGGTCTTTTTGTTTCATCTGGGTGGTGAGGCGGCCTTCGGTGAATACGGTGCGCCAGTCGCCGGTGACGTGGAGTTCGTCGGTGCCGCGGACGCGGACGACGGTCAGGCCGTTGCTGTGGGCGCGGTGGGATTTGTACCAGAGGTTGGCGAATGCCTGGGAGCGGATGATGTGCATCCAGTCGGGTCGGCGGATGTCGCGGTTGACGCTTGATTCTCCGATGGTTGAGGTGAATTTCGAGTACATGGCTTTGATGTATTCGACGGTGACCGTGTCGTCGGTTTCGAGGGCGTTGGTGCGGGCCTCGGTCAGGACGCGGCGGAATTTTTCCAGGAGGCCTTCGCTGGTGCCGGAGGTCCAGCATTCGGTGATGTGTGGGGCCTCGCACAGTCCGAGGCGGGCGCAGCGGATGAGGAGGCGGATGGTGGCGTCGTCGAGGAGGACGGGGCCGTCTTCGCGGCGGTTGCCGATGGGGTCGGGCAGGTCGGGGTGGTGCCAGGTGGGACGGGTGGGGAGGTGGTAGATGCCGGAGCGTTTGGGGTCGAAGCCGCCGTGGGGGTCGTGGATGAGGGCGCCGATGGGCAGGTGGGTCTTGAAGGCGGACAGGAAGCTGGCGTTGGTGTCGAGGGCGTTGACGGTGATCGGGGGGTGGGTGCCGTTTTTGAGTTCTTCCGTGAGGTGGGTGTTGGTCCAGTTGTGGCGGCCTTCCCAGATTTCGTCGGCGCCGTCCTTGGTTTTCTTCCGGAGGAATTCGAGGGTTTCCGGGTAGACGGTGTGTTCGTAATTTCCGCCGACGCGGGTCGCTTCGAACAGAGCCATTGCGTTCGGTACGGCCTTTTTCACCAGGGCTTCGGTCGCGGCGGTGAGGTCGCCGTCGCAGTCATGGAGGGCTTCGTCGACGGCGCGGGTGATCATGCCGGTGAAGTAGCTGTAGTCCCGGTTTGCGTAGCCGCCTTGGGGCGAGGGTGAGGCGGTGGTGCGGCGGGGTGATGGCCTGCGTGGGGCGGCGGTGTGGGCCGTCGGGGCGGGCTGGGTGGCCATGGGGTCCGGGGATGGGCTGGTGGGGGCTTGGAGAGGCGTCTGCGGGGTCGGTGCGGGGTCTTGCGGGGGCGTAGTCGGGGGCGTTTGGGGTGTTGAAGTGAGGGTGACGGGACTGGCGTAGGGGTCGGTGATGCGGGCGTGGGCGAGGTCGGCGTGGAGGGTGAGGGTGGCCTGCGGGCCGAGGTCGCGCTCGGTGACGGTGGCGTGGATCTGGTCGGCGTCGCGGGTCAGAGTGACGGTGATGTCGAGGCTGAGCGCGGCGATCACCTGGGGGTCGTCGGTGTCGACGGCAGCGAGGACCGGGAATTCGTGCGTGCGGGCCAGGTGGACGAGTGCCTGGGCGGCGTCGGTGATCTGGGCCGGGCCGGACAGCGGCAGCCGGGGGTCCTCGGTGGTCTGCAGGCGGTCGACCACGACAAGGGCCAGGCCCGGCAGGTCCGGGACGCTTTCGGTGATCGCGTCGGTGGTCAGGTCGGTGCCGTCGTCGATGTAGAGCGGGGCTTGGGCCAGGTGGTGGTGGAGGGCTGCGGTGTCGTCCTGTTCGGTGGGGGTGAGGCGGCCGGCTCGCAGGCGGCGGTAGTCGACGGGCAGGTGCGCGGCGACGATGCGTGCGGCGATGTCGGCGCGGGTGAGTCCGGAGGCGGCGTACAGGACGGGCTGGTGCTGGTCGAGGGCGCTGGTGCGGGCGGCGGCGGTGGCGATCAGGCTGGATCCGGCGCCCGGGGCGGCGGCGACGAGGTAGAAGCGGCCGGGCTGGAGTCCGCCGAGGACGTCGTCCAGGGCGCGGATGCCGGTCGACAGGCCCATCAGAGGCGTGGGCGTGGTGGTTTCACCGGTGGGGGCGGTGGTCGGGAGGACGGTGTCGAGGGCTTGGGCGAGTGCGGCCAGGCGTCGCGGGGTGCGCGGCGCAGCGATGGCTGGTGGGCCGCCGGCCGGGAGGGCGGGCTCGTGGCCGGTTCCGGGCATCGCGGGAGCGGGGGCCGGCGGGCTCGGCTCGGGCGGGGTCGAGGGGGGTTTGGGGAGGGCGGTCGGCGGTGTGACCGGGTGCTGGAGTACGGGATCGGCGGGGGTTGGAGCGGTAGCGGCCGGCGAGCCGGTGGGGGCGGTCGATGGGGCTGGGGTGGTGCCGGGTGAGGCGGGGGGCGTATGGGCAGGTGCAGGCGTGTCGTGGGCTGTCGGCGCCGGTTCCGGATGCGGTGCCGAGGACGTGGTGGGGGCAATGGCCGCTTTGGCAGGGGTAGTTGTCGGCGCGGGTGTGAGGTCTTTGGCGGCCTCGACTTCGGCTGCTGTGGTCGGGAGGGGGTTTTGGACTGCTTGCTGGCCCTCAGGGGGTGTTGCGGCGGAGTCTGGGGCTGCCGTTGCAGTCGGAGCCACGGTGTCGGGTGCGGGCTCGGCTTGAAGTGCGGGCGGCACGGGAGTGCCGTCCGCGGCTGCGGCGAGCAGGACGGCGACGGGGGTCTTGTGGCGGCGCAGTACCTGGGGGTGGCCCTCGGCGCTGTACTGGATCAGGTCTCCGAGCTTTTTGCGGGCGTCCGCGAAGCTGTGGGTCGGGGCTTGGGTGAGGTTCCAGCCCAGCTTGGCTGCGTGGGCGGGGGTGGTGAGCAGTGCGTGGTGCGGGCCGCGCGTCAGGGGCGTGGGTTGCCCTTGGATGGCTGCGTCGATCAACTGTTTGAGTGCGTTGCGGGCCCCGTGCAGCGTCGCCGGGCGGGTGCGCGCCATGGCGTGTGGTGTTTCCGCGTCAGGGGCGGTGGATGTTGTTCCCGGGTCCTCCACCATGCCTTCAACTGGCTTGGGAGTGTTCTCGCCGTGTCGGCGGCCGGCGTCTTCGGGGTAGCTCAGGGGCCAGTGGCCCGCCCAGCGCGGAGCGGGGTCGGACGGTTCCGTCGAGGCTGCGGGCGGAGCAGCGGGGGCGGAATTGTCCGGCATGGCAGCGCCGGAAGACGCCTCACTGGCAGTGCGGGATGAATGCGAGGAGGACATTCCGGGACTCCAAGAACAGACGCGGCAAGGGTTGCGAGGGGCAGGTCGGGCAGTCGGCTCGGGAGCGGCCGCCAGCGGCTGCGGAACGACCGAACGCCAAAAAATGTAACGCTGCTGCCCAGTCTAGCTGACGGTACATAATATTCACTGGAATTATGTACCGCCGGGGTGGGAGTCGCGGGTGATCACGGAACTGGTCCTGCTCAGGAGGATGGGTGGCGATGGGCGGAAACGGTAAGCCGGCTGTCCGGCGTGATCGGCAACCTGCCCTGTGGGGTGGCGCGCTCTACCAAAGCCTTCAACTGGGTTCGGAGGCGGCCTGCTCAGCGGCCCGCGCTTGTCTCTGTGCCTCGTCCTCCGGCTCGTCGTAGTCCTCGTACAGCCAGTCGTCCGAGGCCTGCTGCTGGAACAGCCTCTCGCGCATCCGTTCCTCGTAGTCCTCGTACGTCTCGTCCGGATGGATCTGGCCGGTGCGTCGCTTGATCTCCTCGTCGCGCTCGCGGCGTTCGAGGTACTCCTGCACGGCCGGGTCGGCGTCCGCGCACGCGTACCCTCTGCCTCGCCGGGTCGGCTCGGGCGGTCGCCGGCGGTCCTCGATGCGGTCGAGGACCGCGTGCCACTGGGCGGCGTCCACGACGCTCACGTCGAAGGCTTTCAGGAGTGCGGACAGCTGCTCTCGGCTGGGCAGGACCTTCCCGTTGAGGATCAGGTGGGCTGTCGAACGCGGTACACGGTGCCCGTCGGCTTTGGTCGCCTTCTCGATGGCGCTGTAAGAGGGCCGGCCGGCCCTCAGGCGCAGTCGCGTCAGTTCCCGGCCCAGGGAGGCGGGGGTGCGGACCTGCCGGGTGCGTCGGCCACGGCCAACCAGGTGCGGGCGGGCCTTCTCGATCGCGGCTGCCTTCCACAGGCTCAGGGCTGTCGCTTCCCGCCGCTGCGTGGAGTGGCTGCCGGGGTCGCCGGCAGCGCGGGCGTAGGCGAGGACGGTCTCGAGCGGGGGCAGGTGGGTGCCGCGGGCGGCCTGGCTGAGGGTGGAGGCTCCGCGGTACCCGGGCGCGCCCGGTGGGCCGGTGCGCTCGGACAGGGTGGCGTAGGTGGTACGGGTGTCGTCCTTGAGCTGGCGCAGGTAGGCGGCCAGGGCCCGCAGTCGGGGGCTGGTGCCGGCGGCGACGGGTTTGGTGGGGCGGCCCATCGTCACCGGCTGCGGCGGCGGGAGGGCTTGGCGACGTTGCTGGAGCGGCGGCCGGTGATCAGGTCGGCCACTGCGGCGGCCACCACGACCAGCGCGGCCGGGACGGGCCGGTTGCCGGCGGCCAGTCCGGCCGATGCCAGGACGACCACGACGATGACCACGACCTCGGGGATGCCCAGCCGACTCGGCTGGGTGCGGGCGGGGAGGTGGCTGGCGCAGAACGCCGGCGGCTCGGGGCTGGCGGCGGGCAGGGGAAGGGCGGACATGAGCAGCTCCAGGAAGGTAGGGGTGAGGCACCCAACCCGGGTGATTCGGGAAGGGATTGGTGCGAGGCGTATCCCGCCGTCGATGCCTCAAGGTTCCCTCGCCGACGCTCTCAAGGCCAGTCTGATCGGCGCCCGTTCAGGCTGACGTGTTCACCGTCGTGAAACGCAGGTACGTCGTTCGTCCCTGCTCAGACCACCTGGAAAATCGGGTTGACCCGAACCCGTCCAGGGCCTGCACCGTCCCTGGTGCAGCTGGCCGAGAGGCGTGTGAAGCGAAATTCCCGACTCAGGACACGAGGTCGAGTGGGCAACAAGGGCGTCTGGTTCCCGTTCTTTGGCTGGCAGCAGCCCGCCGGGGTGGGTGACGGAGAGCGGAGTACATATCCGCTTTCGGGGTGCAGAGAGTGTGTGGCTGCGACAATGAAGTACCGCAGGGGGCGGGTGGGGCGACTTCGCTGTAGGTGAGGGTGCAGGCCTCTTTGTGTGAAGGGGGAACGTGGGGGCGTGGTTTGAGCGCATGGCGGCTGTCCCTGGCCTTGCCTTTGCCGGGAGCCCGGGTGTCATGCGGGAGGCGCTGCCGGGCGCAGGGGTTCGTCCGGACGAGTCGTACGGCTCGCCGATGTGGCCGACCGCCGAGGGGAGTACGTCTGCGACACCGGCCAGCCGGCATGTGCCGTTCGACGCGCGCGGCGCTGAGCTGATCGCCCGTGTCTGGGAGGCGCTGGAGCTTCCGGGCTCGGCCAGGGACTACCACTTTGTTCTGCAGAGCGCGGTCGATCGGCTGTGGAGTACACGTCGTGCGGAGCCTGGGGCCCTCGCCGCGCTTGAGGTGTTCGCCCTGCTGGACTTGGAGTTGATGGAAGCAATCCCGCACGCGGTGTCCTTCGACACCACTGATGCTCCGGCGGCGTTTGTGCGGGTGTCCTCGGTGCCACGGTTGATCGGCCTGCTGGAGCGCGAGGGCGCCTTCACGGAAGCACTTGAGCTGGCGCGGCGGTTGGCCCGTTTCGGGCAGGGCGAGGATGTGGCGGCCCGGCTGTCGGAGAAAGCCCAGGCGCTGGTTGCCGAGGCTGCGGCACAGGGTGGATCGTCATGAGTGCGGGTCTTGAGCGACTGATCCCAGCTGCCTCCTACTTGGAGGAGGCGTTCTTGCGGTGGGTGCTCACGCCGGCCGTGGACGCGTCGATCGTTGCGCGGGTGCACAGTCAGCACCCGGTCACCGTCAACGAGCGCACTTACCGGCTGGACTACCTGATCGCGGGTGAGGCGCTGCAGTTGGCCGTCGAGCTCGACGGGTTCGCCTTCCACAGTGACCGGGCCGCGTTCACCTACGACCGGCTGCGACAGAACGATCTGGCCGCGACCGGTCTGACGGTGCTGCGGTTCTCCTACGACGCGGTGCGTACGGACACGGCGCGCTGCGTGGCCCAGTTGCAGGCGATGCTGAGGCAGGATCCGCTCCTGGCGCCGCTGGTGACTACCGTGCCGCGTATCGAGATCCCGGACATGGCCGGCGATCCGATGCGGGCGGCCGATCCGCCTGGCGGTGCCGAACTGCCTTCAGGCGGGACGTACTTCGCCGGTGTACAGGCCAGGGTGGACCGGGCGCCGCTGCGGGCGTGCCAGGACGAGGCATTGGCCGCGTTGGCGAACTACTACGCCTCCGGCGGCCGGCATACGGCTGCGGTGATGGCGGTGGGGTCGGGCAAGACGGCCTTGGGGGTGGCGGCCGCGTTGTCGTTCAGCAGACGGCGGGCGCTGGTGGTGACCCCAGGCTCGGTTATCCGCGGCACCTTCGCCAAGGCCCTCGATCCGGGGATGCCGGGCAACGTCCTGTATGGGCTGGCGGGCGGGCCGCTGCTGCCCGGCGCTCGCCCGCCGGCCACGCTCGTCCTGGACGCGGACGACGGGCAGATCAGCCAGGTCAGCCGTGAGCGGCTTCTGGACGCGGACATCCTGGTCACCAACTTCCATGCGCTGGGCACGGGCGACAGTGACGGAGACCTGCTGGCCAAGCTGGAGCCGGAGGACATCGACTTCATCGTCGTCGACGAGGCGCACATCGCGGCCAGCGCCTCCTACCAGCGGCTGTTCGCCCACTTCCAGGGTGCACGCACACTGCTGATGTCGGCGTGCTTCCAGCGTTTGGACGGCAAGCCGATCGACGCCGATGTCGTCTACCGCTACCGGCTGGTGGACTCCGTCGCGGACGGGTCGGCGAAGAACCTGCGGGTGCACCGGTTCGCTCCCGAGGTGGCGTCGACGGTGTATGAGGCGGTGTGGCCGGACGGGCGGCGCGAGCAGATCGTGGGCCGTGATGCTTTGCTGGCCACGCTGGGCGACGAGCGGAGGATGGCACGCATCACCGCACAGTCCGAGGCGCCGATCCGCCAGGTGATGGCCGTGACGCGGGCGTGTCTGGATGCGCAGGCCAAGCTGCTGGCGCCCGTCAAGCCGAGGGTGCTGTTCGCGGCGATGGGCCAGGCGCATGCTGAACAGGTCGCGCGGATCGCCGAGGAGTACGGGATTCCCAGTGCCACGCTGCACCACAGCATGCCCGCCTCCGCGATCGCCTCCACCCGGCGGCGCTTCGAGTCCGACGCCGGGGATCTGCAGGGCATCGTGCAGTTGCGGATGCTCGGCCAGGGCTACGACTTCCCGCCCATCACCGTGGTCGTGCCGCTGCGCCCCTATGGCAGCTTCGGCGAGTTCTACCAGTTCGTCGGCCGCGGTGTCCGCGTCCTGCGCCAGACCGCGGTGGCTGCCGACCAGCAGTACCTGGACGTGGTCTGCCATGCCGAACTCGGCCTGGAGGAGCATCTGGAGGCCATGTGCGCGGACAACGACATGGATCCCGCTGTGCTCCTGGATGTCCCGCTGATCGACGCCACCACCATGGAAGGGGATCTCCCCGGCCCCGGCGGCGCCGCGGAGGGGGCCGGTGGGGGTCTGGGCGGGGTGGACGCGTTCGTGCTGTACGAGCGGGGACGCGTCGAGCAGCGCGTGGTGCACGAGCTGGACCGTGTGGAGGCCCGAAGGACGGAGCGGGAAATGCAGCTGATGGCCCAGCGCTACGCCGTCTATGCGCAGAACACCGCTGCGCCGGTGCCGTTTGAGCAGTTCGTCGAGTACATGCGGAGGCTGACCGGTGGCCAGTGACCCGACACGCTGGTGGCAGCCGGCCGTGGAATGCAGTCCCGAGCAGGCGCTCGCCCTGGAGCGGGCGGCCGGGCAGCAGCAACGGTTCGCCGACATCGACGCCCTGGCGGCCAGACTGCTGGCCACAGGACTCGCCGGACGGCCGGTGGCCACCGTCGTCCCCGGCCGGGGACGCCACACGCCGGACACCGCCAAGGTGACGGCCCTCACCCGGGAAGAGGAAGTCTTCTGCGCCAACGCCTTCGGGGTCCAGGAGCAGCAGCGGCTCGGCGCGTGGTACCTGCCCCAGAAACTCTCGGTCAAGGCAGGGGCAGTCAATCTGCCGTATCTGCTGCGGGAACGCCCTGGCCACGCTCTGACGCTGGCCGCCGATGAGACCGCCCGCCTCACCGCTGTGGAGGACTGGGACACGGTGTTGCTGTGGGCGCTGCTGGTGCCGCTGTTCGAGACACTGCTTCAGCCCATCCGGCTGCGGGCGGCAGGAGAGATCTTCCCTCGCACAGAACAGCAGCGGTTCTGGACACTCATCGAGGAGCGTTACCGGCTGCTGGGCATCGACGAGAGCGCGCTGGAAGCCTTCCGCTTCGGCGGCGGCTGGCACCAGCTGGACCGTGCGGGACAGCAGCAGGCCCGCCTTCGTTTGCTGGACACCCTTGCCGCCGCCGACCTCGTGCAGCTTGCCGCACGTCACCGGATCCAGCGGTTGCAAGGGCTGATGGCTGGTTTCGCCAAGAAGGCCAGGACGGGAACAGCCCTGGCGCGCCGGGTGCTCACCAAAGAGCTGCAGCCGGTCGTCTCCGCGTACTTCGGGGGTGACTGGCTGGCTGTGCTGGATTACCTTCGGGCTCCCCCTCACCCGGATGAGGAGATCATCACCGCTCTGCCCGAGCCGCGTCTGTACGTCGGCATGGCCACGCAGACGGCCGGCATGGCGGCCGAGGCGGGCATCGCGGAGGACGAGGTCCATGCGATGCTCGCGGCCTTCCTCGGCGGCGGCAGTTCTCTGTCTCCAGTGGAGGAGCGGGCTGCGGCCCTGCGCGGCTGGTGGGCGGGCTTCGACCAGGCGCATGCCGGCCAGTCACGGGGAATGCCGTCGTTGTGGGGGCTGGTCGATCAGGATCTGATGAGTCTGAACCGGACCGAGCAGGGGCTGACCCCCCAGTTGTATCGGCAGCGTCTGCCCGCCGATGTCCTCGAACGGGTGGGGCGGCTGTGGGAGACGGTGACGCTCCCGCGGTATCCCGGCAGCATCGTCAGCAACCCGCGCCCGCACCAGACCATGGCCGAAGCCCTCGGTCCCGCGGCCGAGTTCTGGCACGGCGTGGGCCTGACCGCCTGGTTCGTGTGCGAAGGCCCCTACTCCCGCACCACCTTGGACCGCGTCGACCGCTACTACAGCAGGCCGCTGGCCGCCCTGCGCGCGGCCGGATGCCCGGTCGACACCGCCTTCTTCCGCGAACTGCAAGCCGCCGAACAACTCCTGGGGCCGGAGGAGGAGATCACGGACAGCGAGGACAGCACGGTCGAGACCCCGTACGGGCAGATGACGTTCACCTCCAGCATGAGTCACGGCGCCCGCCGGGACGGCTTCGAGCGGGTACGGGACCTCATCACACGACACCGGCGGGCCTGGGCCGAGCAGTATCTCGGTGCCTTCGTGGAGGGCCGCTGGCGCTCCCAGTTGGAGGAGGTCGCCCACCAGCATCACCGCTTCGTCGCCGCCAAGGGGCGTCCCCCCACGCTGCCCCAGTTCGCCCGGTTCGCGACCACGGCAGCCAACCACTGGACGGGCGGCGACCTGGGGGCGCTGTACACGGCCATCGGCGAGCCGGCGTCTTCCCCGCAGGAGCGGCCCGCCCGCCTGCTGGCCGGCGACGGCTACGACTTCGCCCGCCGGGTGTACCAGGAGCTGGGCGGCAAGCCCGTCGACCACGACACCTGGGTGAACAGCCCAGAGGAAACCCAACGGCAGTGGCAGCTCAGCCGCCTGGCCACCGAAAGCCTGCGCCACCTTCAACTACAGGAAGCACTCGGGCGGCCGCCGACCGCCAAGGAGTTCGGCACCCAGCGGCTGACCTGGCCCTGGCCTGGCGAGGAAACCGAAGGCTGGCCCATCCTCCAGCATGTCATCGCGGCTCTTACTGGTACCAGCCTGCCGCCGATCGCACCCCCCTCCCCCGCCGTCCCGGCCCGCAACGGCGAAAACCCTGCGGGGCAGTTGCTGGCCAAGGGTGCCAACACGGCCGTGGCCACGGAGCCGACGACGGTCCGCATCACCTGCACCGGCGCACCCGTCGATGTCTCCGCTGTACTTCTCACCCGCAACGGCAAGGTACGCAACGACCACGACCTCGTCTTCTACAACCACCCCAGTCACGACGGGGTCAGCGTCGGAGGAGACACCGTCACCGCCGATCTGAACCTCATCCCCGACGACATCACCTCCATCGCCGTCATCGTCAGCATTGACGTCGAGGCCCGGCCCACCGCCGTCTTCGACCAGCACACTCAGTGGCGAGCAGACATCATCCAGCCCTCCAGAACCCAACTGGCCTTCGCACCTGGGCCGTTCTCTTCGGGCGAGACCGTCACCATCGCGGTGGATCTCTACCGCCATACGACCGGCTGGAAGGCCCGTGGCGTCGGACAGGGCTACGACACCGGCCTCGCCGGCCTGGCCAGCGACTACGGCATCAACGTCGAAGCCTGACGCCCCCGGTCTGGTACTGGAGTTGGAACAGTGCTGGGATACGGGCGACGGTGCAACGCTCGCGAGCTCCACGATGGTCACGGCCTCCGCGGCGTTCGCGGCCGGTCGCGTCAACCAGCTACCAGCGTCGCGTTCCTCGACTCTTCAAGTACCGTCCTCGGCCCGCACAAGGCAGGATGGTCTTCGCACAGTAAGGCCGGGGGAGGCTCGTAGTGGGGACGGCGAATCCGCAGCTCGTATTCGTTCACGGGATCGGCGGACTCCGCAACGCGGAGACGGAACGACAGCAATGGCTCCGAGCGTTGGCCACCGGCGTGCGGGCCGCCGGACGGGCAGAGTTGGTCTCGGCACTCACCCAAGGCTGGCTGGCGGGTGTGCGTTTCGCCGACTACAGCGATCTGTTCAACACCCGAGGGGTCCAGGGAGGCGCGCCGGGTGGTGAGTTGGACTCGTCCGAAGAGCAGGTGCTCTCCGGCTTGTTGGAGGCGATGGTGGATGAGCTCGCCGAGCAGTATCCACCGGATACCGGTACACGCGACGCCAGGGTCATCGAACAGGCCCGGCACCATATCGATGCGCTCTCATCCGGCAGCCGCGCGCAGGGCGTGGGCGAGTTCGCACGGCGACTGGTCTGGGTGACCACGACGCTGCTCCAGCTGCCCGGTCTTCGCCAAGGTGCGCAATGGGCAAATGGTCAGGCGTTCGCGCTGCATCTCTCCCAAGTCGCACGCTACTTGAACCGACACGGTGACAGGGCCGCGCTGGGCTCGGCCATCCGCTCCCGGGTGCTGGAGGGACTGGATCCCGCGCGTCCCCTCGTCGTGGTCTCACACTCTCTGGGCACCGTCGTGGCCTACGAAGCCCTGCACGAGTACGAGGGCCCGGTGGCCTTGTGGGTGACGCTCGGCTCTCCTCTGGCGCTCGGCGGCGTGGTCCTGCAGCGGTTGGTGCCGCGTCCGCCGTCCTGCCCGGAAGGGGTGGGGGCGTGGCACAACTTCTGGGACCGAAACGACGTCGTGGTCGGACGTCCACGGCTGGCGGAGTGGATCGCGCCGAGCAGCAGGGGGGTGAAGGCTCAGACCGCGCCCGTGAAGTCCGGTGGGGTGTGGACCCATACAGCTACCAAGTACCTGGAACACGCGGAGGTGGCCGGGCCGATCGTTAAGGCTCTTGTGCCGTGACAGGCCTCGTCGCATCGGCGGCACCCCGCCATGTGCTGGTGGTCGGCGCCCAGTGCACCGGCGTGGAGGAACTGCCGGGTTTGGAAGGCGCGGCACGCCGTCTCCACAGGGCGCTGGTGGACCCGGATCTCGGTGCCTGTCTGGACCGGGGTGAGGGCGAAACAGGGTCATTGCTCGTGGGCACCGCCCTGGGCAGAGAGGTTGTCGGAAAGGCGATCGCCGCTGCAGCCGACCGGGCGAAGGAGGACCGCGGCCCGCTCGTCCTGGCGTTGCTGGGCCATGGAACAGGCGGCTGCGGTGGCCCGCTGTACTTCGTCGCCTCGGGCAGCACGCAGGACGGAGCGATCCGCCAACTGGATGTGGCGTCCACGATCGGTGCGGTGGCGAACGAGACAGGAGTCGATGGTGTGATAGCCATCGTCGACACCTGCCACGCGGCCGCCGCGCTCGTGAATCCGCAGTCCGCGACCGCCGGGCTCCAGCAGGGCAGTCTGCATCTGTCGGTTCTCTTCGCTGCTTCCGCTCATCTGCCGGCATGGGACATGAATCTGAGTGTCCAGCTTGCCGAGCTGCTGGAGAACGGGGTGGCGAATGCCGGGGAGCTCTTGGCCGTCGACGCCCAGTTGATCAAGGAGCTGCGCAGCCGTATCCGCGGCCAGGAGCCCGGCGGCTTCGTGTTCGACGGCGCTCCTGTATCCGGTGAATCACTGTGGCTGGCCCGCAACGCCCTGGCAGCCGTGAGACGCTCCGCCGGCTCTCTCGGTGCCGTGGCGTGCGAGAGGCTACGCAAGCTGCTGCGTCCGCTGGAAGGCACGGAAGGCATCCACAGCAGGGAACAGCTCACGGACTGGCTCGGCGGGCCGGGGCAGGAACATCTCGGCCATCCCGCCGTCCAACGCGTCCTGGAGTTCGATCGCGATCTGGGCATCTGCACGTGCGCCGTCGCCCTCCTTGAGGAGACCTTCGGGGGAGCTCTGACCGACGACTTGCTCCGCAAGGCGGCGGCACGCGCCGGATTCCCCCTGGGGGTGGTGGTCCGGGTGCCCTGCCCTTCCCTGCGTGACCTGGTGGAGCACGCGGTCCTCGACCAATCGGCCGTCACCCCCGCAGGACAGCGCCGGACGCTGGTGCATTTCGTCGCCGCCCTTGTTCACCTGATCAGTCCGCCAGGTGTTCTTCCGCGGCAGTTGGCCGTCTGGGCGTCCAAATCGGGAGCCACCATCGCTCTGAACAGTCGGCTGAAGGAACTGAGCGGGGCAACACCACGCCTGGTCCTGGTGGTCGCCGACGATGGCGGTGAGGATGTCGTCCGTGTGGAGGCATCGCTTCTCTTCGGCTCGGCCGTGGTGCACACCGCAGAATTCCCGTGTGGGCCCGGGCCGGTTGGCCTGGTGTCCGCGCTGGAAGATGCCCGCGGGTGGGCGCTGTCCTGGCTGGGGGCGGCGGGCGAGCGGCTGGTGCGGGTCGATGTGTCGGTCCCGACCTTTCTGCTTCTGGATTCCTCGCCGGAGGAGTGGCGAGTGGTCCGCAAAAGACGGATGTTGGGCGTCGATTACGACGTCACGACCCGCTGGTCAGGTCTGCTGACACCCCCGTCCGGTGTCAGCCTCGACGACATGCTGCACGCCGGGAGTCAGTTGCTGTCCTCCTTGCAGACCAAGGATCAGGCCGGACCGTCGTGGCTCGACTCCGATGACCTCAGCAGCGTTGAGGCGCTACAGGAGTTACTCGACCGTCGTCGTATGGGCGGCTGCGTTTGGGGAGTGAGCACCCTGCCGGAGAAGGACTTCGACCTCATGCTGGAGGAACTCCTCGTCCACACCCCGGCCTTGATTTGGCCCCGGCGTGGGAGTGTCGTCGACACGCAGGCGCTTCAGGATGCGGTCGCGGAGCACTGGGAGTCGCTGCCGGAGAAACTCGTCCACGCCTTCCAGGAGCAGCCGGAGAACAGCCTTGGCGAGGGCGTCCCCGGTCATCTGGCTGATATCCGCACGACATGGCACGACGCGCACTGGCAGGGCTTCTGCCAACGACGCGCCGGCCGAGCGGTCGTCGCCCCACAAGACGTGACGCCGAAGGAGCAGGCATGAACTGGACGCCGTATTACACGGGTACGGGGAGCATCCCCGAGCAGTCTCAGACGCTGCCTCCCCCGCCTCCGTGGCGCGCGACGACGGGCAAGGCCGACACGGCAGACGCAGCGCAGTCGCCTTCCCCGGCGAGCACCTACCGGGCAGACCCCGGACTGGTCGACGCGGTCAACGCCGCGCTTCATCTGCGTCGGCCCCTGCTGCTGACCGGGCCGGCCGGCTCCGGGAAGTCATCCGTCATCGAGCAGATCGCCGCCGAACTCGGGCTCGGGAGCGTGCTGCGCTGGCACATCACCTCCCGCAGCGCCCTCGCCGACGCGCTGTACCGCTACGACGCCCTGGGCCGCATCCACGCCTACAACCTCCGCGCCATCGACCGTCCCGCCGCCTCCAGGAACGGGCGGGCTGCGCGCCGCGCCACCCGTGCCGCGCGCGACGACATCGGGGACTTCGTCCAACTCGGTCCTCTCGGTACTGCCTTGGTTCCCGGCGGCCTCCCCCGCGCCCTGCTGATCGACGAGATCGACAAGAGCGATCTCGACCTGCCGAGCGACCTCCTCGACGTTCTGGAACGCGGCCGCTTCGAGATTCCCGAACTTGCCCGACACTCAAGGAGGCGAGTCACCGTCCGCACCACCGATCCAGGCATCCAGCATGAAGTCAAAGACGGCCTGGTGGAGTGCGAGGAGTTTCCGGTCATCGTCCTCACCAGCAACGGTGAACGCGACTTTCCCGCCCCGTTTCTGCGGCGCTGTGTGCGGTTCGACATGCCCGTTCTCACGGTCTCGACCCTCACCAGCATCGTCGAGGCCCACTTGGAGAAGGTCGAGGAAGAAACCACCCATACCCTGGTGAACGCATTCGTGGACAGGCTGAACCGCGGTGAGAACCTCGCCGTCGACCAGTTGCTGAGCGCCGTCCATCTCCTGCGCGGCAACCGCATCCAGGACGACGAGCAGCGGACCCGGTTGCAGGAACTGCTGCTTCAAGGGCTCGGGCGTGGCTGAGAACCGGGCCGCACGGCTGCTGGTCGCCCTGGCCCATGCCGGCCTGAGCGACCTCAGCGGCAGCGCGGAGGGCGACATCCGGGAGACCCTCGACGCTCTTCTTCTCGCCGCTGCCAGATCCGGCACCAGCCGGACCGGCGGCATCCCCACCGATCCGCCTCCGGCCGCCGAAGAGCCACCTGCCGACGCGTCCCTGCAACCCGAACCGGGAACCGATGGCTCCTGCGACGATCCGTCTGCCCCTGAACCCGGTCCGGAGGCAAACGCTCCCGGGACCGCCTCGGTCTGGCTGAAGGACGAGAGCAGCAACAACTCGATCCCCGGCCAGCCCTTGAGCATCGGCCGCGCCCCGGCCTTGCCGAACGCTCTCGACATCGGCCGTGCCCTGCGCCCGCTGCGCCACTTTCGGCCGTCCCGCGTTCACCGGCGTCTCGACCTGGACGCCACCGTCGATCACTACACCCGCACCGGTGTGCTCATCCCCCAGCTCACGCCTGCCGCAGAGCCCTGGCTGGAGGTCGTCGTGGTCGTGGACCGCGGCACCTCCATGGCGGTCTGGGACGAGACCTCACTCGCCCTTACCAAGGTGCTACGCACCCTGTCCGCCTTCCGCAGGGTCCACGTATGGCATCTCGAGCATCCGCCAGAGGCCCCGCCCGTACTTTGCAACCATCACGGCCGGCCCCTCCCTATAGACCCGTCCGACCCCCGACATATCCAGCCGGGTCACCGGCTCCTGCTCGTCGTTTCCGACTGCGCCGCTCCCGCCTGGCGCCAGAACGACTTGTGGCAGACGCTCCACACGTGGGGCCTGACGGCCCCCGTGGCCTTGATCAACCCACTTCCCAAACGCCTCTGGCAACGCTCCGGCCTCGACCTGCCCCGGACCACCGCAACCGCCTCCGTCCCGGCATCCCCCGGACGGCTCCTCGCCTACCGCCGTCCCCGCCTCTTCCGCGACGACGCCCCAGGGACACAGCCCTGGCAGGCAATGCCCGTGCTGCAGATGGATGCCCACCAAATCCTCGCCTGGGCACGCGCCATGATGCGTACCGACCCGAGCGGCTGCGAGGCCGTCCTCGTCCCGGCTTCAGGGCGCGTGCCCTCAAGGAGCCGCAGTCCGCGATCGAGTGCTGCCTCGCCCGGTGCGCCGGCGACCGAGACACACATCACAGCCGCGGCAGAAGCCTTCACGGACAACCTGCGCTCCCCCGCCGTCCGACTGGCGATCGCCGCCGCGTCACTTGACATGTTCACCCTCCCCGTTCTCGACGTGATCCGTGAACGCATCGTCCCCGACGCCGCCCTGGCCGACACCGCGGAGTTCCTCACCGCCGGACTGCTCACGGCTGCACGGCACGAGGACACGGACATCGTGTACCGGTTCCACCCGGCCGCGGCGGAACATCTGCGTGGGCTGCTGAGCCGCGACCAGGCGTGGGACACCCACTTCGCCCTCACCGAGCATCTCGCAGCCCACCCTCAGGCGCCGCACGGAATTGTCGCCGCGCTTCACTCGCCCACCAGCCAGGAAATGCTGCCCACTGGGCTCCGGCCTGTCGCCCAAGCGGCTGCGGCAACGGCGCGTCTCCTCGGGATCGAGTCCACCGGGTCTCGCTCCGACAACGTTGAACAGGCCGGCCTCGCGGTCGAGCCCTCCGATGACGAGAAGGACGACGCCCAGCAGACTGCTGCCCCAGATATCCCAGATGATCTCCAAGAGTTGGTATCGGACGTGGAAGTCGCCCCCGACGTCCTCCGGGGCGGCGGGGCAGCCATGCACCTGTACCCCCACCAGCGCGCCATGCTTGATCGTCTGAACACCGAGCGTGAGATCCACGGCCGACACCGTAACCTCCTGGTCGCTCCCCCCAGCACCGGCAAAACCGTCATGGCTGCCTTCGACTACAAGAACCTGTGCGAGCAGCACCAGCGGGACCTGCGCCTCCTTGTCATCGCGGACAGCCAGGAAACGCTGTACCAGGCGCGCCAGGCCTTCCAGCACGTGCTCATGGCCCCAGACTTCGGAGAGCCTTTGCATGGCGGCAGGTTGAATGCCCCGCACTGGAATCATGTCTTCGCGACAGGGCAGGCACTCAGCCAGGTCGTGGACAAACTGTCCCCCGATCACTTCGATGTGATCGTCATCGACGAGTTCCGCGAGGCAGCATGGTCGATGTACCTGAGGATCCTGGAGCGTTTCGTGCCGGAGGAATTGCTCGGCCTCTCGGTAGCGCCCGAACGCGCAGACGGCCTGAGCATCCAGGATGTGTTCTTCGACGGTCGTATCGCTGTGGAGATGCGTCTTAAGGACGCGCTGGAGAATGGCCTCTTGAGTCCTCTGCACTACTTCGGCATTGCGGACGGCACCGACTTCCGGGAGCTGGACTGGCAGCAGGGAACGTACGACCGGGCTTCGCTGAACGCTCTGCTGACTGCCGACCATTCACGAGCACGGCTAGTTATCAACGCCGTCCGGGACAAGATTTCCGACGTGAGGGCCATGCGGGCGGTGGGCTTCTGTGTATCCGTGGCACACGCCGAATTCATGACTCAGTGCTTCCGTGACGCCGGCATCCACGCCATGACCTTCACCACCTCGGCTCACCCAGAAACCCGTCAGGAGGTGCTTGCCTCTCTCAAAAGCGGCGACTTGCAGGTCATCTTCTGCGTTGCCGCGGTCGGTGAAGGCCTCCGCATCCCCGAGGTGGACACCCTGCTCCTGCTGCACCCGGTGTCGACCAGCACACAGTTCCTGCGGCAGGTGGGAGTCGGTCTTGCTCGCGCCCCGGAGAAGGCCGTACTCACCGCGCTCGACTTCATCGGGGCCCATCGTACGGAGTTCAGCCTCGGCAACCCGTTCCGGGCCATGACGAATCTGGCGGGAAGGCAGCTACTCGACCACCTCGAGCACGACTTCCTCCGACTCTCCGACCCCATGATCATCCTTGACGAGATGGCCAAAGTACTCGTCATCGACAGCCTCAGAGAGCAGCTGCGGGGCACCGCCACCGACTCGGCAGACGGCAACCGACAGGCGGATGGGGACCAACAGCCCTTCGGAGAGCGGCCGGTGGCACAGGTCAAGGATCTGCCGACAGACACCGATCTGCCTCCTGGAGCCTCGGCTACGGACCGAGTGCGGGCTTTCGATCCGTCCCTGCGTGTCGTCATGGTGCGGAGGACGCACGGCACGAACACAGACATCAATGCTGGCATCATGCTGACCCCCCGTCTTGTGTTGACGTGCGCCCACATGTCGGATGGAGAACGGCCGCGGATCGTACGCAAGGACGGCGCGGAGATCGCTTACCGAACCGTGTGGAAGGGGACGGGGGCCCTGGACGCCGCCCTGGTAGTCACGGACGAGGACATCCTCGATAGCGAGGATTGGGAACGTCTCCTGCCATCCAAGCTGAAGTGGGGGCGCATGCCCAGGGGGGTTATGTCACCCGTGCGCATCACCAGCTTCGGGCGGTCCGGCAAACGGACTGAGCTACGCGGGCAGGCACAGCCCCCCGCAGTGATGCTCACCATCGAAGTCACAGAGCCCGTCGCAGCAGGGGTGTTGGCTGGAATGTCCGGTGCACTGGTGTCCTGCGACGACTTCTTCGTGGGAGTGGTCGTCCTGCGGCATCTACAACGCCCGCAGCTCATGGCAGTGTCCGCGAGTTTCCTCCTCCAGGACGAGGGATTTCACCGGACACTGGCGGCATTCATGACCAGGCCGTATGAGCTGGAGGACATAGGAAGCGAGCCGCCCGCCGATTCCTCAATGAGGCCCTCTACCGTATGCCTTGCCGTTGAAGCGCATATTGTCAGTGACCGGAGGGGCACCCATGCTCCCCGCACAGGACTCGAGTTGGCGCACGACATCAGGGATTCTCTGACCACGCTCATGCGTCGCGCAGGTATTGACGGGGTAGTCGCCGAGGAAGCGGCGGCTGATACGAGAGCAGACCTGCTGGTGACACTGGACGGCCCGACGGCCGTGCAGGACATGGGCCGAGTGCTCGCCGAACTGCAGACCGCTGTCGCCGGCCACCCTGATGTGACGCTCGGGGTTGGGGCCTCTGTGGGTGAGGTGACAGACACTCACCTTGGTCTTACCGGTGGAGCCGTGTCGGAGGCGGCTCGGCTTGCGAGCAACGCATATTTGAGGGAGCAGCTGCACCAAGCGGCGCGCTTCACCGACTCACCCGTGCACTTCGCCATGTCCAACACCCTGCGCGCCCTGACAGCGAGAAGGCTGGACCCGGCCTTGGAGGGCCGGTTTGTGCCGCTCGAACCAACCTTCCAACCGGATCCCGAAGCCGGCTGGCTGTACGAGGGTTCCACTGAGCAACTGGGTGGAGCGCTCGCCGCTGTTTCGACACCGAAGAGTATGCCCAGCACGGTCAATTACTACAGGAGCCAGCTGGACAAGAAGAACAAGCGCCGCGACGACGCGGAGAAGAAGGCTGGCGAATTCCGAAGAAAGGAAGCCAACCGGCGAGCATTGGCCTCAAGAGAGCGGGCGTCCGCAGACAGGACGAACAACGCTAACACCCGGTCGAACAGACTGCGCAGCGCGCAGCGGCACGAGGACGAAGCGAACAAGGCCAGCCGCGAGGCGGGCACTTGGAGCGCGAAGGTGGCCCAGTACTCCAAGGAGGCGGCGGGCCTGGCGGCCAAGCTCGCCAAGGCGGAACAGGCCGCATGGCGCACTGCTGCCAGTGAGGCCGCGATCGAGGACCGTCTGCCGACGGCCAAGGGAAACGTACGCACCGTGTTCAAGGAGGTTCGGGCCCCAAAACCGGAGAGACTGCGAGTGCTGCTGCTGAGCGCCGCCTCTGACGACGACCTGCGAGTCGAGCGGGAGCAGCAGAGGATCCATGCGGCCGTGAAAAGTGCCACGCACCGCGACCTGATCGAGCTCGAAACCCACACGGCTGCAACCACCGACGTGTTCCTGTACGCACTGAGCCGGTTCCGCCCGCACGTCGTGCACTTCACCGGCCACCGCACACAGGACCTGACCTCCTACGAGCAGGACGAGGACGGCTTCCACGACCAAGCCGTCCTCAGCGCAGACGCCTTCGCACGGACCATCGCAGCCGTCGACGACAAGCCGCTGATCGTGCTGCTCGACACCTCCTACTCCGCAGCCCAGATCACCCGCCTCGTCAACACAGTCCCGTTCGTCATCGGCATGTCCGACTCCATCGGTAACGGCGGCGCCATCACCTACACCGCCCGGTTCTACGCCGCCATCGCTGATGGCCAGTCCGTCCAGGCCGCTCACCTCCTCAGCCGGGCCGCCGTCGAATTGACCGGCCTGCCCGACCACGACCTGCCAGTCCTGAGCCATGCAGCAGACGTCGACTCCCGCGCTACGAAGCTTGTGACGCCACCTCCGGTGTAATGCTGCCGGGACGAAACGAGTCACGCGAGGCGGCGCGCATTGGCTCACCGCGGCGGAAGGGAGGCGAGATGAGACCGCACGCGTCGACTGAGCTGGGCTGCGCAACGGGTGTCGCGTACGAGCGCGGCAAGGTTGTGCCACACAATCTGGCGGATGTTCTCGGGTGTCGTCCGGTGGTGGCGTGCGAGTATCTGCTCCACGAGGGCGACGTTGCCGGGCAGCGGTTGGTCGGAGCTGCGGTCGCCGAAAGGGTGGTCGGTCTCGGTCAGGACACGGTCGAGGGGGATGGCCTCCAGCAGCGCGGTCTTGCGTACGGCGGAGGCGTTGAGGGAGAAGTAGCAGCCGAGGCTGACGGCACGGGTAGTCAGAGCCAGGTCGCCGAGCCACCAGTGGAGGACCATGCCGGGTACCGGGGCCTGTTCCAGTTCGTTGAGGACCTGCTCGCAGGCGGCGTAGCTGTGGATGCTGGCGATGCGCGGGGTGCGGGCGAGGATGTCGAGGACCCGGCGGAGGGTGGCCTGTTGGCGGTCCATCGGGACGCGGCTCTTGCCGTCGAGCCCGATCTCGCTGACCAGGGGGGTGCGGTCGATCAGCTGGGTGAAGGTGTCGGGGTCGAAGCCGGTGTGGCTGCGGGCGAGTCCGGGGTGGATGCCGACTCCCCAGATGATCCGGTCGTCGTGCCGCTGGACGGCTAGGGCGGCCTCGGTCAGGGAGCGGGTGGCGGCGAAGACGACGGCGCCCAGGCCGGCGAGGTCGTCGGCCGGAACGCTGGTGTCGATGTGCGCGTGCAGGTCCAGCGGCGGCAGTGCGCTCGTCCTCATGGGTACAGCAGCTCCAGTTCCGCGATGCCCCGCCTGCACAGCTCGTAGGCCTGGCGGGTGGGGTAGTCGGGGGGCAGGTTCAGGGTGGTGATGTCAGCTGGGCGCAGGCCGCGGGCGAGGAAGGTGCGTAGTGATGGTTCGACCGACTTGCTGTGCAGGTAGGTGTTCAGTTTCTCGTCGTGGCGGGTGTGGAGGTAGTCGGTCGAGTCTTCGAGCTGTGCCGCACGGAAGGAGGCCCGGCGCAGCAGGCAGCCGAAGCACACTCCGCAGTGGGTCCGCACGGGGATGCGGTGGCTGCGGTGTCCGGTGTGGGCGCAGGAGTGGGTGCGGCTGAGCAGCCGTGCGGCTGGGGCGGTGCCGACCAGTTCGGCGGCCTGGGTGAACATCTCGCCTTTGGTGTGGGTGGCGAAGGGGTTGTGGATGACGGCGTGGGCTCCGGCGTCGCTGGCGATGGCGGCCAGGGTCTGCAGGAAGAAGGGGTGGGTGGTGCGGGTGGACAGGGCGCCGCGCTGGTCGGCGGTGAGCGGCACGTTGAGGGATGCGAAGCCGTTCTCCGGGATCCACAGCGGTACCTTCTCCACCGCTGCGGCAGCAAGGCCCAGGGCGAGGAAGAGCAGGGAGCGGGTGCGGGTGGAGTACTCGTTGGGCAGTTTCTTGCCGGTGGGCTGACGGTTTTTGCGGGAGAAGCGCAGGGCTTGGTGGAGCTGCGGGGGTCCGTCGATGAGGTGGGCGATGTCGGCGGCGATGTTCCGCTGGATCGGTGCGAGGGTGGTGGCGCCGACGTGGGAGAGCAGCAGATGCTGGCCTGGGCCGAGGTCGTGGCGGGAGAGCAGGGCTCCGATCGCCGAGTCGGCGCCGCCGCTGAGCAGGACCACGCGCCGTACCCCGGGATGTGGTGTGTCGCGGACCGCTTCTTGCGGGGTGTCGGCGCGGCGGAAGCGGATCGACCACCGGTCGCCGGACAGGAATCCCAGGAGGGTTTCGAGCCGTTCGCTCAGCGCGTTCCAGCGGGCCGGGGCGTAGACGGGTACGTTCAGTTCGAAGGTGCGTTGTGTCCAGTTGGAGCGGGCGGCGCGGCGGGGTGTGGTGCGGTCGGCGGCATAGACCAGGGCGGCCAGGCGGACCAGTTCGATGTTGGGCTCGGGGACCGGGCCCAGTGCTCCCAGGCGTGGTCCGAGGGTGGAGACGAAGGAGCTGCCCGGGCCGGGGGGCCACCAGAACGGGGTGATGCCGGCGGGCTCGGGTCGTGAGGTGTCCGCGGCGTCCAGGTGCAAGGTGTAGGCGGGCATCAGGGCTCCATCCAGATGGACCGCATCGCGTCGATGCCCTCTTCGACGGCTCGGGTGATCTCGGCGGTGCTGGGGCCGGTGATCGTGAGGGAGGCCCGGCCTGCCAGGGCGCGCGCGGTCTCGCGCAGTTGGCGTTCGCCGTCGGCAGTGGCCCAGGCGGGACGGGAACCGTCATTCATCTTCGCTGCGGTCTCGCTGATGACCGCCTCGAAGATGATCAGGGCCAGGGTTTCCCGGACGACTTCTTCGGAGCTGGGGGGTGTGCTGTCGGTGCCGGCCTCCAGGACCCATTGGGCCACCTCGCTGGCGACGAAGCGACGTTCCTGGTCCTCGATGGTGCCGTCGGACAGCGGCCCGCAGGCGGCCTCCACGATCCGGCGGGTCCAGTCGATCGGGTCGCCGGCCGCGGCCCGCAGTTCCGCGTAGTTGAGGCCGAGTTCCTGCAGCGCCTGCACGTCGCCGGTGCGGTAGGCGTAGGCCGCGGCCGCGGCGCGGCCCGCCGTGCGGGAGGACTGGGTGATGGTGCGCTGTGCTCCTCCCCCGGTGCGGCCTCCTCCGGCGCCGCCTGCTCCTCCGCCGGGGCCGTCCGCGTGCCCGCCGGAGGGCCTGAACAGGCCGAGGGCAGGCATCAGTTGATCCGGGTTGAGGTTGTGCGGGGGTCCACCGGGGCCGGAGCCGGCCAGAGCGTTGAGCCACTGTGTGACGTTGTGCTGCAGTTGTTTGCTGGCCGGTGTGCCGTTTCCGGTGTAGGAGCCTTTGGTGCCCATCAGGGACGGCTTCCTGTGTCCAGGGCCATCTCCAGGGTGCGCTTGATCCGGTCCGGGTCGGCCGGGGCATGACTCTTCCAGTGCTCCAGCACACTGCGGAAGGCGGCATTGGCCGGGAGGGCCAGGATGGTGGCCGGTTCCAGTTCACCGGCCGGGATGGACTGCAGGAGCCGGGCGGCCCGGTCGGTGGTGGCCGGGTAGGCGGTGGCGATGCGGATCAGGCCGCGTACGGCTGCGGTCTGTTCGGTTGGGCGGTCCCGGCCTGCCCGGCCGAGGTACTCGACCAGGCTCAGGGCGTCGTCCTCACCGAGCGCGGTGATGTCGGCGTCGGTCACCCGGCGCTGGTCAAAGCGCACCGTGGACAGCAGGTTGGCCGCGATGTCCCGCAGCCTGCCCGGCAGCCCGGCGTCGAGGAGTTGCTCGCCGGAGAACGCTGCCGCCAGGTAGAGGTAGGGGGCCAGGTCCACGGTCTCGAGGCCCGGGGGAAGTTTGGCCCATCGGATCAGTTCGTCCTCGAAGGCCACCGGCTCGGTCTCGTCCGCATCCGGCGCCGGGTTCTGCTCTTCCTCCGAGGATTCGGCGTCATCGGGTGTGGAGGGCTCCGGCGCGGGCCGGCCGGCGGCTGCTTCCAGCTTGGTCATACGTGAACGCAGTTCGCCGCGGGCCAGCCAGCCCAGGACGGTGGTGAAGGCGTCGGGCAGAAGCTTCTCCAGCACCATGAGCTTGGCCACGATGTCCGGTTCGAGCACGATGCCGCGATGGCCGGCGACGGACTGACGTACCCGCAGGTCGTTGAGGAAGCGCTTGATGCGGCGGGGGCTGCCTTGGAGCTTCTCGTAGAGGATCGGCGTCATCCGTGAGGCAAAGGCCAGTTCGGCGGAGATGTCATTGCCGTCCACGGCTGCGGCCAGGTCGTCGAGCAGACCCTTCTCCCGCCGGAGGAGTACACAGGCGTCGATGTAGGGGGTGAGCCCTTCGACAGGCAGGCGCTGGGAGAGCTGCAGCAGGACGAGGAACGCCTCGGTGTCGAAGCGGCTCAGAGTGGGCAGCGGCACCGTTGTCTGCACGATCTTGTGCAGGTAGAGGCCGGCGGGTTCCTCGAAGTACCGCTCGCCTGCACCTTGCTGCCCGTTGCCGGGATCGGGGAAGCGGACCCGCAGAGCATCGGCCACCCGGTGCTCGTCGGCGGCAACGACGAACGCCATCTTCGGCACCGCCAGAAACAGCCGGATGGTCTCCAGCGTGTCTACGACCGTTTCGGGCAAGCAGCGATCGAGATCGTCGACGAGCACGACCACCCGCCTGAGATGTCTGAGCTCCGCAGACTCCATCAGTGTGCGGAACTCGCTGCGGAACTCCTCAAGCCCTCGTGAAGGAGGGTCTGTTGCGTCGGCGTCCTGGTTGTCCGGCTCGGTGTTGATCAGGCTGGTGAGATCGTCGACGGACGGCAGTTGCAGGGTCAGTGACGTCCTTGCCGCCAGTTGGAGCGCCTTGGCCCAGTCGACCCGCTTCCTCAGCTTGGTCAGTAGTACCCTGGTGCGGCTCGGGGGCTGGTCCGGTTCTTCTCTGCTGGCGAGTTCGGCGGCGACGGCGGTGAGCACCTCGCCGATCAGCGTTTCCTTGGCGCCGACCCCAGGGTCGTAGCGCCACGGATCCGTACTGATCACGAGAACGGTCGTGTCTGTCTCGGGGGGCTGCGGGGCAAGCGCATCCTCGATCAGGCGGAGCACCGTGGTCTTGCCGCTCCCCCAGGCACCCGATACCCCCACGGTCACCGGATCAAGGGCGTCATCGAGCACAGCCTGGACCACGGTCTTGGCCACCGCGTCGAAGGACAGCAGATCCAGGCGTGTCGGCTCGTCCGACCACAGCCGTGAAGACACACCGCTCATGCCATCCCCCAGCCTGCGACGCCTTCGTCGCAGTCAGCCCTCTTGCCGAATCACCACGCACCCGACTGATCCCGAATGTGTAGCGAACGCACACGATAACTCTCGAATCCCCCTCAACAACAGCAACAGACACATTCGTTGCCGGCATCTGCCGGGACACCAAGAACGTCCCCCCGCTCCGCAGGCGCATCCCAGCGCCCTGATGAACCGCCGGCCCCCAGGGGTTGGGTGGACCCACCCGTGCTAGTCAGCCGTCCCGGCGCGCACCACCACGCGCCCTCCTCGCGGCGGTGTGCCTTGGTCCCTGGAGGGCCTCACGGACCGCCGCTGAGGCGACCGGCAGCCCTCTCCCGCGCTCCGGAGAACAGCACCAGCGTCTCAAGGTGGCCGGCGCGCAATACCTGCACACACGCACCGGCCGGTCAGATCGTGTCGCCCTCCGCGGCCTGCCAGCCGAACGGGTCCGTGTGCTCGATGTCGTCCGTCCAGTAGCCGTACCGGTCGCCGAGTACCGACAGCAGTGCCTGAGGGTCGAGCGCGCCGGGGCGGACGGCGAGGCCTAGGCTGCGCGCGGTGCTCACGGCAGCTGCGGACAGGTGTGAGCGCAGGGCTTGTTCGGTGAATGCCTGGGCAGGAACAGGCGGGTCGTCGGGGTGCTCGGGGGCCTGCATGGCGGCGAGGATGCGGGCTCGGTGTTTCTTGAAATCGCCCGGGGAGGGGCGCAGGCCCTGCTGCTGGGCGCGATGGTTTCCGGCGGCGTTGGCGATGGCGGTCAGCAGGTGCCAGTCGCGCCACCCTTCCTGCCTCAACTGCGTGGCCGTACGCCGGAAGCCGGGGTCCGCGGCCAGGCGGGGAAGGGTGTAGCGCACGATGGGGAGCAGGTTGGCATAGCGGTTGCGGACGGTGCCGAGGGCTGTCTCGTGCTCGTAGCCGGGCCCAGGCCCGGTCCGGGCCGGCAGGGCAGCCGGTTTCGCCTGGCCGCGCGGCGTGCCTGCTCCGACGGCCGGGTCGGCGAGCGCAGCCATCGTCTGGTAGTCGCCGACTCTCAGGAAGTCGGCCAGTTCGTCGTAGGGGCGGCCGACGAAGAGCTTGTGCCAGAGGCCGCCGGCGAGCGTCTCTTCGACGAGGTGCATGAATGCCTCATCGGAGAGCAGTGACTGGGAGAGCACCACCTTGACGAGGGCGGTAAGGAGACGGGACGGTTCTGTTTCCAGGTCCGCGGGGGCGGTTGTGGGCAGGCGCAGCCTCCACCGGTTGGTGTCACGGTCGGTGCTCTGGTCGCAGACGGCGGGCTGGTCGTGGGGCAGGGTGGCGTCTGCGCGGATCTCGACGCTCAGGCTGCCGGGCAGGAACAGCGGGTCCCCTATGGCGAGTTCACCGAGGAACACCTGGAGTGCTGCGGTGTAGCGTTCCGCGGCCAGCACCGACAGCCGTTCGTTCGGGCAGATGATCTCCCAGTCGACGCCGAGCGCCTTCCAGACATGGCGGCGTGTGCGGCCTGCGTCGCTAAAGGGCCGTCCCACGCCGTGGGTGTCGGCCTCCTCGGCGTACGCCTCTTCGGTTGCTGTGGGGTCGTCGGCGGTCGGGGCGAGCAGGTCGTCGATGACGGTGTCGATGCCCACCGAGGCGGTAATCTCGCGGAGCAGGGGGACGAAGCCGGGCCGCACTGCGCCAGCTATGCGCAGGGTGAGCGCCTGGTCGGCCATCATCTCCCAGACGTACGGGTAGCGTTCGTTGTTGTACGGCTCGTCGCAGTAGGCGTTCTGTGCCATGAGGCCGATGCAGGACAGGTGGGTGGCGGAGATCCAGTTTCCGGCCTGGCGGTCGTACTGGGCGGCGAGGATGATGCCGCGGGGGATGAATCGGCTGAGCTCCGGGGCGGGTGCGGACTTTGCGGCGGTGGCGGCTGCGAGCGCGTACTGCTTGGCGGCGATGGGCAGGCCGAGTTCGCTGTAGAGGCGCGCGCACAGCAGCAGCATGATCAGGCCGCCCTCGAGGGTGTCGCCGCGCAGCCAGTTGGCCTTGGCTTCGTGGATCTCCTGAAGTGCGTGCGGAATGCGACCGCTCTTGATCAGGGCGTGGCCCCGGGACTGGGCGCGTTCGCCTCGTGCGGTCTGGCCGGTGACCCGGTCGGTTGCCTGATCGAGCAGGTCACGGACCTCCCGGTACAGCGGGTGGTCCACCAGCACGGGGGTGAGGTAGTCGAAGAGGTCGGCAGTGTGCTCGATGGGGAACAGCGGCGCATTGTCCAGGTGGCGGCCCAGCCGCAGCAGGATACGCATGCCGGTGTCGAGGTCCGTGAGCGGTGGCCCCGTCTGCAGGGCAGGTATCGGTTCACCGGCTTCCACCGCTTCGACGACGGATGCGGTGACCTCCGCGACGGTCTGCAGGTCCTCGGGCACGGATTCGAGGTGGGCGGTCGTCATGTCGGTGTGCAGGGCCAGGCGGGCCCGCATGGCCAGCAGATGAGCCATGGCGTTGGCGGGCGGGTCCGCGTCCAGCAGGCGGTCGATCTTGTCTGCCAGCAGGCGCTGCCAGCCGCACAGGTCCTCTACGGTCAGCGCGGTGAGGCGGCGCACCAACGCCCCGAATCCGTATCCGAGGAGCACAACGGCGTCCTCGAGGATTCCGGGGTCGGTGAGGGTGTCGTCGGCGGTGACCGTGTCGAAGAAGTCGCGGGCCAGTTGGTCCGTCGGGTGCATGTCGCCGAGGCCGCGCAGAGTGGCCACGACAATCTCGTAGCGGGCGCGCAGGGCGGTGTGCTCTCCCGCTGCGGCGGCCAGCAGGGCACGTGCGTGGCCGATCCATTCCGGCAGATCGGCCCGGGCCTCGTCGTGGAAGGTGGCGTGGCGCAGCGGGCCCCGCAGGTCCACCAGGTCGCCCAGGGTGCGGGCCGGCTCGTCGTTGGCCTGCCATCGCTGGCGGGCTTCGACATACCAGTCGGGCAGTTCACCGGCTCCGTCCGGGCGCGGTGGAGCGAGGTCGGAGGGCAGGTGGAGGTACTGGACGGCGAGGTAGAACAGGTCGTAGTCAGCGAGGTGGAGGGCGAGGGCGGCCGCGTCCCAGATCTCCAGTTCGACCTGGTGTGTCCGGGTGGCTTCGTCGATCAGGTCGTGCCGCTTCCTGGTGGGCACGGCGGTCACCGTGAAGTAGATGACGCGATCAACGGGGGTGCCCTGCTCGCAGATCGATGCCAGGTCCTTTCGGATCTTGCCGGGGATGTCGGCAGCCTGGATGGTGCAGGCCATCACCACCCGCTGGGTGGAGGCCAGCGACGCGAACAGGGACGTGCCGGGCAGCTCCCGGGGAATGTTGCTCCAGTGGCTTTCGGCGTCCCGGCCCTGGTCTCCGCCACTACTGACGGGGCCGGTCGCCGGCAGCAGATTGCTGGTGATCCTCCGGCGGGCCAGGCCCAGGCACAGGGCCTCGAACTCGTGGTGGCTGTTGCTCTCGCCGAGGATGCTCAAGGCGAAGCGGATACGCTTCTCGAGCTGGACGGCATCGTCACTCACGTCGTTCCCCCTGGTCTCGCTGCCGCAGTTACGCACGACCAGTGTCCAGTACCCCACTGACATCCCGGGGCCATGCACGCGTCTGCCGGTGCTGAGCGAACATGGGTTCAGCCGCCGGGCGCGTGCTCATGCGCGTCACGTACCGGCACCCGCGTGGGCTGAGTCTCAGCACCGCGCGGTGCGCAAGGATGGAGCAATGGCTGAGGACCCCGCTGACCCTGTTGCGCGCCCGGTACAGATCCCCGCGCGGATCCACGCAGTGGGGCCGGGCTGGCGGGGGCTGCTTGGAGCGTCTGCATGAACAGATCCGCGCGGTTTTCCCGGCTACCGTCTCCTCGATCTCAAGGAGAAGCTCGGCGGCCTGCGCGTCTACGTGGAAGGGCCGCCGGGCAGCGGCGACAGGCTGAGGAGCCTGATCCCTCTTGCCGAGGTGGAGGCGGAGCGCACCTGTGAGTTCTGCGGCGCACCCGGCCGCATCCGCACCCGCGACGACTGGCCGGGAGGATGGCGCAAGAGCGTGTGCGACAGCTGCCACAGCGACTGGTCGGCACGCCGCATCGTGATCGTTTGTGGTGTGGTGCGCAACCGCGGGTGAGGGCAGGCCGCTGCGGGCGCGTGCCGGTGACTGCTCATTCGCGTTGGCGGCCGGGCTGTGCCCGGGCGTGGACGGTGTGCTCGGTCAGGTGGGCGAGGACGGCGTGGTTGGCCTCCCAGCCGTCGGCGACCTTGGAGGCGGCTCCGGGGTGTGCGGGGTCGTTGGAGGGGTGGGCGTCGAGGAGTTCGGCGATGCCGGCGCGGGCCACGACGATGCAGGCGTGGCGGTGTCGTGAGGTGAGGACGCACAGGCGGCCGGCTTCCAGGTGGAAGGCGGAGGCGTCGCCTCGGCCGGAGAGTGGGTGCAGGACGATGGTGAGCCTGAATTCGCAGCCTTGGAGTCGGTTGGCGGTGTCGACGGTGACGCCGTGGAGTCGGGGGTACTGGCGGGCCAGGAGGGCGCGGATGTGGTGGGCCTGGCTGCGGTGGGCGGTGCCGATGGCGATGTCCCCCGGCTGCAGGACGTGGCCTTCGGGGTTTTCCTCGCAGGTGGTGGTGGCGCGCCGGGCCAGCAGCCGCTCGGCGATGCCGAGGACGGCCTGGAAGGCTTCGATGTCGTGCTGGCCGGTGATGCGGGCTGGTAGTTCGAACAGTGCCCATCCGGTTCGGGCGGCGTGTTCGATGACCTCGTCGGTAGGGGTACGCATGCCGCGGATGGAGAACGTGAGGGTGCGGTCGGCTTCACGGCTTCCGGCGTGGAAGGGCGTGAAGGGGTAGAAGGCGTCGCTGATCGGGGGGACGGCTGTGGGCGGCAGGCGCCAGGACACGGGCAGAAAGTGGACGGGCAGGTCGCGGTTGTTGCCGAGCAGGACGGCGACCGCGCTCTTCATGGGGTCGTGGGGCAGGCCTTGGAAGCGGTCGGTTTCGACTGCGGAGAAGGGGTCGAGTTGGCCGGGATCTCCGACGAAGAGGGCCCGGTCAAAGAGGCCGGCGGTCCACAAAAGCATGTCGGAACGCATCTGGTAGGCCTCGTCGATGATCGCCCATGGCCATCGGCGGTCGGTGACCGTGGCCCATTTCATGGCGGTTCCCACGATGACGTCGGCCGTCTTCTCGAGGGTTTCGATGCGGGTAGCGATACGGATGCCAGGATGTGCCTGCAGATCGTGCGGGACTGAGTGTTCCGTTGCGGTGAGCCGTGCGGTGCGCAGATGCGGGTGGTGCCGGGCGAGTCGTCGTACGAGTTGGTCGACCTGGCTGTTGGTCTGGGCGATGACGGGGCAGGGGGCGTTGGACTGCGCGAGGGCGTCGGCGGCTCGGGCGACCAGGGTGGATTTGCCGGCGCCGGGCGGGGAGTGCACGACGATTCCGCGGTGGGTGAGCGTGGGCAGTTGCTCCAGGATGGCGCGGGCGGCCGTATCCATCTGCTGCTGCGGCGAGGGCTGGTGGGGAGGGGTCACTGTGCTTCCTCGCCCTCGTCCGCGTCCTCGTCCGCGTCCTCGTCGCTGTCGTTCGGATGGTCGGCAGGAGGCCCGCCATGGGTCCAGGGGGTCTGTTCTCGTGAGGGAAATTCCGGCATCCGGTAGAAATCCGGTGCGATGGTGAACACGAGGAAGGCACCGGCTTCGGGCAGGACGTCGTAGGTGGGACGGTCGGCGTGGCCCATGCCTGCGGTGATCTCGAGTTCGACAAGAGTGTCGCCGTCGGCGGGAGCGATCTCGCAGACCTTATAGCCGGCCTTGCGGTAGGCGTGGCAGGTCAGGAGCTGGCCGGGTTCCATGCGCAGCGGGTCGGAGGTGGACACGGTGAACCGCGGCCGCCATTGTGGCCGTCCGGTGGGCCCTCGCAGGGTGTGCTTCGAGTCGATCGCGGTGACGGTGCCGCCGAAGGCTTCGCCGGTGGTGCGCAGTTCGGCTCGTGCGAAGGGGTCGTCGGCGGTGCGTTCGGCGGCGAAGACGGCTGCTGCGTGTTCCATGTGGGCCAGGCGGACGGCGGCGGCGACGGCTTGGTCGCGGGCCGGCCGGGGTCGTCCGTCCTGGGCCAGGTGCAGGCATTCGTCGGTGAATGCGGTGCGTTCGTGGTCCCAGCGGCGTGCGGTGCTCTTGGCTTCGGGAAGGGCCTGCAGGAGTGCGTAGGCCTGCCACATGAGGTCCCAGGTGGGCTGCAGGTAGGTGGCCAGCAGACGGTTGAGTTCTTGCAGGGTGCGGGTCTGCTCCTGGGCCAGGGCTTGTCGCCGGGCGCGGGCGTAGGCGTCGAACAGGGGCGCCATGTGGTCGTTGTCGAAGGCGGCGTCGGTGACCGGTCCCGCCGGGCGGTGGGTGGCCGGGTCTTCTGCTGCCAGTGCGGCGTCGCGTCCGGAGGCGGTGTGGCGGGGCGGGTCGATCCAGGCCAGCAGGGTGGCCAGGTCCTCGTCCTCGAGGGGGCTTTGGCCGCTGATCCAGTGCATGCCGAGGAGGCTGGTCATGGGGATGAGTGCGGCTGAGCCGGCCAGGTCGGCGCGGTCGGTGAGATAGGTGAGCCAGTGTCCCAGGCGCTGGACGGCCCGGGAGTCGGGATGGTGGTCGTCGGTGCTGCGGAACCTCAGGTCGGCTCCGAGGTCTTTCAGGTGCTGCACGGTCTGGGGGTTGGGGACGAGGATCTGGGGGGCGTCGGTGTAGCGGCGGCGGGCCGGCTTGCTGGAGGTGGCGGGCAGGTGTTCGCTGTGCCGCTGGCAGGCGTCGATGTAGGCGGTGACGGCGTCTGCCAGGGAAGCGAGCATGGGAGTGGTGCTGCCTGAGGGCGGGACGAGCAGGAGTTGGGGGCGGTGCGGGTCGGTGCCAAGCATGACGGCCAGCGGTCGTGCGGCGGGCCCGGTCTGTTTCAGCGCCAGCAGCATCAGCGGCTGGTCGCTGAGGTGGAGGTGGCGCAGTTGGCTGGCGCGTTGGGCGTTGCCGGTGGAGGCGGCGCGCATGCGCAGGAGTGAGGTGAGGCGGATCATGCGGTGTCCGTCTGGAGGTCTGCGTGGATGCGCTGTGCGTGGCGCAGGGCCTGGGTGAGGTCTTTCTGGCTCCGTGAGGGGTGCAGGTACCCGTCGGTGAGGGCCAGGGCCGTGGCGATGGTGTCGATTCCCGCGAGGTCGTCGCGGACTGCGGTGCCCAGGGCGGCGGGCTTGCCCTGGTTGCGGGCTTCGGTGCGGCAGTGGAAGGCCAGGTCGCAGTGGTGGCGGCAGCCGGGGGTGTAGTTGGGCCGCACGGTGGCGAGCGCGGCAACGAGTTCACCGCGGGGCCGGGTCGGTTTCTGGTCGAGGCCGGGCGCCAGGTCGAAGGTGGTCTCGAGGGGAACTTTGTCCAGCAGTTCGGGCAGGCGCCGCAGTCTGCCGAGGTGGCGGCTCAGGTTCTTGATCTGCTTGTGGGCGCTGAAGGGCGTGGCGGTGGGGTGGCGGGTGAAGTTGCGCGGGTTGACCAGGACCACGGTGTCGGAGACGCGCTCTGGCGGGAGACCGTCCTCGGCAAGGAGTTCACGCAGGGCCAGGACGTAGGCGGCGGCCTGGGTCAGCGCTGCGGTGGCCTTGATGGGGTCGGGCTGTCCGTGGATGACGGGGAAGGATTTGATCTCTACGACATAGAAGACGCCCTCGCGCTGGAAGGCGATGATGTCGGGTTCGAGGTAGGCCTGGTGGCCGGCGACAGTCAGACGCAGTACGGGGTGGTCGAGCAGGGTGCGGGGGTCCGACCTGCCGTGTGCTGCTCTGCGGATGCGGGAGCGGGTGTGGACGCGGCGCAGCCGCAGAGGGGACTTGTCGTCATCGCTGCCGACGCTGTTGACGTCCTCGTAGGACACCTCCGGCACGCTCAGGCCCAAGGCTTGGCGAAGCAGCGGCACCAGCGGGGCTCCGCCTTGGGCAGTGACCTTGCGTTCGAAGGCGAGGCCGTAGTCGAGGGCGAGCTGGGATTTTCTCAGCGGCCGCGGGAGGCTCAGATGGGCGGCGAGGGCGTCTTTGTCGATACCGGCCGCATCCAGCAGGGAGCGGCGCTCGCAGCTCGGATTGGCGGTCAGCGCCGCCAGGGTGCGTGCATTGTGCGGGATGGGCGCAGCGGTTCCGCGTAATACGCCCAGTCGTGCGTCGAGCGAGCTCACTGATTTCCTTGGCGGGACAGGGCAGCCGTGCTGGTTGCAGAGGCGGGTTTACGAAGTACGGCGCAAGCGGGCGGTGTTGCGCAGGATGTTGCCGAAGATCTGCTCCGCGTCGCCGAGTTGCTGCCGTGCGCGCTGGGCCGCTTCGGCGCGGGTGTCGGCGTCGTCGTCGGCGTGGATCTCCAGTTCCGCTGCGGCGGCCCGGCGCAGCGCGTCCAGGTCGAGCGGGCCCCGGGGGGCGTCGCCGTGGATGTTGCGGCTGTAGTGCAGCAGCAGCTGCTGGACAGGCTGCGGCATCCCGGCCTCGCCGGCGAGGTGTTCGGCAGCGTCCGCGAGCCGCAGGGCCGAGGTGAGGAAGTGGACGCGCTGGGTGAGCGGTCCCACCAGGCGCTGCTCCAGTGGCCAGGTGCTCAGGGCGAGCAGCGCGCGGGCCGGTGAGAGCAGATCGGAGGTCAGCGCAGGACAGATGTAGTAGGCGCGGCCGTAGGGGGCGGAGCGGAAGGAGCGTTCCTCGTCACGGCGCAGGGTGGTCATGCGTGCCGTGTTCAGCGGGGTGGAGAAGAACGCTTGGTGGACCTGGCTGAGCAGTTTGGGCGAGGCGGGGACGGTGAGCAGGGCGAGCGCCTGGTGGACCTGGTCGCGTACGGGCACGTCCTGGTTCGGCTCGACGACTGCCAGCGCGGGCTCCGGCCGGACCCCTGGCTGCACCTCCGGCTGGCCCGTGTCCGGGACCTCACTGATCCCGCACAGAACGTTCCACGCGTGTCGAGTGCGCGTCAACTCCTTGCCCAGGGAGTTCACTTGGGCGGTGTCGTGTTGTGTGAGCGCCTGCCGGAGCGCCTCTTGCAGCTGCTGCATGCGCTTCTCGAGTGCGACCAGATGCTCATCCATGCCCGCATGCTAGCAGCCACTCGGATATCCCAGTTTTACTCCAGGAAAATGTGAAGGCCGGCACCTGATGGATCTGGTCGCACACAGGCGGGAGCAGGTGGGGGCTCGGGCGACCGGAGGAGTGACCGTCGGCTGGGCCGCGTCCCGGGACATCGCGAGCTGCACAGAACGTCCCAGGCGTGCCGGGTGCGTGTCAAATCCGGACAGAGAAGGCGCACTTGGAAAGTATCGTGTGGCGTGAGCGCCCGCCGGACCGTCTCGTGCAGCTGCTGCATGCGCCCCTCGAGAGCGGTCATGCGTTCATCCATGCCCGGGACGCCAGCAGCAACTCGGGGCGCCCAGTTTTATTCCAGGGAATTTGGTGTACAGTCCCGGGCTCATAAGGCACCACCGGTGCCCTCCTACGCCTCGCTTCCCCAGAAGGGCGCACGACGGCATGAGACTGCTCCACACTTCCGACTGGCATTTAGGCCACGTCTTTCACGGGCACCCGCGCGAAGAGGACTTCGACGCCGTCCTGGCCGAGATCGTGGCCATCGCCCAGGAAAGCCGGCCGGATCTGATCGTCCACAGCGGCGATCTGTTCCACCATTCCCGTCCCACCATCCGGGCCATGTCGCGCGCCATGGACACCCTGATCGAACTCGCCGCCATCGCCCCCACCGTGGTCCTGGCCGGCAACCACGACTCCCCCGCGTACTTCGAGTTCTTCGGCTCCATGAACGGCCCCTTGCGGGGCCGGGGCCTGTTCTTCGCCGACCGGTTCCGCCCCGCGGACGACGGCGGTGTCCTCACCTTCGACGCCTGCGGCGGTCAGCAGCGAATCCGCCTGGCAGTCCTGCCGTTCGTGCATCCGAACCGCTTCTGGCAGCACTCCGCGACCGGCACGTCGTACGCCGACTACGCCGAGGGGATGCGCGAGCTGCAGGCGGAGCTGATGAGGGCCATGCACGAGGGGTACGACCCCGACCGGGACATCCTGCTGTTCGCAGCCCACGTGTACGTCACCGGCGCCAAACGCTCCCCGAGCGAACGGGCCGTGGACGACGGCTTCGAAACCGGCCCCGAGAATCTTCCGGAGGTTTCCTACGCCGCCCTCGGGCACATCCATCGCCCGCAAATAGTACGGGGCGCCAAGTCCACCGCCCGCTACGCCGGGAGTCCGCTCGCCATGGACTTCGGCGAAGCCGACGAATCCAAGAGCGTTGTGATCGTCGACGCCGACCCCGGACGACCGGTCCGGGCCCTGCCTCGCCGGCTCTCGAGCGGACGGCGCCTGACGCAGTTCACCGGAACCCTCGACGAACTCAGGACCTTCTCTGCCGAGTACGACGGGACCTTCCTCAAACCGGTGATCACCGGCGAGGAACCCGACGCGTTCCTCAGCCACAAGATCGCCGAGATCGTCCCGGACGCGATCCTCGTCAATCCCGCACCGGCACGGGAGGCGGCCGCCGACGCTGTCATGGACGGTGATCCCGGCGAGGAGCCGGGGCTCCCCGACGCCTTCCGCGCCTACCTGGCATCCGAGGGGCTGAGCGGCGCTGCCGCGGAGTCCACCGTCACTGCATTCACCCACCTGCTCAACGAGCTCGACGACGAGACGCTGCCCCCGGTCCTGGCCGAGGAAATGCTCCGCGCTGCGCTGGAAAACACCTGGACGGAGGCGTCGTGAAGCCCAGCCGGCTCATCGTCAGCGGAATGCGCAGTTACCCCGGCACCTGCACCATCGACTTCACCGGGAAGCGCCGGTTCGCCATCCTGGGCCGTACCGGCGCCGGCAAGTCCACTGTCCTTGAGGGGTTCACCTTCGGCTTGTACGGGGCGAGTTCGTGGTCGAGCAAACCCGAGGAAGCCTACGAGCTGATCAGCACCGGCAGCCCCAGCATGCACGTGACGTTCGAGTTCTCCGTGAACGGCCGCCCGTGGCGGGTGCGGCGCACCCTGTATGCAAACCGCAGGAAGCCGCAGGCTGTTCTGGAGTCCATGGCCGAAGGCGGCGCCGACCTGCGGGTCGACAACATGCGCGCGGTGACAGAAGCCGTCACCCAGCTCATCGGGCTGGACTGGAGGGGCTTTGTCAGTACGGTCCTGCTGCCCCAGGGGAAGTTCGACAACCTGCTCAAGGCGAACAGGGGCGACCGCGCCGACATCCTGCGGCATGTCTTCGGCATCAACGAACTGGAACGTGTCCGCAAGCACGCCGGCGTTCGACTGGAGCGCTTGAGCGCGGGCATCCTCGACGCCAGGAGTGCCCGGGCGGACCTCCTGCGAGACCCCCATGCCGTCGCCACACAGGCGGCGCTGGGTGTGGAGCGTACGCGTGGCATCGTGGCCAGCCGGCGCGAGCGGCTGGCCGCTCTGCGCGCGGCACAAGGGCGGGCCGTCGCACATAAGCACCGCAAGGCCGCTCTGGACAAGGCGGCACGGCTGCTGCGTGAGCGCAGCGTCCCGGATGCGGCTGTCACCCTGGCCACGCTGGCCAAGGTGAAGACGGAGATCGATGCCGAAGCCGCAGCGCAGGAGGCGGCCGGACGCGATCTGAGCCTGAAGCTGGACGCGGCGCAGGCCGCGCTGGAGGCGGCCACGCAGGCCGGTGACACGGTCCGGTCCCTGTCCGGTGCGGTGACTGTGCTGTCCGGCCTACCGCGCCGTACAGCCGGTTTGGACACCCTGATGCAGCGGCTTGAACAGGAGCAGCTGCAGCACGGCGAACATGAGCAGGAGCACACGCAAGCACAGCAGGGGCTGGCCGAACACGAGCAGCGCCTGGCGGTTCTCGTCGAGGAAGCCGATCTGGCACAGCATGCCGTCACCCAGGCCCGCGCACACACCGACCAGATCCAGGAGGTCGTCCGGGGCCCGCTGCAGGAGGCCACCGCCGCGGCGGCACATCTGCAGTCGGCCAACACGGCGCTCGCAACAGTCGAGGAGCAGCGTGGCCGCGTCGACAGGCTCGAAACTGAGCTACGTCAACTGCGCGGGGCACGGGAAGAAGCCGAGGAGGCACTTGCTGCGGCGCAGCGCGGCGAAGCCGCCCACACGGCGGGTTCCGCTCTGGCGCCAGGGGACGCCTGCCCGGTCTGCATCCGGCCCCTCCCGACCGACTTCACTCCCCCCTCCCCCCTGGACGGCAAGGCGCTTGGCAAAGCCAGAGGTCGGCTCACCAAATCCTCGAAAGCCGTGAACACAGCCGTAACCGCCGCGGCGGAGGCAACAGCCCAGCTGAGCGCAACCGAGCAGACGGCCCAGAAGCACCAGCTTGCACATCTGGCCGCCCTCGAGCGCATGGACACTTCACTGCTTCAGCTGCAGGAGTTGGTCGACACGATGCGGCCGAACGTCGTGCCGGGCGTGGCCACGACTCTGGACACGCTGAGCCGGCAGACGGCCGCGCAGGCGCGTTCCCTCGCGGGCAGCGACCCCAAGAACCGGGCCCAGATCACCCGTGCGGTCAAGACACTCGTCAAGCCGCTGCGCGACACGGAAGCAGAAACGCTCGCAGCCCACACGAGCGCCCAGGCAGAGCTGGCGACCGCGCAGGCCGAGCAGGAGGCGGCCGGGGCCGACCTCAAACGCCAGCGCGGCCGCTTGCAGCGCGAACGCAAACGGCTGGAGAAGACCCAACTTCAGTACGAGAGCGACCTGCAGACACTACTGACCGAGGTCACCGGCCTCCCGGCCTCGATACGCCCCACCCAGGACACATCACAGGACCTCCCCTCCCCGAAGGACATCGCCTCAGCGCTGGAGACAGCCGGTCAGCGCCTCGCACAGATCGAACAGACAGCACAGGCACGTGACGAAGCACAGCAGGCCCTCACCGAGCACACCGAGCACCGGCAGGCCCTGGACGGACGCCGCCGGCGCAAGGTGGAGACTCCCACCCGCAATCTCATCAAGAAGCTGGAGCGTTGGGCGGACGCCGCCACTGACGCCGAAAGTCTCCTTGCCAGCGAGGCGCCCAAGGAACTGCCTCCTGCCCCGGACGGATCCGACCTGGCCTTCGTCGACGCCTACTACCAGGCCCTCGTCGCCCTGAGCTGGCATCTGGCGGGCGCACTGAAACAATCCGGGCAGCGAGCCACGGACGCAATCCACGCGTTCGAGAAGGACCTCACCCTCCAAGCCGGGGCCGCCGCCGACGCAACCGATCACGACCCGGGCTTCCCGGTGCCGGAGAAGAGCGACCTGCTGGCACCCGCCCTTCTCGACCCGCTCAGCCGCAAGACGAGCGACGCGGAAGCAGCGCACGACAAGGCCAAGTCCGACCTGCGTACCGCGCAGTCCCAAATCCCCTACGCCGAGGCACTGGATGCTGCCATCACCGCCGCGGATGAACAGGCCGCAGTGTGGAGGAGAGTGAGGGACCAGCTCACCGACACGAAGTTCCTCACCTATCTCACAGATCAGCGCACCCATGCGCTGCTCCGCTACGGGAGCCGGATCCTCCAGCAGATCTCCACCGGGCTCTATGGGTTCACCGAGGACTTCAAGATCGTGGAGTCCGCCACGAATCTCACGCGCGGCCGAGAAACTCTCTCCGGCGGGGAGAAATTCCAGACCTCCCTCGCGCTGGCACTGGCATTCGTGGAACTTCACAACCGCAGCAACAGCAAGCTGGAGAGCCTGTTTTTGGACGAAGGGTTCGGCTCGCTGGACTCCGACCGCCTGGAGGCCACCCTTCCCGTCCTGAGCAACGCTGCAATCCAGGACAAGACCCTCGCGGTCATCAGCCACCTGTATCCGGTAGCCGACGCCGTCGAAGACGTGCTGTTCGTCGAAAAGACCGCCCAGGGCTCCACAGCCACCTGGCTCACGGCGCAAGAACGCGCCACGATCATCCGCGACGGGATCCGGCGCATGCTGGAACACGCCTGAGCAACACCGGGCCGGCCAGCAGTGGCGCCAAGGAGCCCTCCGCCCCCAGGGCAGCACCTTGGGACACCGGTGGCTCTGCTCCCTTCCTGCGCCCGGCCAATCCGGTACTTCCTCCCGGCGCATGCAGGCGCCCCAGAAAGCCCTGCGGTCGGCGCTGACAAGCATTCAGCTCAGCGCCGACCGCGGCCTTCCACCCCAGGTGCCGCAACAGGACCGGCCAGCGCCGGGCCGCCCCCGATGCCCCGGCATAAGCCTGCACCTTGGAGCAGCCGGGCCTTCGAGAAGCACGCCCCCCTCCCAGCGAAGTTGCCGACGCTCGCAGCCGGTTCGGGCTGACGGCTCCGCGCCGTACCCGCCCTCCCCCGGCATGACGCCGCCTCACGGCCCTGACAAACAGCCGGGAATGCCAGTGCCGTTCCCCCTCTGGCACCGCCAACACCCAGCGCAAGCACAGCACTTCCGGTCCTTTCCACGATTCCTATCCATGTAGGGAGCAGACCGCATGAGTGACTCTTCTGCCGGCCCGCAGGGTGCCGGCAAAGCGGTGTTCACCGCCCGCTCGGGGCGGCTGGCCGCGCTGCCGCGGTTGCTGTCGCTGGACCAGAGCGGCGAGCTGACCAGCGCGCACGTGAAGCTGGTGGCCACGGCTGTGGGCCGCTCGGAGCGGGCGGTGTGGCGGTGGGTCGCCGAGGCGCGCGCCACCGGGCACGTCGATGCGGCGTCCCGGGCACGGTTCAGCGTCACCCCGGAGCTGCGGCGGCTGCTGGTGGTGTGGGGAGGCAACGCCTCCGCCGTGCACCGTGAGCTTAAGCAGCGGGCCCTCGCCGATCCCCGGCTGCCTGCGGCTCCGTCGCTGTCGACGATCCATCGGGCGCTGCGCCGGGATCTGACGCCCGGGGAGCGGGCCGGGCTCGCCAAGGGGGAGGCCGCCCGGCGGGCCTTCGATGTGTTCGGGCAGCGTCCGCCCGCGCACCGCAACGCCGCCTGGGAGGGCGACCACAAGTGTGTGCCCGTGCGGGTGTTGCTCGAGGACCAGCTCATGCAGCCCTGGGTGACCTGGTTCATCGACTGCCACACCAAGGTCATCACGGGGGTGGCTGTGACGCCCCATGCGCCCAGCGCGGATGCGGTGCTGGCGGCCCTGCGGATGGCCCTGGACCGTGCCGATCCCTTCGGGCCGGCCGGCGGCCTGCCGGGCCTGATCCGGGTGGACCGCGGCAAAGAGTTCCTGTGTGCCACCGTCGCCTCGGCCCTGGGCGCCTTCGCCGTGCCCGTCGTCGATCTCCCGGCATACAGCCCGCATCTGAAGGGCACCATCGAGGCGCTCAACGGTGCGGTCGAGGACATGCTGTTCGTCTCCATGCCGCGCTACGTACACCGGCAGACGCTCACCGGCGGGCGCACCGCGGATCCGGACGAGCCCGCTCTCTCTTTCGAGGCGTTCGTGGAACTGCTGCTGAAGTGGGTGCGCTGGTGGAACACCGAGCACCAGCCCAGGGCGCTGGGCGGCCGCACCCCGATGCAGGCGTGGTCGTGCGACCCCACTCCCCTGCACGACGTTGCCGCCGAACAGCTGGCCCATTTCGGGCTCGAGGACGACGGACGCACCCGCACCATCACCACGCAGGGCGTGCGGTGGCGCAACCGCCACTACATCGCCCCCTGGATGGTCGGCCAGGCCGGCGTCCGCGTCGCGGTGCGCCACTTGCCCCACCACGACATGACCATCGAGGTCTTCGGCCTGGACGGCGTGCACTTGGGCAGCGCCGTCCTAGCCGAGGCGGCCAGCGAGGAGCAGGTCAACAAGGTCCGCAAAGCCCGCACCGCCAAGGCGCGGCGGCTTCGCGCGGACATGAAGGCCGCAGCGCGGCTGCGCCGTGAGCGCTTCGAGGCCGTCACCACCGCCATCCCTCCCGAGCGTCTGGGTGCGCTGACCGAGGCGGAGGCCGAGGCAGAACTTGCCGAGTCGGACACCACGGACCTGCGGCGGGCCGATCCCGGCTTCATCCCGCACCAGCCCGTCCCGGACGGGTGGGCACGCCCGGTCCCGCCGGCCGCGGACGGGCCGGACGACGACACCCCTGAGGAGAACGCGTGAGCGGCGACATGGACTGCGGCAGGCTGCCCGCAGAGGACGAGGACCACTTCCACCGCCTCGATGCGCATCTGGTGGCCACCGACACGCTCATGACGACCCTGGACGACGTCCAGGCGACGATCGACGCCAAGGCGATGATGGTCGCCTACGGAGCGGCCGGATACGGCAAGACGATGTCGGTGAACTCGGCGCTGCGCAAGATCGCCCCCGACAACACCTACCGCCTGGAGCTGCGCTCGGGACCGACCCCCCGCGACATCCGCCACGGACTGTTCAACGCCCTGGGGCTGCCCGGGGAACCGCCGACCCGGCCGATCGAATTCGACACGCTCCTGAAGGAGACGCTGTCGCAGACGTTCCGTGTGCTGGTGTGCGACGAGGCCCAGTGGATGGGCCGCAGTTCGTTCGAGTACTGGCGTCACCTGTGGGACGACCGCAACACCGACATCGCTGTGATCTTCGCCGGAGGCGATGGCTGCTACAAGGTCCTCAAGCGGGAACCGATGCTGGCGTCACGGATCTTCATCTGGCAGAAGTTCACGCGCATGCCCGAGGCCGAAGTCGTCGGCACGCTGCCGGCGTTCCATTCCCTGTGGGCCGGGGTGGACCCGCAGATGATCCGCAACATCGACCGGGCCGCGGCCCACGGCAACTTCCGCAACTGGGCCACCATCACCAAACACACGCTCAACGGCATGCAGAAGAAGGGCCTGACCGAGGTCAGGCAGGACCTCGTCAACTGGGTGTACAGCAAGCTGGGCGGCATGTAGCAGCGCCCGCGCATGCGCGGCGGCCCGGGAAGCGCGGGTCACCGCCGACGACTTCGCACGCCGCGCAGACCGGTCCTGGCGTCTCCGTATGCGGACCGATTGTGCGGTGCGCGGCTAGAAGGGAGGCGGTGGCGTTGGTCTACGGCGACGTGACGATCGTGGTGGACGAGCGGGACGACCTGTTCTACACGCGGGCGGCGCTGCAGGCGCACCGGCCCGGTGAAGGCCGCGTCACCGTGCAGCCGACGCCGGCCAGCGGCAGCCCGGCCGCGCTGGCGCACGACATGCTGTATGCGCTGGGCAAGCGGCTGGCCCCCGGGCCCCACTCCCCCGATGTGTGGCTGGATTCGGTGAACGCGGCCTGGCTTGCCGCGGCTGCCTGGGGTGCCGCGATCGGGGTGCGGCACGTTGTGGTCCCCCGGGCTCACCTGCTGACCATCCGGCGCATCGACCAACTGCTCGCCTGGCGCGAGTCGACGGGGGCTCAGCTGACCCTGCTGTGGCAGACGGCCTCGCGCGGACTGCCGCTGGTGCTGGCCCGCGTGGAGCGCCGTATCAGCGGCCGGGACCAGTTCGAGGCGCTCCTTGCCGAGCCGGGACCGATACCCGCGCGCCCGTTCTTCCCTCCCGCTCCACCGATGGCGGGGCCGGCGGTGGTGGCGGTGGCTGCGGGGCAGTCACTCGCCTGGCAGCCGCGGGAGACTCGGGCTGCGTCGCTGAGGCCCGGACGGCTAGCTCCCCCTTGCACTGGAGCGATGGCAACGGCGCAGCTGGTCCAGACCGCCCCTGCTCTCGAGATCGCGTCCGAGGAGGCCGCCGCTCTGGCCGCTCTCGCGCACCCGCTCATCGCCGGAGCGCTAAGCGTGCTGGCCTTCACCCGGGCCGGCCTGGGCAGCCTGCGCTTCACCCGCGATCTCGACATCACCGGCGATGTCTGCGCCATCAAGCTCCATGGAGTCGGGCATCGGTACTGCCCTTTGCACGCCGTGCCTGCCTGGGCACGCCCGCTGCTGGCCGGCGCGCGCGCCCACCACCGTCTGACGGCCCACCCGCCCGCGGACGGCGTGTTCGCCCCCGTCATGCTTGCCGAAGCCCGGCATCTGCGCGCGCACGCCGGACGTCTGCCTCAGCTCGACCTGTCCCTGCCCGCCGGCGCCCTCGTCCCTTGAGCCGTGCGCAGCGAGGCACTCGCCCTGCGCCAAAGACGCGGCAGCGTGTTGATGCCGTGTTCGCAGCAGGCCACCGGCTGGAGCAGGAAGGCAGGGGGCCGGGCACGCCCGGCCCCCTGCCTTCCTGCTGGCCGCTGCCCGCTTCTGGGAGGTCAGGAACTGCCGGACACGTGCACGGCTTTCAGCAGACCGGGGAGTGCGGGGAGGACTTCGTCGTAGAGCGTCTCCTGTTCGCAACCGTGCCCGTCGGTCCGGGCGATCTCTTCGGCCAGGTCGCGCAGGGCCTCGATGCCGTCGCACGCCAGCTGGGCGGCGAGCTTGCGGTTCTCCTTCAGTTTCGTGGGCTCCTGGCGGTACTTGGTGCCGCCCCGGTAGAGGTCGACGCTCATCGCGACGGGTGTGACGTGCCGCCCGATGCGGTCGGCGAGGTTGCCGATGATGCGGATGCCGTGGGCGTCGAGGTCGCCCCATGCCGCAAGGGGCAGGCCGTCGAGGCCGCGGAGGAATTCGGCCAGGCCGTCGGTCGCATAACCCTTGCCCCAGATGCACAGCCAGGTGTCGGCGATCTCCGGGATCTTGCAAACCTGTTCGAAGGTGTCCTCGTTCTCGACCAGGAAGACGCCTCGGGCGTCGCAGGAGATCATGCCGAGGGCGCGGACACCGCGGGCGGGGAGCGCGAGCCAGGGGCGGCAGGCTGCCGCGTCGGCGATGACGGTACCGACGCGCCACTGCAGGGGGCCGCGGATGCGTAGTTCGGTGTCGGCCTTGTCGACGGCCTGGTCGAAGGGGATGCCGATCAGGTTGGAGAAGGCCTGCTGCCGGGCGGGGGTCCAGGCGCTCTTGGTGTCGCGCAGGCTGCGTCCGGCGAGCTCCTTCGCGGTGATCTTGCGTGGTGCGCCTTGGGCGGGCCACCAGACGCCGGCGGCCCGGATGGCGATCTCGTATACCCGCCAGTCCTCGGCCCTGGTGGCGGTGTCTTCGGGGATCTTCAGGACCCGTCCGGGCGGGGTCGTGGCCAGCAGGGCGTGCTCATGGGCGAGCTCAGGGATGCCGGACATGATGTCGAGGAGCTCGCGGTGCAGGTCCTCGGGGTGCTGGCGGCCCTGGAGTTCGGCGAGTTTGTCCTCGGCGAGTTCGGCCCATGACCGGGTCAGGGTCCATGAGCGCGGACTGTAGCCGGTGGCGTTGACGACGTCGCAGCGCAGGATGACGGCGCCGCAGCGGATGAGGTCGGCCACGATCTGCCAGGCGTTGTCGCCGAGGTCGGCCTGGATGGTGGGCCAGCGTTTGGCGGTCTTGGTCTGCAGGACTTTGATCAGTTGTCGGGTGGTCAGGGTGGGTGGCGGGTCGTAGGGGCTGACGGGGTGGTCGGCGACGAGGTCGACCTGCCGGGGGCTAACGCGTCGTCGGCGGTCTCGGGGGACGCGCACGTGGATGGTGTCGTCGCTGTCCTTGGTGATGCGCGGCAGGGTGACGGCGGTGATGCCTGGCGGCAGGTTGCGCAGGGGAACGGTCTCGCGGCCGTGTGCCTCGCCGATGAGGAGTGGAGGTTGGGGGGTGAGGTCAGGCATGGGCGCGTCCTGCGGTGATCCAGTCTTCGGTGAGTTGGGTGCGGGCGCCGTTGCTGTCGAAGGCCCATGCGCTGGTGGGCTGGTTGATGATGTCGGCTGGTGATGCGTGGACGAACCACAGCAGTTCCCCGCAGACGTCGGCGGCGTCGGCGAGGACGCTGTCCTGGCAGGTGCCGAGGATGGTCAGGTGCTGGTCGCGTGCGACGTCGCGCAGGGCGGTGAGCATGTCCTTGCGGTTGACTTCCCCGAGGCTGTTGCCGAGTTCGTCCAGGATCAGGACTCTGCCCTGGGTGTGGGAGTCGGCCAGGAGCGCCGCGAGGACTAGCAGGATGGCGTGCACCTTGACCTGGGCGCTGTTGGCGTTTTCTCGGTAGGAGACGTATCCGCCGCTGCGGGAGCGTTTCCATCGCGGGATGACCTGCCACTGCCAGTCCCCGGCGCCCTGGGGGCGGATGCTGATGTGCTCGAGTTTGGCTCCGTGGCCGTCGCTGCGCAGGTCGAGGTCGTGGAATGCGGCGCTGATCTGAGCGAAGAGGCCGTCGAGGTGCTTTTCGATCATGTCCTGGAGGGTTTCCAGGTTGCGGGCGCTGGTGGCGACGCCGTCGGTGAGTTCTGCGATCGCCTGCTGTCGGGCGTGCTGGTCGTGGGTGATGCGCGCTGCGGCGACCTCGTCCTGGTCCCGATGGCCGGCGAGGCGGTTGTCCAGCGGGGCTGCCACGTCGGCGAAGGTGAGGGAGGGGAGGCCGGCGGGATCGGTGTCGGCGAAGGACTGCATCATTTCCTGGCCCGTGCGGAGGTCTTGGCTGACGTCCGCGCCCGGGGTGCCGTCGACGCCGTAGTGCTCGTAGGCCCGGCGCAGTTGGTCTTCCGATTGTCGGCGCAGGGCTGCCGGCCGGGAGGAACGGGTCTGGTCCGATGCCTGGTCCAGGAGGCGGGTGGCGTCTTCGAGGGTTGCGCCCCACTGCCGCTGCCACTGGGATGCGGCGACCTGCTCGCGCTGGCGTTCGAGGGCGGCCAGGTTGCGCTGGCGTTCCTTGAGCGCCTTGCCGGCCCCTTCCAGGGTGAGCTTTGCGCTGGTGAGTAGCTGCTTGTGGGAGGCGTGCCGGGCCACGGCGTCCTGCCAGACCTGCTGGAGCTCCTGCTCGTCGCGAGCGGCGTTGGCGGAGCGGCCGGCGAGATTGTCGATCTTGGTCTGGAGGTCGTTCTCCTGGGTGCCAAGGTGTGCGAGTTCTTCAGCCGCCTGGGCGGCTGCGTGCAGGGTCTGGGCCAGGGTGAGGGCAGCGGTGGCCGCGGTCATGGCTTCGGTGGCCGCGGTGCAGGCGTGCTCGGCGGCTGCGAGGTCGGCGCGAGCCTGCCGGAGTTGGGCTTCGCGTCCGGCCAGGGTGGTGGGGAAACCGCCCGTCACGGTCAGCGCCAGTGCCTGGTCACGGACGGCCAAGCCGTCGGACGAGGGAATCAGGCGCTGTTGGAGGGTGGCGAGGAAGCGGGTCACGTTCAGGGTGCTGTGGATGCCCTCGGGCAGGGCTTTCTGCCCGGTGTCGGAGGAGATGATCTGGGCGCCGGGCAGAGCGGCATGCAGCAGGCGGCGGGCCGTGTCTTCATGCTCGGGTTCGACGACGATCGCGTCCTGCCAGGGGGCCAGACGCGGTTCCCACTCCGGGCGGGCGGCCTCGTCCACGTTGAGCTGGTCGAGCAGGCCGTGCGCACGGATGCGGTGTTCGCCCAGCAGATCGATGGCGCGGCCGGCTTGACCGCTGCGGCCCTGCTCGACGTCGTGCAGGTGGGTGCGGGCACGGGTGACGGCGATCTCGGCTTCGTCGCATTGCAGCTCTGCCTTGGCGTGCTCGCGTTGGCGTTGGTCCAGGCGGGCGGCCGTGGCGGTCCAGTTGCTGCCGTCCCAGCCCTGCGCTGCAGGTAGCAGGGTGGCCCGCCGACTCCGCAGCATCGCTTGTTGCGTAGTCAACTCCGTCATTCTCCTGGACAGTTCGCCGACAAGTTGTTGGGCGTCGGACCATGCCTGGTGGGCTGCGCCTCTTTGGGTGGCGAGTTCTTCGGCGGACCCGAGCAAGTTCAGACGGTCCTCGGCGTCCTGCACCAGGACCGCGGCTGTCTCGGCGGCCTGCCTCTCCTCCTCCATGAGCGCGGCAACGCGCTGGTCACTGTGGTGGGCGTCGCGGTAGGAGGCCGCGAGGTAGCGGTGCCATGCCTCGTGGCCGCGCTGGAGGGCGAGGCGGGCGGTCTCGCGGGCGCGCACACCGCTCATCACCTGTTCTTCGGCGAGCAGTGCCTGGGTGTGCTCGGTCTGGGCCTTCTCGAGGCTGATCCGATGCTGCAGGGCCTGGCCGCGCAGGTCGTCTTCCTCCTCCAGCAGGGGGGTCATGCCTGACAGGGCGATCAGGGAGCGGCCGATGTCGTGGGGCTCCATCTCGGTCAGCTGCTGGCTGAGCAGTGAGGGCACGGGCGGGCGCAGGGCCGTGTCGAGGTAGGTGAGGCAGCGCGGGGCGGTGCCGTAGAGCTTCTCGGCCATGGCGCGGGCGGACAGGAGCTGACGGGTGCCCAGCTCGCGCCACAGGGCGTCGGCCTGGATGCTGCGCTCGTGATCGGTGGGGGCGTCGGCGACGTGCAGGCCTTCGGTCCAATTGGCCTGCAGATAGGGGGTGGTGGTCGCGATGCGGACCCAGACGGTCAAGGGGTTCGCGGCCGGTTCGTCGGGGTGGGCGAAGACGCCGACGATGTAGCCGTGGGTGACCGGGGACGCCTGGTGAGCCTGGTCGACGCCTGCTGCGTCGGGGCGGAACAGGATGCCGCTGGCGTGCCGGCCCCCGTTGGTCTCCAGGCGCCACTGCGGATCGGCCAGCAGCAGGGAGACCGCGATGAGGAAGCTGGTCTTGCCGGAGCCGTTCGAGTCGTCTTTGGGGCCGAGACCCGAGACGGCGATGAAGGTCTCCGGGACGATCGGGACGGCGTGTGCCGTGAGCCGGGCAATGTCGAAGGCCTGGACAGCGATGAGCTGGCGGTCGCCGACGATGCCCCGGGACGGGTCGGAGGTGGGCGGGGTGGTCATGATCTGTCATGCACCTCGTGATCAAGAGCAGTGGCCGTCGGCGCGGTGGGGCGGGCGCGGCGCCGGCGGATCGATTCGGCAAGAGCACTGTCGGGATCGGCGAGCAGGATCAGCTGTTCGAACAGTTCGGCGCCCACAGCCGGCGTCAGCCGCAGGAACTGGTGGCCCAGGACGTAGCCCGTTCTGGTCCGGCGGACCAGGTCGGCGTCGGTGAGGCGCTGCAACGCGCTGGTGAGAACGACGTCGGACACCTGGCAGGCCCTGAGCTGGTCCCTGGGCACGGGGGTGCCCTGGGTCCATAGCCGCTCGGGCAGGGCGGTGCCGGACGCTCGGGGAATGGCGACGCTGAACAGCAGGATCAAGGTGAGGACGGCGCGGTCGTCGCGCGGCAGGACTCCGATTCCTTCGTGCGCCAGACGTTGTCTGATCTCGTCGGTGTAACCGGAGAGGTAGCCGCCGCCGACCGCGAGCAGGGTGCGTCCGGATGCGGCCAGGACCTGTTCCACCACGATGCGCAGCGGGATCTCGGCGAGGGCACGGTAGTGGACGGACGGTACGGGGACCACGGCGGTCTCCACGGCGCAGACCGCCGCTCGGACGTCGGCCCGCCGGTTGTGGGACAGGGCTTGCAGTGCCGGTACGTCCACGGGCTCACCCCTTCCTCGGAGCGGGCAGGATGTCGTAGCCGTTGCGCAGTTCGGCCACATCGCGCTCGGACCACAGCGCGACCATGGGTCCGAGGCGGATCATGCCGTCGCCGACGTCTGCCGCGAGGTGTCCGCATGCGCGCAGAAACCGCAGGGCCGTCAGGAAGTGCCCGGTCTGCCCCAGCACAGCCGCGCCGTCGCGGGGCGCGAGGGTGTCCTGGAGAGGAGTCAGGGCGGCGAGGACGTCCTGCTGCGCGGCGGGTTGTCCCGGGTACAGCGGCTGGCTGGCGTCGGGCCAGCAGTGGCGGATGCAGCAGGCCAGGGTGAGCAGGCGGACGGTCGAGGCGGTTCGGTGGACGTCGCTGTCGCCCAGCGCGCCACTTGCCGGTTCCACATCGGGGGCCCAGCCGGTCATCAGCTCCTGGGTCCCGTCGGGGGTGACGACATCGACCAGCCGGCGCTCCACATCGTCGGCGGCGCAGCGCAGCTGGGTGAGTTCTGCGCGGTCCGCCGGGACAGGGACCGTGCGCAGGGCTCGGGCCCGTGCCAGCAGGTAGGGGTCACTCATGAGGGCTCTGCGGTGCGGCTTCGGTGTCGTCGTTCATGTCTTGTGGGCTGTCGGGAATGCGGTACACAGTCACTGGCGAGGCGTAGGTGACCGGTCCTGCGGCGTCGACGATGACCTGGCGGGAGATGTCGAGCATGAGCGGGATGGCGGGGTCGGCTGCAGCGCGCAGCATGTCGACCAGGTGCTTGACCGCTGTCTGCCAGGGCAGGGCACGCAGGCGGACGGTGACGTCGGCTTCGTCCTTTCCGGCCATGAGCAGGGTCACGGTGGCCTCTCGCCGCTGCCGTGCGAGCGCGGCCTTGGCGCGTGCGGTCTCGACCGGATCCGGGCCGGGCGGCTGCGTCGGGGGGCGCGGCAGGCGCTGCCGCGGCGGCGGGGGCTGGTGGTCGGCTGCGGCGGTGAGGATCTGGCCCGTGGTGATCTGGACGTGGGGCGGATCGAAGACGGTCGTGGCGAACACCTGCGCGAGCGTTTCCGTGGAGGAGCGAAGGGCCGCAGTCAGGTACTGCTCGGGTAGGAGCATGCTGAAGTCGCGCCGGGTGGTGGCTTGTTGCATGAGCCGGTCGTGGAACTCGTGGACGGCTCCTGTGTAGCGCAGGGCTTCCCGGATCAGGCGGGTGCCGCCGGAACGCAGTGCGGGGTACTGCTCGGCGACGGCATGGACGAGGTGTTTCGCTTCCTCGAGCGATGTGGTGTGGGCGTGGTGGTGACGCTGGCCGAGCAGTTCTTCGATGGGCCTGGTGCGCACCAGCCGCAGCAGGTGGTTGGTGTAGTTCGCAAGGCTCCGCCGGGCCTGGGCGATCTTGGCGGCCAGTTGTTCCTCGGTCAGGGAGCCGTTCAGGAGGCCTTCGCGGGCCCGGTCCAGCAGCATGGTGATCTCCTGGACACCGCCGGCCTCCCCCAGACGCTCGTACACCAGCAGTGCGGCACCGCTGGTCGGGTTGAACACATACCGCTGGTCGTATGACTTGCCGTGCAGCGACTCCAGCAGACGAAGTTTGATAAAGACCCGGAATCTTGAATCGAACTCGTCGGCGGAGGCCACCGCGGCGCAGGCCTGGGCTATCTCCCCGCGGCTCAGGCCGTGTTCGGAGCCGAAGTCGCCGAACACGTCCCGGACGGCCTCGGCGATGCGCAGTGCCACCGGATCGCGTGTCACTGCGCTCGGTGCAGCAGCGACCGGTGCCACGAATGGCGCTATGTGCTCTAGGCCGTGTTTTGGAACTGAGCTCTTGAACACGCCTCAGGCCGTGATGATCTCGGTGTGGGGCGTGGGGACCTTTCGGATGATCAGTGGTTGG
>NZ_JBITRU010000044.1:0-49714 GCF_044540255.1 Streptomyces sp. NPDC086080
GCTGGTCAGACTGACCCACCCAGGGGCTGGGGGCAGCACTGCAGGCTGCCCCCGGCCCCCACCAGGAAGATCACGATCTACGACTGGAGTACTAGCACACCTGCCAACGCGTCGACCGTTCCCGCGTCCAGACGGGAAGGTTGGGCAGCGCTGCGCGCCACTCGCGATTCGTCGTCAGGGTCGAGCACGATTGCGGCCAGAGCGCCCCCCGCATTGACGAGAGCGTCAAGCGATTGCGCGAGTTTTGGCGACGGTTTCTGCTTTCCGTTGAGTACGCGAGACAGATAGGCCACGTCGTAATTCATTGCGCGTGCGGCAGCCTTCATCGAATAGCCGCTGTCGCGCAGCGCTCTGCGAGCAAGATCGGCAAAGTCACGCATCGTGAACCTCGGGGGGTTGACTGGTGGTGCATCCAGAGTAGTCAACTCTGGTCAACTCCCGTGTGAGCATTGCGATTCCCGAGCATGGTCTGACGCAAGTAAGTACCCCCGCGACGCTGCGAACGTCCGGGGGCGTGGCCGACGCTTCAGAGGAGCGACGACATGACAGACCTTATCCGCCTCGCACTCGAACGGGTGAGAGCGGTCCTACTGGGCCGACGCACCCCCGGCAAGCACAGCAGCGCCTACGCGCCCCAGGGAGCGCCCCAGGCGCCCCGTACGGCGCCCAGGCCGGACGTCATGGGCGCCCGACTGGTCACGGCCCGCAGGACCCGCAGGGACAGGCGCCCAGCGCCCCCGCAGCCTCACCCCCGACGCGCGCCCCGTGACTGGGAGGCAGAGGAAGCCTGGGAACCCACGGGCGCCATGGTGCGGCCCTACGTCGCCCACCTGGGCGCCTCGCCCAGGAACGCCCGGACAGGCGCCCAGGCGGGGCCGTGGGCAGGCCCCTGGGGGAATGCCTCATGAGCGGAAAGCACCCCTTGATTGGCAAGCGCGTGAGCGGCCCGGACGGGAAAGTCGGCATTCTCACTGACGTAATGGGCACAACCGCATATCTGCGTCCGGAACGCGGCGGGCGGGAATGGCCTGTGCCCCTCGCGGACGTTGAGCCGGTAACCGAGAATGCCCAGGATTCCGACACGCTGAGCGTGAAACTCGCCGTGGTCAACAAGCGCAGTAGGGGTGAACTGTGACCCGCTCAATCATCAAAGGTGCCGACTGGACACTAGGGCCGGAAACGGCGCCGGAAGCGCCCAGGGGTATCTACTCCGCCGTATGCATCACGTGCGGCGCGGAGGCTCCGGCATCGGACAACGACGCGGTACCGGTCGAGATTTGGGCGCTCAAGCACACGGGTTTGAATCCGCATCATCGGCAGTACAAAGCCATGGTCGAGACCTATTGGCGGGTGGCCCCTGCGGTCGGTAACCCGTACCGGGAAATCGACGCGCAGAAAGCCGCACAGGGCGCCTGAGCGCCCAGTACGACCAGCAACACCCCCCGATGGCTGCCGCTCCGGGGCGCTGCGAGGCGCAAGGGCAGCACGCGAGGCACCCGCCCAGACTCCCCCCGTCCTGGGCGGGCAATGCCCCCAACTGCGCGAGCAAGGGCCGTAGTTGGGGGCCTCTTGGTGTGTGCGCCCAGGCACGCGGCGGGTCACAGTCCAGTCACGGTTTCTGACCCCGTAATGTGCTCCTGAACGGCCGTTTCCGCAGGTCACGGCTAGGTTCCCTTCAAGCTGTGTCCCCTTCGCTCGAGCGGGGGGACCCCCGTCGCCCCAGCGGCACGACTGCCCGCGGGAGCGGCGGGGGTGGCTGCCCGCGGCCGCGTACGGCGGCCGGGTACCGCCGGCGGTGGGCGGGGTCGGTCGCGCGCGGCGGGAAGGGGACGGGGCGGGGGTGTTCGCCCGCAGCGACTGGCGCGTCCGCACCCCGCACCTCTCGAGTCACCCATTGCGCGCCGGTCCGAGGACGGACACCCCCGACGCGGCCCCGACCCACCCACCCACCGTGGGCGCTACCCAAGCCCCCACCGGACCGAAAGCTGCGCCGCAGGCATAAGACCCGCACCCCCACCGGACAGGCAGCCACGCAGCGGTGGGGCATGGAAGAGCGTCAGTCGCGGCCGTGCATCGTGTTGGACGAACTGGGTTCGCTGAACGAGCCGTTGCTACCCGAAACGGGGCCGTCTGCGGACGGCCACAGGCAGCAGGGACTGCGGCAGGTCTTCAAACGCCACGGCTACTGACCGCGTCGGACGGCGGTGATCAGGTCGTTGGGGTCGGCGAAGGCTCGGTCGGCCGTGGTGGTGCGCATCACTGTGATGTGTTCTCCTGGTTCAGACCGCGGCAGGGACCGTGAACTCGTAGACCAGGACGTCCTGCTGAGCGTCCGTCACCAGTTCGGTGATCTCCAGCGCGCGGGCGTACTGGTCGTGCACCCGTCGGGTGACCCGGACCGATGGTGTCCCCGGGATCCGTGTGATCGTGTCGCGGTGGTGCAGGGAAAGACCCGCCCGGCGCATCCAGTCGTAGGCCCGCCGCAGCTCCGCGGCTCCCGTGCCGTCGGCCCGGTCGCGATAGCGGGACAGTTCCTCGACCTCGGCGAGCGCCACGGCGGAAAACGATGTCACCGCCGTCCGGGATTCCCGCCCGTCGGCCGACGCCGACCAGTAGCGGTGCACCAGCGTCGGCCGGCCGGGCGCCACTCCCAGAGCTTCGGCGTGCCCGGGCGGCGGCGCCTCCCAGGTGACACCGGCCCTGGTCACCGTGCCATGGGCGACGCGCCCGGCGCCGAGCGGGAAGCCGGAGCAGGCCGGTGTCTCCACCGGCACGCCGGGCAGCGCGGCATGACTGCCCCGCCGGTCGGTGGCGACCAGTCCCTCACTGCGGAGCAGGTGCAGCGCCTGGCGCACGGTCTCCCGGCTGGCCCCGAAGTGCTCGGCCAACTGCCGCTCCCCGGGGAGACGTTCACCGGGCGGAATGGTCCCGTCGTGCAGCTCGCCGAGCAACTGTGTCGCGATCCTCCGGTAAAGGGGCTCCCCTTCGGTGAGCGGATGGTCGTACGGGGTGGTGCGGGCCATGCCGCGCCTCCTGTTGGTGACGGTCCGTAGCTGTGTGGGCTCAGTGCGCCATCACATCTAGCATTGGTCTACACCAGCACGGAAGAGCGCTCCCACAGTTCGGCCGGAACCGTTCGGTCCTTCAGCCGCCGGAGCCCCCGTCAGATGTACGAGCGCATCCAGCGCAGCTTCGCCACCTGGTGGAACGGCCCGCCGCCTTCGTGGTCGTTGAAGTCGTACACCTCGATGGCCTTGTCCTCGTGCGCCCAGGCGTTGAAGGCCCCGAACACCGTCGAGGGCGGGCAGGTCTGGTCCTCCAGGGCCGCCGAGAAGAGCGCAGGGGACCGGCCGCGGGCGGCGAAGTGCACGGCGTCGAAGTAGGACAGGGTGCGCAGGACGTCGTCGAAGCGGCCCCGGTGCGTCTTGAGGTACAGGCCGATTTCCCGGTAGGGCTGCCGGTCGGTGAGCGTCGTCGCGCGCGGGAAGTCGCACAGGAACGGTACGTCCGGCGCGATGCCCGCCAGGTCCGGAACCAGACCGCCCACTGCGAGGGTGATGCCCCCGCCCTGACTGGCGCCGACGGCCACGGTACGGCTCGCGTCGGTCAGCGGATGCGCCCGCGCCGCCTCCACCGCGCGTACGGCGTCGGTGAACACCCGGCGGTAGTAGTAGTTCGCGGGCGCGTCGATGCCGCGTGTCATGAACCCGGGGTATGCCGGAGCGCCGCCCACCGGGTCGGCGGTGCCGCCGCCGGCGCCCCAGGCGCTGCCCTGTCCGCGGGTGTCCATCACGAAGTGGGCCCGGCCCGTGGACGCCCACAGCAGATGCTCGTGGGGCAGTCCTCGCCCGCCGCCGTACCCGATGAACTCCACCACCAGTGGCAGGGGGGCATCGGCATCGGCGGGCAGGGTCAGCCAGCCCTTGACCGGATGGCCGCCGAAGCCCGCGAACGTCACGTCGAGCACCCGCACCGTGGACAGCCCCGTGTCGACCGGCTCGAAACGTGCGTCCAGATCGTGCTCGCGCGCCTCGTCGAGTGTCTTGGACCAGAAGGCGTCGAAGTCCTCGGGCGCCGTGGACGCGCTGCGGTACGTGCGCAGTTTGTCGAGAGGGAGATCGAACAGGGCCATCGGGTACCGCCTTCGGGAAGAGACAGTGCGGAGCGAGGACACCGTACGTGGATCACCAGGGATGCCGCCAGAGGTTTCCATAAAAGCACCAGGTGAGAGGCGCAGAAAGCGATTTCTGCACCGCCGTCCGCACCGCCGTCCGCACCGCCGTCCGCACCGCCGTCCGCGCCGCCGTCCGCGCCGCCGCGAGTCAGCCGAAGCGCTCGATCCGGATGCGCTCCACGGGCTGCCCGGCCGCCACCAGCAGCCGGGAGGCGTGCTCGGCGAAGGCGTTGGAGCCGCACACATAGGCTTCCCACCCACCCGGGGGCCGCTCCGCCATGACGGATGCCACATGTGCGGCCGCCATGCGTCCCACGGCCACACCTTCCGGCGCGCTCCGCGTGAACACCACGGTGGTCTCCGCGCCGAACTCGCGCGCGTAGATCAGCTCGCCGGGACCGCGCGCCGACACCAGCAGCCGCAGCGGCAGGGCCAGGTCCCGCGCCCGGTGGTGCCGCACCATCGACATCAGCGGGACCACGCCGGAGCCGGCGCCCACCAGCAGCGCGGGCCGGTCGCCCGGCCAGGCGAAGAAGCCGCTGAGCGGGCCGCGCACCTCGATGCGGTCACCGGGGCGGGCCACCGTGTGGAACCAGCCCGAGACCTCGCCGCCCTCGACATGGTCCAGGGTCAGCTCGATGTGTCCCGAGTCGTCCGGAGCGGATGCGATCGAGTAGTGGCGCTGGGCCACATAGCCGTCGGCGGCGATCAGCCGCAGCATCAGATGCTGTCCGGGAACATGCCCCGGCCAGCCGGGCACCGCGAACCGGAACGTCGCCACCCGGGCGGTCTCGCGACGGATCTCGGTCAGGGTGGCCGTCCGCCACGTCGAGGCGGTCTGCTCGCTCACGCCGATACGCCCGGGCACCGCGAACCGCGTGGGCGGAACGAACGGCTCCGCCGCATTCCGCCCCGTCCCCCTCCCGAGCGCCGTCCCTGCCGTCCGTGTCGTCCCCATCGTCCCCGTCGTCCGTTCAGTCACCGGAGTACCGCTGCTCCTCCCAGGGATTGCCGCGAGGGTGGTAGCCGTTGCCCTCCCAGAATCCGGGCTCGTCGTGGTCCAGGAGCCGCAGCCCCGCGATCCACTTGGCGCTCTTCCAGAAGTACAGATGCGGCACCAGAAGCCGCGCCGGACCACCGTGCTCGGCGGGCAGCGGACGCCCGTCGTACTCCCAGGCGATCCAGGCCCGGCCACCGGTCACGTCGGCGAGGGGCAGGCTGGTGGTGTAACCGGTGTGTGCGTACGCGACCACATGGGTCGCCGACCCGTGGGGCCGGACCACGTCCAGGAACGCGTCGAGCGAGACCCCGCCGAACCGCACCCCGAACTTCGACCAGCTCGTCACACAGTGGATGTCACCCTCGTACGCCGACGCCGGCAGTGCGTGCGCCTGCTCCCAGTCCCAGGTACGGGGTGCGGTCACCAGACCGTCGATCCGGAAGGTCCAGTCGGCCGGCGCGAGGCGGGGGGTGACTTCGGCGGACAGAACGGGCCAGTCGTCTCCGGCGTCGTACTGGCCGGGCGGCAGTCCGGGATTGTCCACACGGGGCCGGCCGGTGAAACCGCGGGTGATGTTCACGTGATGGGTGTTCCGTTACGACAGGTGCTCAAGTGTTTCCGCGTTCAACCGTACGCGGTGGCCGCGGCCACCGCGCGGCCGGCCCGCTGGGGCGCTCCGGTGCCCGGCGAACCGGGCGATCCCGGAATCCGTCCGGATCACATCGCACGGCCGAGGAGATCGTCGGGTAATGTGGCCGTCCGGCTGCGGACCGCCCCAGCCCCGGATGCCGTGGGAGGTGAGACCCATCACCGCTTGTCAGATCGGGTGCTCTCACCTCGAAGCGACGCGGTTCACCGGCAGCAGGTGACCGCGAGGGCGCCCTTCGGCTCCCGAAAGGCTCCACGCCCATGCCGCATGTGCCGTACCGGTCCCCCTCACCCCTTTCTTCTCCTCCGTCCGGCCCGCCCTCCCGGGACGCGGTCGTCGCGGCCCTCCGCGCGGCCGGGTGCGTCTTCGCCGAGGACGAGGCCGACATGATCATCGCCGCCGCGCCGGCCCCCGGGGACATCGCCCCGATGGTCGAGCGCCGGGCAACCGGGCTGCCCCTTGAACTCGTGGTCGGCTGGGCGGAGTTCCGTGGCCGGCGGATCACCGTGGAATTCGGTGTCTTCGTGCCCCGGAGGCGTACCGAGTTCCTCGTCGAGCAGGCTCTCGCGCAGGCGCCGGGCGCGGCCGTCGTCGTGGATCTCTGCTGCGGCTCCGGTGCCGTCGGCGCGGCCCTGGCGGACGGGCTCGGCGGGGCCGAACTGCACGCCGCCGACATCGACCCGGCCGCCGTGCGCTGCGCCCGCCGCAATGTCGCCCCTCTCGGCGGCCGGGTCCACCGGGGCGACCTGTTCGCGGCGCTCCCCGGCGAGCTGCGGGGCCGTGTCGACATCCTCGCGGCGAACGTGCCGTACGTGCCGAGCGGCGAGATGGGTCTGCTGCCGCCGGAGGCCCGCGAGTACGAGCCGCGGGTCGCGCTCGACGGCGGCGCGGACGGCCTCGACGTGCTGCGCCGGGTCGCCGCCGGGGCACCTGGATGGCTCGCGCCGGGCGGCTGTCTCCTGGTGGAGATCAGCAGCAGGCAGGCCGAGTCCGCCGTCGACGCCTTCACCGCCGCCGGGCTGCGCACGCGCCTGGCCGTCTGCGAGGAACGGTACGCCCATGTCGTGATCGGCGTAGCGGCGTAGGACCGGACGCACGGACACAGCCGCGTGGTAGGGCGGGACGTCCACACGCAGCCGCGCGGCAGTGCTCACGTACACACGCGCCCGCGCGGCAGCGCTCACACACGCAGCCGCGCGCCACCGCTCACGCGTCCGGCGGTGTCGTCGCGCGGGCGATCAGGAGGGCCACGTCGTCGAAGTTGTCGGGTTCGTGGAGGGTGCGCAGCAGCAGGTCGCAGACCTCCTCCAGGGAGCGGGCGGGCCGGCCCAGCAGGGTGAGCAGCCGGTCGAGGCGCTCGTCCAGCGGGTCCCGGCGGGTCTCGACGAGACCGTCGGTGTAGAACACCAGCCAGTCGTCCGGCTCCAGCTCGACGGTGGTCGTGGAGAACCCCACCCCGCCCACGCCCAGCGGCACTCCGGTGGGCAGATCGAGCAGTTCGGGCGCGTGGCCGGCCCGGACCCGGGCCGGCGGCAGATGCCCGGCGTTGGCGATGGTGCACCGCCGCTCGCGTGGATCGTGGACGGCGTAGACACACGTGGCGATCGCCTCGTCCAGACCGGCGGTGATCAGGTCCAGGTGCTCCAGGAGCACGGCCGGGTCCAGGCCCAGGGAGGCCAGGGTGTGGGTCGCGGTGCGCAGTCGGCCCATGGCGGCCGCGGCGGGGATGCCGCTGCCCATCACGTCCCCCACGACGAGAGCCGTCCGGTCGTCCTCCAGCGGGATCACGTCGAACCAGTCGCCGCCGACCTCGCTGGTCGTGCCGGCCGGCTGGTAGCGGGAGGCGACCTCCAGTCCGCCCGTCACGGGAGGGTGGCTCGGCAGCAGACTGCGCTGCAGGGTGAGGGCGGTGTCGCGGGCGTTCTGGTACCAGCGGGCGTTGTCGATCTGCACGGCCGCGCGGGAGGCCAGCTCCCGCGCGAGCAGCAGATCGTCGTCGTTGAAGGGACGGGGGGTACGGCTACGGGTGAGATCGAGGGCGCCGAGCACTTCCCCGCGCGCGGTCAGCGGCACGGCGAGGTACGAGTGGACACCGGCCCGCATCAGCAGTGCCGCCGCCTCCGGGGAGCGGGCGATCCGCGCGAGATCCTCGTCCTTCACCCGCGGCACCATCACGGGCAGCCCGGTGCGCACGCACTCGGTGATCAGCCGGTCGGGCGCGTACTGGGTCACCGTGCCCGGCGGGTCGGCCGCCGACGGCACATCGGCCACGTCCACCGACCGCACCGCCAGGGCCCGCATCAGCGCCGGCTCGGTGGGACCGAGGGTGCTGCGACGGCCCCGCACCACCGCGTCCAGCAGATCCACCGCCGCCGCGTCGGCCAGTTCCGGCACGGCCACGTCGGCGAGTTCACCGGCCGTACGGTCGAGGTCCAGCGTGGTGCCGATCCGGGCGGAGGCGTCGGCGATCACGGCGAGCCGCCGCCGCGCGGTCTCGGTCTCGGCGTTCGCCCGGCGCTGCTCGGTGATGTCCACCACCGACATGGCCACACCCAGTACCGAGCCGAGCGCGTCCTCCAGCCGGTACAGCGAGATGGCCCAGGTGCGGTCCTCGTCAGGATCGGCCGGGGTGCGGCCGGTCGTGGGCCGGGCGACGACGGGCCGGCCCGTGTCCAGGACCTCGCGCGCGGCGTCCTCGACCGTGTCGACGCCCACCAGCGGCAGCACGTCCCGCATGGTGCGGCCCAGATGCTGTTCGGCCGGGATGCCGTTGATCTGCTCCAGCGCGGGGTTCACCGAGACGTACCGCAGATCGACGTCGAGCACGGCCAGGCCGATGGGGGACTGGGCGACCATCCGGGTGGAGAGCGCCACGTCCTGCTCCAGCCGGCGCACGGTCGACTGGTCGACCGCGAGGCCGAGGGCGTACACGTCCCCCTGGACGTCCAGCAGCCGCATGTTGCGGAACTCCACCAGCCGGGTGCCGCCGTCCTTGCGCCGGATCGGGAAGGCCCCGGCCCAGCTCACACCCGTGCGCATGACGTCGGCGAACAGCTTCACCACGGTGTCCAGATGCTCCTCGTGCACCATGATCCGGGCCGCGTACCGGCCCAGTGCCTCCCGCGCGCTGTACCCGAACAGCTCCTCGGCCTGAGGGCTCCACAGCACGATGCGCCCCTCGGTGTTCAGGACCACCGAGGCCACGCGCAGCACGTCGAGCAGGCCACTGGGCCGCACCGGGCCGGTCGCCGGTCCGTCCCCGCCGGCCGGGAGTGACCCCGCTGCACTCATCCCACGCCCCGCCTTCGCCGATTCCACGGCACGCCGTCACCGTGCCGACACCCCTTGTTCTACCGCGCGCGGGGGCGATTTTCCGCCGCTCCTGCCGTTCGGTTCCAGCTTCTCCCACCTTCGGGGCGGCCGCCCCGTGAAGCGGTCGCCGCCGCGGCGGCGCGCGGGTAGTGCTCCCCGGTATGTGGTGCTTTGCTGAATGAGGGGTGGAGCGGTGTGGCCACGGAAGGAGCGTTCACCATGGGTAGCCGGCAACCGCACCCGGAGTCCGTCTCGGTCGAGATCAGCGGATGCAGCAAGGACGACGCCCGGATCGTCTTCGACACGCTGTGCGCGTGCTTCTCGTCCGACCGGTGCTCCGACGACGTACCCGAGGAGTTCCACGCGACCCGCCCCATGGTGTGGCTCGGCACGTTCGACGTCGCCGACGCACACGAGGGTGGTGTCCGGCCGGCCCGTCTGTCGTCGTCGGTCGACGCCGACGTGCAGGGCGGCTACTGGGCGATCGACCGGTTCCGCACCACGCTCGACACCCTGTTCACGGTGCACGACCTGACCACCGTTCCGGGCGACCAGGAGAAGGAACTGCACGTCCGCCTCGAGAGCCGCTGAGGCCTCCGCGGGCGCTGTGCCCTCGATCCCGATTGTGCAACTAGTTGCACAATCGGGTGCGCGTGCCTTACAAATAGCGGGCACTGCCACCGCGCACGGAGGGCCCGATGAGCCGATACCCCCACCTGCTGACGCCCCTCGACCTGGGCTTCACCACCCTGCCCAACCGGGTCCTCATGGGCTCCATGCACGTCGGTCTGGAGGAGGCCGAGGGCGGCTTCTCCCGTATGGCCGAGTTCTACGCCGCCCGCGCGCGCGGCGGTGTGGGTCTCATCGTCACCGGCGGCATCGCCCCCAATGACGAGGGACGGCCCTACGAGGGCGGCGCGAAGCTCACCACCGAGGCCGAGGCGGAACAGCACCGGATCGTCACCGACGCGGTGCACCGCGAGGGCGGGCGCATCGCGATGCAGATCCTGCACTTCGGCCGCTACGCCTACCACCGGGACCTGGTCGCCCCCAGTCCCGTGCAGGCGCCGATCAGCCCCTTCCCGCCGCGTGAGCTCACCGAAGCCGACGTCGAGCGGACCATCGACGACTACGTGCACGCCGCCCGCCTCGCCCGGCAGGCCGGCTACGACGGCGTCGAGATCATGGGCTCCGAGGGCTATCTGATCAACGAGTTCATCGCCCGGCAGACCAACCACCGCACCGACCGTTGGGGCGGCTCCTACGAGAACCGGATGCGCTTCCCGGTCGAGATCGTCCGCCGCGTCCGCGAGGCGGTCGGCGACGACTTCATCCTGATCTACCGGCTCTCCATGCTCGACCTGGTGCCCGGCGGCTCCACCCTGGACGAGGTGATCACCCTCGCCAGGGCCGTCGAGTCCGTCGGCGCCACGATCATCAACACCGGCATCGGCTGGCACGAGGCACGCATCCCCACCATCGCCACCTCGGTGCCGCGCGGCGCCTACACCTGGGTGACCAAGCGGCTCATGGGCGAGGTGTCGGTCCCGCTCGTCACCACCAACCGCATCAACACCCCCGATCTCGCCGAGCGGTTGCTCGCCGAGGGCACGGCCGACATGGTGTCCATGGCCCGCCCGATGCTCGCCGACCCCGACTTCGTCGCCAAGGCCGCGCAGGGCCGTCCCGAGGCGATCAACACCTGCATCGGCTGCAACCAGGCCTGCCTCGACCACACCTTCAGCGGGCAGATCACCTCCTGCCTGGTCAATCCGCGGGCCTGCCACGAGACCGAGCTGGTCCTCTCGCCGACCCGCCGCCGCAAGCGGATCGCGGTCGTGGGCGCCGGCCCCGCCGGACTCGCCTGCGCGGTGAGCGCCGCCGAACGCGGCCACCACGTCACCCTGTTCGACGCCGCGAGCGAGATCGGCGGGCAGCTCAACGTCGCCCGAAAGGTCCCCGGCAAGCAGGAGTTCGACGAGACCCTGCGTTACTTCCGCACCCGGCTCGCCGAACTGGCCGTGGACATACGTCTGGACACCCGCGTCGCCGCTGACGACGTGGCGGGGCACGACGAGATCGTCGTCGCCACCGGCGTCTGCCCGCGCCTCCCCGACATCCCCGGCGTCGACCACCCGAGTGTCCTCGGCTACCTCGACGTGCTTCGCGACGGCGCCCCCGTCGGGAACCGGGTCGCGATCCTCGGGGCGGGCGGTATCGGCTTCGACGTGGCCGAGTTCCTGACCGACGGCGGCGACAAGGCGCACGAGAACCCCGAGACGTACTTCCGTCAGTGGGGCGTCGACCTCGACTACCGCGGCCCCGGCGGCCTCGCCGCACCCGAGCGGCCCGCCCCGCCGCGCACCGTGCACCTCCTCCAGCGCAAAACCACCAAGGTCGGCGCCGGCCTTGGTAGGACCACCGGCTGGATCCACCGCACCGAGCTCAAGCATCGCGGGGTCACCATGGTCCCGGGGGTGCGTTACGACCGCATCGACGATGCCGGGCTGCACCTCACCGTCGACGGTGAGAGCACCGTCCTGGAAGTCGACACGATCGTCCTGTGCACCGGGCAGGAGCCGCGCCGGGACCTGTACGAGACCCTGCTCGCCGCCGGCCGCCCCGTCCACCTGATCGGTGGCGCCGACGTGGCCGCCGAACTGGACGCCAAGCGTGCCATCAAGCAGGGCACGGAGTTGGCGGCGGCGCTGTAGGGGCGGCGCCGACCGTCCCTAGGATGAGCCCATGTCACTCCCGCACGCGATCCTCACCGCCCTGCTCGAGAAGCCGTCGGCGGGGCTGGAGCTGACCCGCCGGTTCGACCGTTCGATCGGCTACTTCTGGTCCGCGACACACCAGCAGATCTATCGCGAGCTGGGAAAACTGGAGGCCGAAGGTCTGATCCGGGCCCTTCCCTCCGAACATCCGGCCCGGGGGCAGAAGAAGGCGTACGAGGTGCTGCCGGCGGGCCGGGAGGAACTGGCCCGCTGGACCGCTGCCTCCCAGGATCCCAAGCCGCACCGCGATGTCATGCTGCTGCGGCTGAGGGCGGCGGCCGTGGTCGGCACCGAGGGCCTTCAAGCGGATCTGCGGCGCCATCGGGAGTTGCACGAGCGGCAGTTGGAGACGTACCGGGAGATCGAGCGGCGCGACTTCCCGCCCGGCAAGGACGGGCCGCAGGACCGGCTGCGGCATCTGGTGCTGCGGGCCGGCATCGACCTGGAGACGTTCTGGACCCAGTGGCTCGACCACGCACTGTCGGAGTTCGACCGACTGCCGCCGCCGGAGGGGCAGGAGCCGCCCCCAGCGGGGAAGGACTGACCACCGGGCAGCGGGGGTGGTCGACGCCGGCCGCCCGTCCGGAGCGCGTCGGACGTGATGGCGGCCGGCGCCGGTCTGGGTGTGCCGACCGCCGGACGGGCTGGTGACACGGTCGGCAGGGGGTGCGGTCGGCCGGTGACACGGTCGGCAGGGGGTGCGGTCGGCCGGTGACACTGCCGGGCGTGCGGTCGGCCGGGGGTGCGGCCGTCGATGTCCCCGTCCGCCTCGTAGCCGGCCGCACAGAACCCCTCGGCGCGCGCGGAAGCCGCCGGTCACCTCCGACGCGGGGTCCCCGCTCGGGGGAAGCCGGGCGTGGGGATTCGGCAACCGAGGACGACACCGCGGACAGGCGTGCCGGCCGCGCGGCTCCGGCATGAGCCGCCGGCCGGGCCCTAGCTGCGGCCGGCCCGGTTGCGGCGGCGCAGGTGCCAGGCCGTGGCGAGGAGACCGGTGGCGACCAGCGCGCCGCCGCCCACCAGCGTCACCGTGCCGTAGTCCGTCGAGCCGCCGCCGACGCCACCCATCACCCCGAGGGTGGGCGAGGCGGTGGGAGTGACCGACGGGCCGGACACCGGGGAGACGACGACGGCCTGGGTACCGGCGGTGCTGCCGTCGGCGCACACCACGACCACCGTGTAGGTGCCCGAGCCGACGTTCGACCAGGCGGCGGACTGGCCCGCGGCCGTCCCCGAGAGCGCCACCTGACGCCCCTGCGAGGGGCTCGTCTGGCCGCTGCTGAGCAGTGAGGCCGTGCCCCAGTGGCCGTCGATCCGGCTGCACGCACTGGTGACGACCGAGACCGTCGAACCGGTGGTGCTGACGGAGATCCCGGCCGCGGCGGCCGGCCCGGCCAGGGTCAGAGTGAGCGCGGCGGCGGCTGCCGCGGTCGGTCCGGAGCGGAGCAGTGGCTTCGAGATGCGCATGTGGACTGCCTTCCGGCGGCACGGCCGGCGGTACATCCCTTGCGCCGCCGAGGTCGGGGAGCGCCCGTGCTGCCACGAAGCCAGCCAAAGGGCAGCGGGACCGGCCCGCACCCCGGCCGCATCCGGGCAGGTGACGCCCGCCCCGCATGGTGTCCTCGGGGGTGTCTCAGCGCCGCCCGCCCGTCGTCACCGTGCGCTCGGCCGAGAAGCCTCCCCAGGTCCCGTCGGGCAGCACCGCCCGGATCCGCACCCGGTGGGTGATTCCCGCCTCCCGGCCCAGGTAGAAGCGGTAGGCCGCCCGGTCGCGCGGTGCGTCACCGCCGTAGACCAGCGAGGTGGCCGTGCGGCCGTCCAGACGCAGCTCGTACTCGGTGATCACCCCGTCCACGCGCGGCGGCGTCCAGGTGAGAGCGAGGTAGTGGGCGCCGCCGGATTCCTGGCTCACGGCGCGGAACGCGGTCGGTGCGGTGGCGGCCGGGCCGTCCGCGCCGCTCGCGCTGCCCGCGGTGGTGAGGCGGACGGTGGCGCCGGGCGGGGAGACATTGCCGGCCGCGTCCCTGGCCCGGACGGTGAAGGCGTAGCGGGTGCCCGGCCGCAACCCCGTCACCACGGTGGACGTCTGGTCGCCGCCCACACTGTGGATCTTCTTCCCGCCCTGGTGGATGTCGTACGACACCACGTCCCGGTCGTCCGCCGAGGCGGACCACGACAGCTGGGCCGCCCGGCTTCCGGCCGGCCGGCCGTGCGGCGCCGCCGGAGGTGTGGGAGGGGAGTCGTCGGCCGGGCCCGCCCCGGGTGTCGTCGTCCGCACCGCCCGGCTGGGCGGCCCCAGCCGTCCGTCCGTGCCCCGGGCCCGCACCGTGAAGACATGCGTGGACGCGGGCCGGAGCCCGGTGATGTCCACCATGTGTTCGGAACCCGGAACGTCCCTGACCTTCGTGGTGCCCCGGTATATCTCGTAGCGGTTCACCTTCGCCCCGGTGGCGGCGACCGCGTTCCACATCACATGCGCGCTGGTGGCGCTTCCGGCCTCGGCCGTGACACCGGTGGGCGCCCCGGGCGGCTCGCCGCTCGCGTCGTCCTGTCCGCCCCATCGGCAGGAGGCGGCCAGCAGGACGGCCCCGCAGAGCGCGAGGAGGCGACGCGGGGACACGTGACGCGAGGACACGGCTGGGGGAACGCCACGCACGACTCTGCCTCCCGGGGGATGGGGCGCGGGACCGGTCCGGATGTTGGTCCGTACCAATATGCCGCCCCTGGCATGTCCTCATCAAGGGTCGGGTGGAGGTCGCCACGCATCGCGGTGAGCGCTGTGGTCATTAGTGTGATCGTGTGCCGTATGACCCTGTCGGGGGTCGTCGCGTCACCACATTCAGGATGAATGGTGCAAAGTGCCCGAATGTGTGCGTCAGTGTCCCCGACGAGAGGTCCTCCTGATCGTGTCCCGTGTCCGGTCGCTCACCCTGGCCATGGCCGGTGCCGCCCTGCTCGCCCCCTCGGCGCCCCCCGCCTCCGCACCCCAGCCCCGCACCGAACCGGCCGCACGGCGCGCGCACCCCGGTCCTCCACGGCACGCGGAGCCCGTCATCCGACGATCCGCCGAGCCCCTCATCGGGGGACACGCGGAGCCCGTCATCCGGGAACACGCGGAGCCCGTCACCCGACGACACGACCGGGACGCCGTCGCAGCACGGCGTGCGGAGCCCGCCGGCGCGCGGAGCACGGACCCCGTCAGCGCCGCGGACCTGCTGTCCAAGGTGCGCGCCTGCACCCCCGTCTCCCGCGGCCGCTACCGCAAGGACCACGGCTCCCGGGCCACCGTCCCGGTCTGCGGCACCCGTGACGCCGTGTTCTGGAAGGCCGACATGGACATCGACTGCGACGGCCGCCCCGGCAGCCGCTGCAACCCCCGTACCGACCCCCACTTCTCCGCCTCCACGGCCTTCGCCCAGTCCGACGGCCGTCCGCTGAGCCCGGAGAAGCTGCCCTATGTCGTCGTACCCGCCCCCAGCGCCGTTTGGAACTACCGGTCCCACGGTGTGCGCGGCGGATCCGTCGCGGCGGTGGTGTACCGCGACCGGGTGCGCTACGCGGTCGTCGGCGACACCGGCCCCGCGGACCTCATCGGTGAGGCGTCCTACGCCGCGGCCGAGTCGCTCGGCATCGACCCCGATCCACGTGCCGGCGGTACCTCCTCGGGGGTCACCTACATCGTGTTCAAGGACAGCGAGGTGACCCCCGTCGAGGACCACGAGGCCGCGGTCGCGGAGGGGAAGCGGCTGGCCCGGGAGTTCGTGGACGGCGACGGCTGACGACGCCGACCGGGCGTCACCGCTTCCTTCTCACACCTTCCGGTAGGCGTACGCCTCCGTGGCCGCCGCCTCCACCGTGGACAGGTCCGCCCCCGTGGACGCCGTGACCACCGCGGCCACCGCCCCTTCGACGAACGGCGCGTCCACCAGCCGGGTGTGCCCGGGGAGTTCGTCCCCCTCGGCCAGCAGCGCCTTCACGGTGAGCACCGCGCTGCCCAGATCGGCGAGCACGGCGACCCCGGCCCCGCGGTCGACGGCCGCGGCGGCCGCGGAGATCAGCTCGGCACTGGTGCCGAAGCCGCCGCCCTCGGTGCCGCCCGCCGGTGCCACGGACACCGCGCTCCCGGCGCCCGCCAGGCCCTTCGCCAGCTCCGCCACCGACTCGGCCACCGCCGCGCTGTGCGACACCAGGACGATCCCCACCAGCTTGTCCTCATTCATCGCCGGCCTCCGCCTCCGCCGCGGCGTCGGTCAGTGCGGCGATCAGCAGCGCCGCCGATGTGGCCCCGGGGTCCTGGTGACCGATACTGCGCTCACCCAGATAACTGGCCCTGCCCTTGCGGGCGAGCAGTGGCGTCGTGGCGACGGCTCCCTCCTCGGCCGCGTCGCGGGCCGCGGCGAAGGAGTCGCCGAGCGCGTCCACCGCGGGCACCAGCGCGTCGATCATCGTCTTGTCGCCCGGTGCGGCGCCACCGAGCTGCATCACCGCGTCCGTGCCGGCCCGCAGCGCCTCCGCCAACTGCCGCTCGTCCACCTCGTCGGCGTCACCGAGCGTCTTCCCGGTGCGGCGCAGCAGGGTCCCGTACAGCGGGCCCGAAGCGCCGCCGACCTTCGAGATGAGCAGACGCCCGGCCTGGGTCAGCACCGCTCCGGGAGTGGTGGGCGGCTCCTTGTCCAGCGCGTCCCGCACGGCCCGGAACCCGCGCTGGAGGTTGGTGCCGTGATCGGCGTCCCCGATCGGTGAGTCGAGTGCGGTGAGCCGTTCCGCCTCGCGGTCCACGGACGCGGCGGTGGCTGTCATCCAGCGGCGGAAGAAGTCGGCGTCGAGCACGGTCACTCCTTGCGTGGTAGGTACTCCGGAACCCTTCACCCGGCGGTGTTCACCTGGCTCCCCCGAGGATGCCCCGGCCTTCAGGCCGGGGAGGAATCGGACCCCTGCGAAGCAGGGCAGGAAACGGGGTTTCGCCGTCAGGGCGAAGGACCGCCCACCCGGCCGGGTATACGGCACGCCGTACGTTGCGAGAACCAAGCGCGTACGTCGTGCTGACCGAGAACCAGGACAGCACATGGACCTCCGAGCTTTGCTGTATGACCCCGGGCTGGTTTCAACCCGGCTGGTGCTGATCGTGGAAGACCTGTCTGGTCGCTGACCCGCAGGCGGCGTGAGCCAGGAATCCCCTGCTTCAGCTGGGGGAGGATTCAAATACCCCAGCGCAGTCCCGCGGTACGTACCGGCGCGTCCCACAGCCGCAGCAGTTCCTCGTCGATCTGGCACAGGGTGACCGAGGCGCCCGCCATGTCGAGGGACGTGACGTAGTTGCCGACGAGGACACGGGCCACGGGGACCCCGCGCTCGCCGAGCACGCGCTGCACCTCGGCGTTGAAGCCGTACAGCTCCAGCAGGGGGGTGGCGCCCATGCCGTTGACCAGGACCAGCACGGGGTTGCGCGGGGTGATGTCCGCCAGGATCGCGTCGACGGCGGCCTCCGCGATCTCACCGGACGTCATCATCGGCCGCCGCTCCCGGCCCGGCTCGCCGTGGATGCCGATACCCAACTCCAGCTCCCCGTCGGGCAGATCGAAAGTCGGTGAGCCCTTGGACGGAGTGGTGCAGGCGCTCAGCGCCACACCGAAGCTGCGGGAGTTCTCGTTCACCTGCCGGGCGATGGCCTCCACCCGCTCCAGCGGCAGGCCCTGCTCGGCCGCGGCGCCCGCGATCTTCTCCACGAACAGCGTCCCGCCCGTGCCCCGGCGGCCGGCCGTGTACAGGCTGTCGGTCACCGCCACATCGTCGTTGACCAGGACCTTCGCGACCTGGATGCCCTCGTCCTCGGCCAGTTCCGCGGCCATGTCGAAGTTGAGTACGTCGCCGGTGTAGTTCTTCACGATGAACAGCACCCCGGCCCCGCTGTCCACCGCCGCGGCCGCCCGCACCATCTGGTCGGGCACGGGGGAGGTGAACACCTCGCCGGGACAGGCCGCCGAGAGCATTCCCGGCCCCACGAATCCGCCGTGCAGCGGCTCGTGCCCGGAACCCCCGCCGGACACCAGGCCCACCTTCCCGGCCACGGGGGCGTCCTTGCGGACGATCACCCGGTTCTCCACGTCCACCGCCAGTTCGGGGTGCGCCGCCGCCATGCCGCGCAGCGCGTCCGCGACCACGGTCTCCGGTACGTTGATCAGCATCTTCATGGGTGCCTCCTGGGGAGCTTGACAGTTGGGTCTTCCTGCGTTTTTGCTGGTCAGAGTAGGTAGGGGCAGGCCCCGACGTTGACGGTGCGCAGCGGCCCGAAGCGGGCTGTGGCGGTACTGATGCTGGCTCAATGCTGACTATGGTGACGGGACGTCAGGTCTGCTGGGTGGTCGGATGCGGGCCGGCTGAAGTCCTCTTGTCCGAAGTATCGACCTTGCGGGGGCGAAGGTCACGTACGCGGGCACTCAGGTGTGCCCGGGAGCGGGGCGGGCCGATCGGTGCGCCGGCGGCGGCCGCCGGTGCGCGGCCCACGCGGCTGCATCTCCACCCAGGGCCCCGCTCCGTGCAGGAGCCCCGGCTTCACCTCCTCGGCCATGGCTACTGGACGGGCCCCGCCTCCGCCACGCTCATCGGCGTCGGACGACCGGCCCGCGACGCTGCCCGTGAGATCGCCGGGTTCCTCGCCGCCCGAGGGTGGTCCGGGTGGGACGTCGGCCCAGTACGCTGATCATCGGGCAGGGCACCGACGCGGGCAGTTGTGATGTACGGCGGTCAGTCGCGTGAAGTCCGGGGCGCCGGGTCCAAGATGGACCGAATCCGCTGCAGTCCCTCGTGATTCACGGAGAACCAGGCCCAAGTGCCGCGCCGTTCGCGTTCCAGGAGCCCGGCCTCGGTCATGATCTTGAGGTGATGGCTGACGGTGGATTGCCGCAACTCCAGGCTGCCGGCGAGGTCGCATACACAGGCCTCACCATCGGGCGCCTGCTCCAGTAGCCGAAACAACTGCAACCGGGTGGGCTCGGCGATGGCTCTCAGCATCGCGGACAACTGTTCGGCTTCGGAGCGCTCCATAGGCTTGCAGTTCAGCCCCGGCCCGCACGAACCACCTTCGAAGAAGCCGTTCTCCGACGCTTGCAGATCTATGGCAACCACCCGTGGACCATATAGGCCGTGGGATCGCTTTGACACGATCGAAAGTGGTCGCACCGTCCTTTCAACGAAGGTTCGGCAGTTGTTGGGGTCTGGCCAGGGCTGTCAGGTGGTGCCGTCGGTTGGCGTGGTGTGCCAGGCAACGAGTGCGGCAGTGGCGGACACCAGCGCGAGGACGACGAACAGGTGGGGGTACCCGCCGAGAGGAACGGCCAGGGCGGTGCCGGCGAACGGGGCGAGTGCGGAGGCGGTCGTCGCGGGGGCGGCAAGGATGCCGGAGAGGCGGCCGTAGCGGTTGGCGCCCCACCGGTCGGTGATGGCGGTGGCCTGCAGCAGGGTCAGGTTGCCGCGGACGGTACCGGCGATGACGGCCAGGACTGCCAGCAGAAGGTAGGGGCCGGTGATGCATGCGAAGGCGGCGGTGGTCGCTCCTCCCACGCCGATGAGGGCGGTGGCGCGCATGGCGGGTGAGCTTCGGCGGGTCAAGGCGGCATACAGAGTACGGCCGAGAGTTTGGCCTGCTCCGCCCAGCCCCAGAGCCCAGGCGGCCTGGGTGGGGGTGTAGCCGCGGTCGAGCAGGAGGGGGACGAGGGTGATGACCACGGCGTACATCGCGAACGCCGAAAGAGTCAGGGCAGTGGCCAGGAACAGGAAGGGACGGCTGCGGGTGATGGCGGCCGTAGTGGTGGTTGCGCCGGCTGCGGCCGGGGGCGGGGCGGGGGGCCAGGGACCGCGCAGGGCGAAGGCGTGGGCGGGTACGGTGACGGCGACCAGGACGGCGGCGAGGATCAGATAGGTGTGCCGCCATCCGAAGCGGTCGGCCAGTTGGGCGGTCAAGGGTGCGAAGACCGTGGAGGCCAGACCGCCGGCGAGAGTGACGATGGTCAGGGCGCGTACGTGGTCGGGGGCCCACCAGCGCGTGAGTGCCGCGAACGCGGGCTGGTAGAACGTGGAGGCCATGGCGAGACCGGCCAATAGCCATCCGGTGGTGAACAGGGCCAGGTTGGGCGCGGTCGCGATGATGATCAGGGCGGCCGTGCCAATGACGGAGCCTGTGGTCATGACCGTGCGGGGGCCGTGGGTGTCCAGGATGCGGCCGACGCGGATGCCGGCCAGGGCGGAGACGAGCAGAGCGGCGGAGAAAGCGGCCGTGGTCATGGCCGCGCTCCAACCGGTGGCGCCGGTGATCTGCGGATTGAGGACAGGAAACGCGTAGTAGACGATGCCCCAGCTGGTGATTTGGGTCAGGCACAGGGCTGGCAGAGCCCCCTGCGGCCGCGTCGGTCTGCCGGGGGCCGCGGTCGCGGAGGAGGCCGTGGAGAGGTCGCTCATGTGCCGTCAGCAGCAACCAGCTGCGTCGGACCGCTGTTCGGACCGGCCGGCGGCTGCGGGGCTGCAACAGGTACTGCCGGGCTGCTTGGCGAGGGCGTCGGCGTCGGCCTTGACGACGTACACCTGCCATGGCTCCTTTCCGGGGCCGCGCACCCAGACTTTGTCCTGCAGGGCGTAGCAGCAGGCGGTGTCCTTCTCCTCCGCGGTGGCCGGCCCCGCCTGCGCCAGCCGGGTGGCGGCCGTCCGGACGTCTTCGGTGGAGGCCACCTCGACGCCGAGGTGGTCCAGGTGTGTGTCCTCGCCGCCCGTTCCTTCGATGAGAACGAGCTTGAGCGCAGGCTCGGTGATCGCGAAGTCGGCACAGCCGTCACGGGGCTTGGCCGGTGCGGTGTCGAACAGCTTGCTGTGGAAGGCGATCGCGGCTTGCAGATCAGGTACTCGCAGAGCGAGTTGTACCCGTGACATGAGAACACCTTCTGCTGGTTGGAGGGTGCCCGCGGCCGTGACGGCGTTGGGCACGGATGTTCAGACGTTGCAGCAGCCGCCGGAGGGGGAGACGGTGATGAGCTGGACCGGCTGCGGGCCAGACCTGCGGGACCGGCGCCGATGACGACCACGGGCGGAACAGAGGCGGTGGTCATGGTTGCGACGACTCCCCGGCTTCGACGTCTGTCGATGTCGATCAGCATGCCTATGAGATCGATGTCCGTCAACATAGAAGTCCATCGAAACTGTGCTCATTCTGGCGTACGGTGGTTCCGCTTACTACTTGGCAAATTATTAGATGCCTGTCAACATAGAAGTATGTCTAATCTGGCAATGGGCTCCGCCGACCTGCACGCCACCGCGTCGCGGTGCTGCCGGCCGCTGGGCAAGGAAGAGCTGTCCGCTGCGGACTCGGAGGAGATCGCCATGATCTTCAAGGCGCTGGCCGATCCCGTCCGGCTGCGACTGTTCTCGAAGATCGCGGCTCAGCCGGCCGGAGAAGCTTGCGTCTGTGACATCCAGGATGTCGGTGTTTCTCAGCCCACGGTCAGCCACCACCTGCGCAAGCTGCGAGAAGCCGGGCTTCTTGAGTCCGAGCGCCGTGCCAGTTGGGTGTACTACCGGGTCGCGCCCGGAGCGCTGGCAGTCATGGCGGGCCTGCTGTCGCAGACCACCTGAGTGGTCGACGCCGGCCGCCCGCAGAGGGGGTGCCCCGGCCGGATGCAGCGGCTCCCGGGCAAGTGCACTTGCCCACCGGTAACGGATCCCAGAAGGGACGCTGGGAGGGGAGACATCATGTGTCAGAAGGGGGCCGGAGCCGCGTGTGACGGTACGTGCTTGGAGCTGAGCGCAACCGACATGGTCTGGTGGTCCAATGTGTTCAAAACCCTCGGGGATCCTGTTCGTCTGCAGTTGCTGATACAGCTCGCGGAACGGGCCGGGGCCGAGGCGGCGGTGCATGAACTGGCGGATGTGGGGGTGTCTCCGGCGACCGTCAGCCATCACCTGAAACGGCTGCGCTGCATTGGTCTGATCGAGAGCAGGCGTGATGGCCGCCTTGTCTACTACAGACTGGGCGCGGGGGTGCGCGCCGCGCTGATGCAGATCCTGCACCAGCGCAGCCAGGTCGGCACGGGACAAGCGTTCAGGCGAGACCAGGACTTCGGCTTTGCACCCCTGGATCCGGACGCCACGGCACGACCGTAGGCCGAGTTCCAAGCCCGGTGCTCAGCCCATGGCGGCAGCCGTGGACGTCATCATGGGCTGGTCCAGGTGAACGGTCGTATCGCACAGGCGCTCCACCTGCGCCGGGTCGTGGGAGACGAGCAGGACCGCTCGGCGGCCGTGCAGTGCGGCGATGGACTGTTCGACCTTGTCCCTGCTGCGTTCGTCGAGTGCGCTGGTGGGCTCGTCGAGCAGCAGTGCTGCCGGCTCCAGAGCCAGGGCGCGGGCAAGGCAGAGGCGCTGGCGCTGCCCTGCGGACAGGTTCTGCGCGGGCGAATCGAGCCGGTCGGCAACCTCCTTCCACAGTCCGGCCTCCTCCAGCGCCTGCTCTGCCCGCTCCCGAAGGGCCTCCTGGGAGGCCCGCAGGACATGGCGGAGACCGAACAGGGCGTTGTCGAGGATGCTGCCGCCGAAGACGACCGGTGTCTGGGGCACGAGTACGATCTTGGCCCTCAGATCGGCGTCTCCCTTGCCGGGCGCGATCGTCCGGTCGAGCACCCGCAGTTCCCCGTCACGGGTCAGCCCGTTGGGCAGCAGTTCCACCAAAGCGCGCAGGACGGTGGACTTGCCCACTCCCGACGGTCCGCACAACCCGGTGGTGGAACCGTGTTCGAGGCTGAACGAGACGGGCCCGACCAGGGTTTTCTCGCGGCTGCGTACGCGGAGCTCGCGCACGGTGATTATGTTGTCCATCGCTCCCCCTCGAAGCGGTTGCGCAGCGCGACCGCCGCGCTGAGAAGTACTGCCGTGATCAGGACCAGCACCATCGCGCTTCCCCATGCCTGGGTGACGGCCCGGGGGTCACCCGAGTCCTGGGAAAGAGTGAAGATGTGGGTCGGCAAGGCCTGTACCGGCGCTTCGACGATGCCGCTCGGCACGGCGGGCGCGCCGAAGAAGACAGTCGCGGTGAACAGCAGCGGGGCGGTTTCGCCCGCGGCTCGGGCCAGGCCGAGGAGCAGGCCGGTGATCGTCGCCGGCCAGGTGTACGGAACGACGACGGAGCGGACGAACTGCGCGCGCGTCAGCCCCAGGGACAGGGCGCTCTCCGTGAGTTCAGGAGGAATGCTCCTGACGCGGGCGGAGGTGGTCAGAGCGATCACCGGCACCACGACGGGAACGAGTACGATCGCGCCCGCCAGCCAGGACCGGCCCCAGCCCATCGTGGTGGACAGGATCACGAAACCGGCCAGCCCCAGCAGGATGGTGGGCGCCCCTCCGAGGACGACGGTGAGGGTCTGCAGCACGCGTGCCGTGCGCTCGGAGGCGTGAATTCCGATCAGGACGCCCGCGCCGAAGCCCAGGGGCAGAGCCAGGACGGCCGTGGCGGTGATGAGCAGCAGAGTGCCGACGATCTGATCGCGCACGCCTCCTCCGGCCGCGCCCGTCGCCGGCGTGAACCAGAAGGACGGATGGAACGCCGAACTTCCCCGCGTCACCAGCAGAGCGAGCATGCCGGCGAGGAGGATGCTGGGCAGCAGCAGGGCCCCCATCCGCAGCGCCATCATCAGTCGGTCCCGCTGCAGCCGCATCCGCGGCGTGTCCCGGAACCGGAACTGGGGGACGCGCTCGGCCGCTGAGCCTCGGGTGCGACCTCGTGTGCCCCAGATGGTGGCGGCGGCCACCAGCGCCAGGAGGATGAGGCCGAGTCCACACAGAGCGGCGAAGTAGGGACCGGATGTTCCGGCCAACACGGGTTCCGGGCCGGCGAGCTTCGTCGTGAGCGTCTGGCCGGGGTGGACCAGCGAGTCGAGGAACCCTCCGAAGCTGGTGGGCATTCGGCCGTCCGCCCGGCCCACGACCAGGAAAACGGCGATGGCCTCGCCCAGTGCCCGGGCCAGACCGAGCAGAACGGCCGCTCGCATGGCCGGCCGCGCCAGCGGCAGTACCGCCGAACGGACCACTTCCCGCCGGGTCAGGCCGAGTGAGTAGGCAGCCTCGCGGACGCGGTCGGGCACTGCGGAGAGTGCGTCGACACTGACGGCCACGATCGTGGGAGTGATCATGACCGCGAGAACGATGCCGGCGGCCGCGAGACTGTCCCCGCCGGGTACGTTGGCGAATTTCGCGATGACAGGACGGACGACGATGATGCCGATGAGGCCGTAGACGATGGACGGCACGGCGGCGAGCAACTCCACGCACATACGCAGCGGTCGCGCCAAGCGGGGCGGCAGGTACTCCGACAGCGCCACGGCCGCTGCCCAGCTGACGGGAACGGCGATGACGAGGGCGAGAACCGACACCACCGCCGTGCCGTAGATCATTGCCAGGCCGCCGTACACGGAGTTGGCCGGGCTCCACGAGGCTTCGGACAGCAGCGCCAACCATTCCACGTGGCCGCCGACGATGCCTGCGGTGAGATACCCAACGACGGTCAGGAGCAGAGCCGCCACGGCGAACGCCCCGGCATACACCCAGCCCCAGATCCACTTCGAGGGGCGCGGGCGGCCGCCGGTGTCGGGTGCGACGGGCGGCCGAGTCAGGGTTTTGGTGGTCATCGGTTACTTCCCGATTTCCTTGAGGGTCAGGTAGCCGTGCTTGGTCATCAGCTTCTGGCCCTTGGAGGAAAGGACGTAGTCGATGAACTTCTTGGCGGCTCCCTCCGGCTGGCCGTCGGTGATCAAGTACAGAGGCCGGGCCATGGGGTACTTGCCGGACGCGATGTTCTCGGGGGAGGGCTCGATGCCGTCGAGCGTCACCGCGGCCAGACCGTCGCGCCCTTCGACGAAGCTGGTGGACAGCGGTGCCACGGCGCCCGGTGTGGACTCCAGCTTGTTGCGGGTTTCGAGGTTGCCCCCGACGATGGCGTAATTGCCCGACTCCGGCGGCGGCGGGGCCTTCTCGTCCCCGTAGATGTACTTGTCGAGGACCTCTCGGGTTCCGCGTCCCGGCTCCTTGTCGTAGACGAAGACGTCGAGGTCCGGGCCGCCCACTTCCGACCAGTTGTTGATCTTTCCCTCGAACAGGTCACGAACCTGGTCGGCGGTGAGGTTCTTCACCCCGCCGTCGGCGACTTCCTTGGTGACGATGACACCGACGGCGTCCGCACCGATCTGTGTGGGGAGGAAGTCGGTGCTGGGGCTGGCGGCCTTGTCCTCTTCGGCCAGAGGCTTCGAGCTCAACGCGATGTTGATCTGGCCCGCTGCGAGCTGGGAGATGCCGCCGGCCGAACCTCCCTGAGTGGCCACGGTGATGTCGAGCCCGTCGGCCTTGAGGGCCTCGGCTGCGTCCGCGGCCACCGGCGCTACGGTGGTCGACCCGCTGACCTGCAGGGCTCCGCCCTTTCCTGCTCCGCCGTCGGCGCAGCCCGCCAGGGACACGACCGCCAGAGCCGAGGTGATGAGCCATGCGCGGCGGCGATTCTTGCTGAACATTGCTGAAGCCCTTCCTTCGTGCGAGACCGCGGTACGTGGGATGAGGGGGAACGCGGCGTGTCGCGGTGCCCCTTGGGCGGTCACCGGTGTGACGGAAGGAGAAGGGCCGGCCGGGAGAGAGGCACATCCCGGTCGGTTGTGCTGCCGGTCGTGCGGAGCGGACCGGGCAGGCAGGTCGAGGCAGCGGCGACAGCCGGTGCCGAGAAGAGTGGAGATATGCACATGTCAGGTCCTTCGGGGTTGGCGGTGCCCTGAAAGAGACGCGGGACGACTCTTCGTGAAGAGCGGCTGCCCGCGCAGGCTGCGGTGGATCTGGCGAGCGGTGCCGGCGGTTCACACCCGTCGGCACACGGACGCAGGCGACCGGGCGCCGTGGCCCGGTCTGTGGCGGTCTCTACGAGGCCGCGGTGAGCCAGACGGTGCCGGACGCGTCCAGATGGACGTACGTACCGTCGGCTGCGTGGCTGGTGTGCATGGAGCCGCTGAGGAAGTGCCAGGTGCGGTCGGCGCGTTCGGGCAGCAGGGTGCTGAGGTTGATCCGAGCCTCTGCCGGGGACGGGTTGTGCAGGCCCAGCACCACGCGCGAGCGGTCGGCGGGCTCGTGCAGCACACCCTCGATGCCGTCGGCGTCCAGCCTGCGGACCAGGGCGTCCTCGGCGAAGGCGGCCGCGATGTGGGGCCTGTCCAGACAACGGGACAGAGCGGGAGCCCCGTGCCACAGGGCCTGGGCGGGTGCGAGGGTAGTCACAGCAGGGGCCTTCCTGTCATGGCGGATCCGGGTTTGTGTCCCAGAAGGTGCAGGACGGTGGGGGCCACATCGGCCAGCGTGGCCCTCTCCGGCAGTGCGGGTGCCGGCGTGTCGCTCCTGTTGGGGACGACCACCAGTGGGACGGGGTTGGTGGTGTGTCCGCCGTAGGACCGCACGGTGCCGTCCGGTGCCTGCTTGGTCATATGTTCGGCATTGCCGTGGTCGCCGACGGCGAGCACCCACCGGCGACCGTCGCGGGCCGCTCGCAGGATCTGCTCCATCGCGGCGTCGGTGGCCTCGCAGGCGGTGACGGTGGCGGCGAGGTTGCCCGTGTGTCCGACCACGTCGATGTTGGCCAGGTTGGCGATGACCAGATCGACGTCCGTGCGGGCGGCGGCTTCGACCACGGCCGCGGTGACGCGGTCGAGATTCATCCGGGGACGGGCGACGTAGTCCGCCTCTCCGTCACCGGTGATGCGCACGTGTTCTTCTCCGCTGCGCTCCGTCGCGTCACGGCCGTTGATGTAGTACGTGACGTGCTCGAATTTCTCCGCCTCGGCGATGCGGACACTGCGCAACCCCGCCGCGGCGAGCTCGTCGGCGAGGCCGCCGGAGGCGTCCGCGCGCTCCACGAGAGCGGGTATGGCGGTGCGGGTGTCGTACTGGGCCAGGCTGACCATGTCCACCGAGCGACCGGTGGCCGTCAGGTGCTCACTGAGGCGGTCGGCGAACTGCTGGATGCGGTCGCTGCGGAAGTTGAACCACAGCACCGTGTCCCCGTCGGCGATCCTGGCGTCTCCCGCAGGCGTGAGCACGGTGGCGGGAACCCATTCGTCGCCGCGCTCACTGGCGCCGACCGCTGTGTGGATACTGTCGGTGGACGTGCCGTGCCCGTCGGCGACCAGGGCGACCGCCTGTTCGGTCAGATCGAGCTTGCCGGCCTTGTCCATCGCGTAGCCGCGACCGATGATGGTGGCGATCCGTCCCGCACCGGTCCGGGCGGTCAGCTCGGTCACCCGCGTCAGGTAGGTCTCGCCGGTGTGGTCGGCGACATCGCGGCCGTCGGTGATCGCATGGATGAACACGCGCTGCACCTGGTGTGCGGCTGCGACGGCCAGCAGTTCGCCGAGGTGCTCGACGTGGGCGTGGATCTGGCCGTCCGAGCACAGACCGATCAGGTGCAGCGCGCCCGCGGCCGCGGCGGTCTTCTCCAACAGGGCGCCCAGTCGTGGATGCGTGCGCAGGGAACCGCTGTCGATGGCCTGCTGGACCAGCAGGCTGTCGTAGGGCAGGGGCCGTCCGGCCCCGATGACCATGTGGCCGATCTCGGAGTTGCCGACCGTGCCGGGAAGCAGGCCGACCGCTTCGCCGGAGGCCTCGGCCAGGGTGCTCGGGTGACGGGCGACCAGGTCGTCCAGGACAGGGGTGTGGGCCAGCGTCAGGGCGTTGTCGTCGGCCGCATCGGCGTGGCCCCAGCCGTCGAGGACCAGGAGGACGCCCGGGCCGGCGAGCACCGGTTCAGGTGTGCTCACTTGGTGCTCTCCAGGGTGGGGTGCAGGGTGTCGAGGGTCTGCCAGAAGGTGGGGAAGGACTTGGCGACGCAGCCGGGGTCCTTGATGACCACGCCTTCGGTGCGCAGGCCGCCGATGGCGAAGGTCATGGCGATGCGATGGTCGTCGTAGGTGTCGATGACCGCGCCGTGCGGGGTGCCGCCGGTGATGTACATCGCGTCCGCGTGTTCCTCGACGTCGATGCCCATCTTGCGCAGCTCGGTGGTGACGGCGGCGATGCGGTCGCACTCCTTGACGCGCAGGGAGGCGATGTTGGTGATGCGGGTGGTGCCCTCGGCGTAGGCGGCGGCGATCGCCAGGGAGGGCACGACGTCGGGCATGGCCTCCATGTCGATGTCGATGCCGTGCAGGGGCCCGCCGGTCAGGGTGATCGAGTCGTCGGTGACCTCGGTGCGGCAGCCCATCCGTTCCAGGGCTCGGACGAGGTGGACGTCTCCCTGGTGGGAATCGGTGCCGATGCCCGGGATGACGACCCGCGACTGCAGGATGGCGGCGGCGGCCAGGAAGTAGGACATGCCGGAGGCGTCCGGCTCGACCGTCACCTGTCCGCCGCGGGCCTGCTGCCCGGCCGGGACGGTGAAACTGCGGTATTCGTCCCGGTCGACGCTGACGCCCATCTCCTTGAGCGCGGCGAGCGTCATCTCCACGTACGGCTTGGAGATCAGCTCGTCGCTGATGGTGATCTCGGTGTCGGTCTGGGCGCGCAGTGCGTTGATGATGAGGCTGGAGGTGAACTGACTGGATACGGCGCCGCTGATGGATGTGGCGCCGCCCTTGAAGGAGCCGCCGATCACACGGATGGGCGGGCTGCCGTTGCCGCGCACCGCGGTGGCGTCCACACCGAGCGCGGGCAGGGCCTTGAGCAGGTCTCCCATGGGACGTTCCTGCATGCGGGCGTTGCCGGTGATGACCGTGGTGCCTTCGGCGTGCCCGGCCATGGAGATCAGGAACCGCAGCGGGGTGCCCGCACCGCCGACGAAGATCTCCTCGCTCGGGGCGCGCATCGCCTTGCCCGTGGGGGTGACGCGTATACGAGCAGTGGCGTGGTCGATGTCGCAGGTGACGTGGCCGAACGCCTCGATGGCGCGGGCGAGGTAGACCGTGTCGTCCGACAGCAGCGCGTTGTCGATGACGGTTTCCTGCCCGGACAGGGAGGCGATGGCCAGGTAGCGGTTGGTGTAGCTCTTGGAGCCCAGGACGCGGACGGTCTCGTCGAAACCGGCCAGTGTCCGGACGGTGAGGGACTCGGCCTCGAGGCGCGGGTCGGGCGTGGCGGACATGCGGTGCCTCCAGCGAAGGGGGGACGGGTGGTGGGTGCTTGCGGCCGGTGAGGGGTTCAGGCTTTGCCGACCCGGCAGGCGAAGCACTTGAAGGCCTGCTGGCCGGAGAGGTTGTCGTAGAAGCGGTCGTCAGGGAGGGTGTTGGCCGCCTCGTAGCGTGGGTCGTCGAAGAGGTCGCCCAGCTTCTGTGCAGGGCCGAACGTGTTGGGGACGAACACGGTGTCCGTTCTGATCCCCTCCCACAGCAGAGCCGTGCCGGTCACTGATCCGCGAGGGCTTTCGACGCGGACGTCGTCGCGGTCGGCGATGCCCAGGCGGCGAGCCGTGTCGGGATGGATCTGGATGAAGCGGATGCCGTTGAGCTGCTTGCCCGTCGGTGTCCAGTGGGTGACTTCGGCGAAGTGGACGACACTGGGCCGGCCGGTCATGCCCATCAGCGGGAAGTCGCGGTGCACCGCGTCGCTGCCGGGCACCCCCAGTCGTACCGGATGGGTGACGGCCTGGGGGTTGATGGGGTTGGTGACGAACTTCCTGCTGTAGGCGAGGGTCGGGTTCTTCCCGGTGACCTCGGGATGCGTGTAGAAGATCGGCAGGGCGCTGTGACCGGTGACGGCCAGCTTCTTCTCCAGCTCCGAGGTGGTGATCTCCACCTTGCCGCTGGGGGTGAGGAAGCGTTTGCCCCGGTGGGCAGGGTTCAGCGACTCGGCGGCCTGGTACCAGCTGGGGTGATCCAGGTAGAGGGTGCTCATGCCGGGGTGGTCGGTGGTGGGGCACGGCCAGCGCAGCGGCTCGGTCCGCTTGCGCATCCGCGTGCGGGTCATGCCGCCCATGCCGGGGGTGTGGGTGACGAAGTCGTCCCACAGGTTCTTGTAGTCCATCCACCGCTCGGGGAACGCCTCACGCCATTCGGCGCCGGGCCGGCGGGTGTCCAGCTCCGCCAGGGCGTGGGCCAGGCCGATCCAGATCTCCCAGTCCGGCCGGGACTCGCCGACCCGGTCGACGACCTGGTCCTGCCAGCGGATGGCCCGGTCGTCGCGGCGCATGTAGACGCCGTCCATCTCCAGCCCGCTGCAGACCGGCAGGATGATGTCGGCGTAGTACGCGGCCTCTTCCATGAAAAGGCCGGTGTAGACGTAGAAGTCGAGCTGCTCGAAGGCTTTCTTGACCTTGGTCGTGTTCGCGGAGGACACCAGCGGGTTGCCCTGGGTCATCACCGCGCGCAGCCGGTAGGGGTTGTTCGTCAGGATGGACTCGGCGAAGTAGTCCGGGCCGACCGGCAGGGCTTCGCGCCGCTCGGGCACCTCGGCCTTCAGCGGCGGCAGGTGGAGGTCGCCGGGCCAGGTGTTGTGCATGAAGTTGCAGCCGCCGCCCGGCTGCCCGATGTTGCCGGTGACCGCGGCCAGGAAGGTGGCGACCCGGTAGGTGTCGAAGGCACCGAGCTGGTGGGAGATCCCGGCGTTGCAGAAGATCGCCGCCGGCTTCGCCGTCGCGTACTCCACGGCCATCCCGGTGATGACGCCGGCCTTGAGACCAGTGACCTTCGCCGCCCATGCGGGGGTGTACTGGTGCTTGGCCAGATGGGCGCGCAGCTCGTCGAAGCCGACCACCCACCGCTTGACGAAGGCCTTGTCGTACAGCCCCTCCTCCACGATGTGGTGGAGCATGGCCAGAAGCAGCGCGAGGTCGGTGTGCGGCTTGGGCGCCACCCACCGGTCGGCCACAGCTCCGGTCGGAGTCAGACGCGGGTCGACGACGGTCAGGGTGGCCTTGGTCTTCTCGCGGCCGCGCAGCAGGTAGTCGAAGGTCACCGGGTGGGTCTCGGCCTGGTTGGTGCCCAGGAACAGGTAGTGGCGGGCTGAGCCGAGGTCGTCCTTGCCCGTCGACCCGTCGGTCCCGTACCCATTGGTGAAGTTCCCCAGACCGAAGGTCGTCGCCAGGGCGTTGCCGCCGGCGTCGTTGCAGACCGGGCCGACGTCGGCGTTGTTGGGGCTGCCCAGCATCGTGAACAAGCGGGCCACGAGCGATCCGGTGCCGCGGGGCATGCGGCCGGTGGTGCGGTTGGCGATGGTGTGCGCCTGTCCGGCATCGCGCAGTGCCAGGAACTTCCTCGCGATGGTGCGCAGGGCCTCTTCCCAGCTCACGGCCTCGAACGTGGAGTGGGGCGAGCCCTTAGCGCCGGAGACACGGCGCAGTGGACGGGTCAGTCGCTCGGCGTTGTAGACGAGCTGAGGCATCAGCTCGGCCTTGACGCACACCTGTCCCTGCTGGACGGGGTCGTGGTCCTCGCCGCGCACGGCCAGTACCCGGCCCGCTTTGAGATCGACGTTGAGTCGGCAGTTGGAGTTGCAGAACTGGCAGGCTGTGGCGACGGTCTTGTCAGGGGTCAGGGCAGCGGACTGGTCGGTGAAGTCCGTGCCTGTTCGGCCCACGGGCCCGGATGTCCCGCTCGTTGCGCCGGGTTCCGCGGCGTGTGCGGAGACCACCGGAAGCAGAACCGGCGTTCCGAGGCCGGCGCCGCCGATGACGCTGCCGCGGACGAAGCCCCGTCGGGACAGGCCGTGCTGATCGTGCTTCATGGAGACGTGGTGATCCTTCCGCCTGGTGTGGGGAACGAGGCGGGCATGGCGGTGCCCGGGCCGTGCGGGCACGCCGCACGACCTTGTGACAAGCAGATGTGTTGTGGTGGTGGTCAGTGCGTGGGTGTCGGCAGTGAGCCGGCTTCGGCCCTGGTGCGTACGGAGGCCAGGAACGCCCTGAGGATCTTGTGTTCGGCTCCCGGCGCGGACGACAGTTCAGGCTGGAAGAGACTGCCCATGAAGAACGGATGGCCGGTGATCTCCAGTGCGCGCGGTGCGCCGTCGCTGTCCCAGGCACTGAGCTGCAGCGAGCCCTGATTGGCGGCGTTCATGAAGGTGTCGGTCAACCCGTAGTCGCAGTGGAAGATCTCTTCGACCTCGGTCGTGCCGTAGATGGTGGCGAGCCGGGAGTCCTCCTTGACCTTCAAAGGAGCCTTCTCCCCCCGGAAGGAGCACTTCAGCGGTGTCACGAGGGGCATCAGCTTCTCGGGGTCCTCATCGATACCGTCTGCCTCCGGCAGGTGCAGCACGTTCTGGGCGTGCTCGATCAGGGCGCTGAAGAAGCCGCCGCAGGTGCCCAGGAACGGCAGCTGGTTCTCCCGTGCATGTCGTACGGCGATGTGCACGCCCTTCTGGTTGAAGTACGGCGCTCCCGGCACCACCCATATGCCGTCGAAGCCGTCCAGACGGGAGGCGTCGTGTATCTCGGTGGTCGGTATCCACTCGGTGGTCAGGTCCCACTGCTCACGCATCGCGTCGATCTTCGGGTGGGACGGCTCGTCGTGATTGCCGCGGTCTCCCACCAGGGCAAGGCGTGGCTGAGCAGAGACTGACATCGTTTTCCCTTCAACTGTTTCAGGAAGGTGTGGAACTGCCATCGCCAGTGACGGTCCCAGCCTTGTGGGCCCGGCAGAGCGCGTGCCGAGCGCTCCGCCGGCGCGGAAGTGGTGCTGTCTGAGGTGATGTCAGGACCGTGCCGCCACGCACGGATCCCGGGACAGAGAAGTGAGGGGTGCTACCGCCGCTCCGGCGGAGGTGTGACTGCGAGTCGTTGCCTACCGGATGTACGCATGTCTTCCAGCCCCCGATGCACCCCGTGCGGGAGCCCCTCTGCAGAACCCCCGTGCTGCTTCCCGCTCAATCTATCGATGGCGGTCTAAGTATTCGAGGGTTGCTTGAGCGGACTGGAAATGATCGCGCCACATCTGCACCGAGGAGCTCGGTCGCCCCGGGAGAGGGCGAGCAATGATCCGACCTCGGCCTCACCAGCCGCGTCGTCGGGATCGGCGCCCTGGCCGGCAGGGCCGGCGGCGGAGGGCCGGCTGGCCGGCCATCGGGTTGTCGCGTGTGTCTTTGCGCACGCCGGCACGGCAACTGGGCTCAGTGAGAGGTGCATTGTGGGGGGTTTGGGGAGATGGCCGGATCCGGCACGCAAAGTCGGCCGTTATCAACAGTGAAGGCTGTTGATAACGGTCAATGCTGTTTAGTTTGGCCTGGCTGGTGTCCGGGCTGCCCTTCATTCCCCCGTGGGCGGGCCGGCCCCGGCCGCCCTACGGGGCGCCAACCTGTTGCCTTCGAGGAGAAGCAAGTGAACCCCTCTGCCGGCCATCCCCGCCGATGGCAGATCCTGAGCATCCTGTGCCTGAGCCTGGTGCTGATCGGTCTGGACACCCTCATCCTGAACCTGGCGCTGCCCAGCATCCAGAAGGACCTGGACGCCACCAGCAGCCAACTGCAGTGGATGGTCGACTCCTACGCCCTGGCCTTCGGCGGACTGCTGCTCATGGCCGGCGGCCTGTCGGACCGGTTCGGCCGCAAGAGGCTGCTCTCCGTCGGGTTGGGCGCCTTCGCGCTGACCAGTCTCGGTGCCGCGTTCGCCTCCAACGCCGAAATGCTGATCACCTTCCGTGCCCTCATGGGTATCTCGGCCGCGCTGATGATGCCCGCCACCCTCGCCATCATCAAGGACGTCTTTCCGCGCGAGGAGCAGGGCAAAGCGATCGGCATCTGGTCGGGCGCGGCCGCCGTCGGCGTGCCGCTCGGCCCGCTCGTCAGTGGCATGCTGCTGGAGCACTTCTGGTGGGGCTCGATGTTCCTCATCAACGTGCCCCTGGCGGCCATCGCCTTGATCGGCGGAGCCAAGCTGATCCCCGAATCGAAGGCGGAGGGGCACCCCGGACTGGATCTTGTCGGCGCCCTTCTGTCGGTGGCCGGACTGGTCGCCATCGTCTACGGCCTGGTCGAGGCTCCGCACAACGGCTGGGGTGACGTCATCACCCTCGGCTCCCTCTTCCTCGGCGTAGTCCTGATGGTCGCCTTCGTCGTATGGGAGCGGAAGACCGCCCATCCGATGCTCGACGTCGGCCTGTTCCTCAATGGCCGCTACGGCGGCGGTGCCCTGGCCATCGCCTGTACCTCCTTCGGCCTTTACAGCGGCCTGTACCTGCTCACCCAGTACCTGCAGTCGGTGCTCGAACTGGACCCGCTGGGCGCGGGCCTGCGCATGCTCGCCATCGGCACGATGATGGTGGGGGCCCCTTTGTCGGCGAAGCTGGTGGAGCGCACAGGGCTGAAAGCCACAGTGGTGCTCGGCCTGCTGCTGTGCGCTGCGGGAATGGGCATCCTGGCCGGGCTCACCGTCGACGACGAGACGCAGGCGCTCATCGGGCTGGCCGTGTTCGGTTTCGGGATGGGCATCGCCCTGCCGGCTGCCGTGGATTCCATCCTGGTGGTCTCCGCCGCCCGTCAGGCGGGAGCCGGTTCTGCGGTGGCGGATGTGGGTATGCAGGTCGGAGGCGCGCTCGGCATCGCCATCAGCGGCAGCGTGATCGCCACGCTGTACCGCGACGACCTGCCCCAGGCAGCTCAACTGCCCGGCGAGGCCGGGCAAGCGGTACACGAATCCTTGGCAGGCGCGACCGCGGTGGCCCAGCAGCTCGGTGGCGCCGCCGGCCGGCGTGTCCTGGATGCCGCGCAGCAGTCGTTCGTCGGTGGATTCGCCACCACGCTGCTGATCGCCGTCGGCGTTGCCGCATCCGGTGCCGTGGCAGCCGCGTTCATCATGCCTCGTTCCCGCGTCACCGGAGACGATGGTTCCGTGAAGTCCGAAGCCGCCGCTCACAGCGACAGCGCCGACGCCCCTGCCGCCACCTGAAGCCCCGGGAGCGGACAGTGCATAGGATCGACTCGATAACCCGGTCCGCCCCGCAGGTCAGGATCGGGCCGGCCGGGCCGGACGCCCGGCCCGCTGGTGAGAGGGAGGTGGCGATGGCCCGGCCATCGAAGCTCAGGGTGGCGGTCAGCGATCCCGCCCAGTGGCTGAGTGAACGCGAACGGGCGCAGATGCTGGCGCCCAAGCTTCGGGCCCTGGCAGACGAGACCCGGCTGACACTGATCCTGCTGATCGCCCAACGCCCTCGTACCGTCAAGGAATTGCAGGAGGCCACTGGCCTGAGTCAGACCCTGGTCAGTCATCATCTGGCCCCGCTGCGGGAGCAGAACCTCGTCGAGGCGATCCCCAAGGGCCGTAGCAATCAGTACGTGATGTGCTGCCAGACCTTGGCCGAGCCGCTGCGCATGTTCGCCAGTCTGGCCGCCATGGATCCCGAAACGGTGGCGGCCTGCCTCCAGACGGAGGCTGACCAGCCCACTGCTGTCCAAGGGGCCTGACCGCTCACCCCGAAGGGGCCGGTGCTTCCCGCTTCAGAGGGAAGCACCGGCCCCTTCGGGGTGGAGCGCGTTACTGCCGCAGGTTGCTCTGAAAGCGGTCTCGAATGTCCAGAGTGCTGAGTGCGTTGGTCGCGCGCGGCGGGATCGCGCCCGTGCGGGGCAGCGTCTTGATGCAGATCAGGTGTGGGCCGGAAGCGGCCTGGGCCCGCACCATCGCCGCTTGCACAGCGTCTGCGTGGTCACAGACGATCGCGCCGGCGTAGCCGGCGGCCATCGCCATGTCGGGGAACGAGGTGGTCGCCGACGTCGTTGCCTGCCCGCCCGTCGACTCGTGTACCCGGTTGTCGAGCACTACGTGGATCAGATTGGCGGGTGCCTCACTCCCGATCATGGATAGCGCGCCCAGGTGCATCAGCAGCGCGCCGTCCCCGTCCAGGACCACCACGGTCCGCTCCGGATGCGTCAGTGCCACGCCGAGGCCGATGGAGGAGGCATGGCCCATGGACCCCTGCATGTAGAAGGTTGCGGGTCCATCCGCCACAGCGAACGTGTCACGACCGGTGAAACCGGTGGTGGCGACGACAGCCGCCCGCGGTGCGGCCGCGGTGACGAGTCGGATGGCCTCCGCGGCCGGCAGACCGTCGGTATGAGGGTCGTTGGCTGCGGTGGCCTTGCCGATGGCGCCACGCTCGACCAGCACGAAGGGCGCACGCTGCTCGGCCAGGTCCTTCCCCGCCTTTTCCAGGACCGTGGAGAATTCCTCCACCCCGTCCTGCGCGTACAGGGTGTGGTGCGGGGTGTCGACGCTGTCGAGGAGCCCAGGCGTCGCCGGCCCCATCACCGCGTGCTGGGGCTCGTCCGTGGCCGGGTCGGGCCAGCCGCGCAGACTGGTGAAGGTCAGGATCGGCAACTGATAGGTCATCACCAATGAGGTGAGCGGATTGATGAGGTTGCCCAGCCCGGAGTTCTGCAGCATGACGTAGGCGCGTTGCCCGCCAAGGGCAGCACCGGCGGCCACCGACAGCGCGCTGCCCTCGTTCGGGGCGGGCACGTACCGGCCCGGCTGGTTGCTCAGGTGCGCGATCGGACCGCCGAAGTGGGAGCAGGGAACACCGCTGGCGAAGGTGAAGCCGCGGTCGGCCAGCAGGTCGCAGAAGTCTTGAGCGGAAATCATGGACGGGGCAGCTCCGTTTCAGAGGTGGTGAGCCGTGCGGCGGCCGTCTCCTGGACTGCGGCCGGGGAACTGCGGGCGCGGCGGCGCATCTTGACACCCTCGACGATGATGGGGATACCGGAGACGAGGACGATACCGATGACGATGGCTTCGATGTTGTCGCGGACGAAGGCGATCTGCCCGAGGTAATGGCCGACCAGGGTCAGGCTGACCGACCACAGGACCGCACCGATCAGGTTGAACAGGAAGAACGTGCGGTAGGCCATGCGTCCGACGCCTGCGGTGATGGGGATGAAAGTGCGGAAGACGGGGATGAAACGGGCCATCACCAGGGCCTTGGGACCGTGCTTGAGCATGAACTGCTGAGCCCGTTCAGCGTGTTCCTGTTTGAAGAAGCGGGAGTTGGGGCGACGGAAGAGGGCGCCCCCCACTTTCCGGCCGAAGGCATAGCCGAACTGGTCGCCCAGGACGGCGGCCACGGCGATGGCGAGCATGACCAGCCACAAGGGCTGGTGGAGGAACTGGTCGTTGGCCACGAGAAGCCCCGCCGTGAACAGCAGCGAGTCGCCGGGCAGGAAGAAGCAGACGATGAGGCCGGATTCGGCGAAGACGGTGGCCATGATGCCCAGCAGCCCGAAACCGGATATGAGAGCTTCGGCGTCGAGCAAGGGCGATGAGGCGAGGTTTTGCACGGGCCCCCCTGGATGACGGCGCGAGTGAGCGGATGCCGTCTGCCGGCCCCGTAACGGGGCCGGCAGACGGGCGCGGGGTGATCAGGCGGCGGCCCAGTCGGGCCGCTCGTCAATACGTACGACGGCGCAAGTGATCGACACCCCGCCCCCGTGGGCGACGATCAGGACGTGGTCACCGGGACCGACCTGCCCGGTCTCCACGAGGTGCGTCAGACCTACGATCTGATCGTTGACCGTCATATGGCCGAGGTTGCGGCCGAAGTCGAGCAGGCCCTGTTCGGCGGAGAGCCCCATGGGGTCCAGGATGACCTTCAGATAGCTCTCCTGGCCGGTGAAGACGTGGCAGACACGGGTGACGTCGCCCGGTTCCAGACCGGCCTCGGCCAGGGTGCGGAGTGCTATCTCCGTGCGCAGCTCGCCCTGACGGCGCACGACCTCGGCGACGGTCTCCTCCAGCCCGCCGGCGGCGGCCAGACGCTCCTTGAAGTCGATGTCGCGGCCGACCGTCAGCGACGGCGGGAAGAGCGGCTCGGTCCCGCGGTACTGCTCCTCCACTTCGGCGGTGGAAGCGGTGTTGATGGACAGCAGGCTCGCGAAACCGTCGGACTTCGACAGCAGGATCGCGCTGCCTCCGTCACCGACGACACCGTTCTGGATGCCGAAGGCCCACCGGTTGAAGCTGGGGGTACCGACATTGTCGGAGCCGGTGAGCAGAGCGGCGTTGCGTTCGGGCACGGCCTTGAGGTAGCAGGCGGCCAGCTCCAATGAGCCGATCAGGCCGCTGCAGGCCTGCCAGACACGGAAGGAGGGCACGTCGCGGTCGGTCAGGTGCCGCAGAATGTAGTGCTGTGGCGACCAGCCCTCGGGCCCCTGCTCGTGGCCGCAGGCGTGGATGTGGAAGTCGATGTCGTGCGGGTGCAGCGCGGAGCGGTCCATGGCCTGCCGGGCGGCGGCGATCGCCATGTCCGGAGCGGGCATGTCGCCGGCGACCGCGGCGCCGGTCCAGCCGTAGAACTCGTACTCGTCCGCGTCGTACAGGCCCAGCGCGACGGCTTTGCGGGCGTCGACGATCTCGGGGATGTACGTGCCCAGACCGGCGATGCGAATGTCGGTGGTCTTCATGAAGTCGGTCCTCGTCACTCGCTCGGTCAGGCCGAGGCGTCTGCGGAGTTCAGTTCGGCGGCCAGGGCTTGTGCGACGGTGGTGATGGTGCCGTCCTTGAGGAGCTGGACCATGGGCAGCTTGACCTGGTAGCGGCGTTCGATGCGGTTGCGCAGTTCGACGGCCATGAGGGAGTCCATGCCGAGCCGGTTGAGCGGCCGGTTGGTGTTGACGCGTTCGGGGCGCAGTCCCATCACCACGGCGACCTCCTGCTTGAGGAAGTCGAGCAGCTCGCCGCTGGGTGCCGTGTGCCCGGAGACCGGGGCCTGCGGAGCAGGCCGGGCCGCGGGGGCGGCTGGGACGGCGGGTTCGGGGGCCGGTGTGGCAGCAGCTTCCGCAGGTGTGTCAGCCGTCGCCGGCGGAGTGGTGCCCGCCGAGGCGTCTGCGGAGTTCAGTTCGGCGGCCAGGGCTTGTGCGACGGTGGTGATGGTGCCGTCCTTGAGGAGCTGGACCATGGGCAGCTTGACCTGGTAGCGGCGTTCGATGCGGTTGCGCAGTTCGACGGCCATGAGGGAGTCCATGCCGAGCCGGTTGAGCGGCCGGTTGGTGTTGACGCGTTCGGGGCGCAGTCCCATCACCACGGCGACCTCCTGCTTGAGGAAGTCGAGCAGCTCGCCGCTGGGTGCCGTGTGCCCGGAGACCGGGGCCTGCGGAGCAGGCCGGGCCGCGGGGGCGGCCGCAGGGGTGACCGGCGTGGGAACTGGCGCGGGCGTGACCGGGCTCGGAACCGTGGGCTCGGCGACCTGCGACGGCGCGAGAGGCTCGACGCTCGCCTCCTCATGAGCCGGTGCATGCGGCGTCGACCGGTCGCCGCCAGTCAGGTGCTGCAACAGCGGGGCTGTCGAGGCACTCGGATACGCGCGGGCCCAGACGGGCCAGTCGGTCGGCAGCACTGCGGTGTGCACCCGGCCTTCCGCCAGGATCCTGCCCAGTAGCGTCAATCCGTCGGCCGGGCTGAAGGAGCTCATGCCCTGCGGCAGCAGGGTGCGGTCTTCCTGCTGCTCCCTGCGAGCCACCATGCCGACGCTGTCCCAGAATCCCCAGTTGACGACGGTGGCAGGCAGCCCCTGAGCGTGCCGGTGGTGAGCCAGCGCGTCGAGGAAGGCGTTTCCTGCCGCGTACCCGCCCAGCATGGGGGAGCTGAGCAGGGCGGAGCCGGAGGAGAACAGTACGAACGCCTCCACCGAGTCTTCGTGCAACAGCCGGTGCAGGTTCCATGCGCCGGAGACCTTGGCCGCCAGCACTCGGTCCATCTCGGCGGCGGTCATGTCACTCAACGGGGTGTAATCGATGATCCCGGCGGCGTGGAAGACACCGCGAACGGGCGGCCGGCCCGCGCGGCGACGGGACGTGAGCATGGCCCGCATGGCCTGGGTATCGGCCACATCGACGGCCTGATACGTCACATGCACTCCGCGGTCGCGCAGCTGCCTGAGTACGGCGACGGCGTCGGTCTGCGGATGGTTCCCGTCCAGTGCCGCATCATCCTCCGGCAGTGTGCTGCGGCCGGTGAGCACAAGGTGCCGGGCTCCTTGGTCGGCCAGCCACAACGCCAGTTGGCCACCGATCCCGCCCGCACCACCGGTGATCAGGTAGGTGCCGTCGGCGTGCACGGTCACAGCCCGGCCGCGCGGACCGGTTGCCGCAGTGGGCGGCCGGCCGAAAGACAACACGATCTTGCCGGTGTGGCGGGCTTGGGCCATCAGGCGGAAGGCATCTGCGGCCTTTTCGGCCGGGTACACCGTGTGCGGAAGCGCCTCCAAAACACCCTTGTCGACCAGGGCGACGGCGGCCCGCAGCAGCGCTCCCGCACGCGCGGGAACGTGCTGGACCATGTGCACGACGTCGATGGCGTGGAAGGACAGATTGCGGGAGAAGGCGCCCAGCGGCAGCGAGTTGTCGTCGAGGATGTCGCGCTTGCTGAGTTCCACGTAGTGCCCGTACGGGGCCATCAGCGACAGATTCGCTTCGATCGCCTCACCGGTCAGGGTGTTGACGACAACGTCGAAACCCTCCTCGCCGACGGCCGGTTTGAAAGCATCGGCGAAGGCAAGGCTGCGGGAGTCGGCTACCTCTTCGACACCGAGCTCGGTCAGCAGCTCGCGCTTGGCGTCACTGCCGGCGGTGGCGAAGACACGGGCTCCCTTCCAGCGGGCGACGTTCAGTGCGGCACGGCCGGTGCCGCCGGTGGCGGTGTGGATGAGGATCTTCTGGCCGCGCTCCAGGCCGGCCATCTCGTGCAGCGCGTAGTAGGCGGTGAGATAGGCGGCGGGCAGTGTCACGGCCTCGGCCGCGGTCAGCCTGGCCGGCTTGGGCGCGGTGAGGCAGGCACGGGCGACGACCTCGGAGGCCAGTGAACCCTCGGCGATGGCAATGACCTCATCGCCCACCGCGACGTCGGTGACGGCACTGCCGGTCTCACTGACCGTGCCGACACACTCCCAGCCCATGACCGGCGGCTTGTCGTCCTGCCCGGGGTACATGCCCAGACTCATCAGCACATCGCGGTAGTTGACACCGGCGTGGCTGACCTGGATACGGACCTCGTCAGCGGCGAGGGCACGCGAAGGCGTATCGGTCAGACGCAGATCGTCGATGACGCCGGGCGAGGGCAGGGACAGCGCCTGCGACAAGCGGTCGGCGGCCGACGGGCACAGACGGGCTGCCAGGCGCCTTCCATCTCGCAGAGCCATCTGGTCTTCGGAGTCTGCGTGCTGTAGCAGTTCCGCCAGGGCGGCAACGCTGGCCGCCGACCGGTCGAGGTCGACCATGCGCGGGGACAGCGCGGGGGATTCGGCTGCCAGTGTGCGGCCCAGCCCCCACAGCACGGCCTGAACGGGATGGCGTACCCGCTCTGCCGTACCGGCGGCCTGGGCGAGCTGGGTGACCAGCCACAGTGGCGGATGGTCGAGCGGCTCCTTCTCCAGAGCCCGAGCCAGGTACAAGACGCTGTGCCCGGCCAGCAATTGGGCCCGGCGGATCTCGGTGGGCGTGGCGTCCAGGCTGACCTGGGCGTCCAGGGCCCAGAGGTGAATGATGCCGTGACAGGCGCCGTAGCGGGCGACATCGCCCAGGAGTTGTACGAAGTGATCTTCCTTTGACGGGTCGATGCGATAGCGGTCCCCGCCTCCGGCAAGGTGGCCCGCGCCGGCGGTGACGGCCACCACGCGCTGTCCGCGGTCGGTCAGCTCTCGCACCACGGCTCGCCCGGTCGGCCCACTGTCGGTCAGCACCAGCCAGAAACCGTCCCGATGGGTGGTGGCCGTGACGGGAACGGTCAGGGGGGCCTCGTCCCAGGTGAGCGTGTGCAGCCAGGTGTCGAGGTCGTCGCTTCCGGCGGGGGCCGGTGTGTCAGCCATACGGGGTGGTGTCACGGTGTCCTCGGTGTGGGGGTTGAGCAGAGCGGGGGCGTGGCCGGCCAGGTACTGCAGGCGCAGGCCACGCATCTCGGCGATCAGGCGGCCGTCGTCGGCACGGATGTCGATGTCGGCGACGAAGGAGTCCTCGCGCGGGGAGGGCAGCAGCCTGGCGTGGCTGAACAAAGAGGCGGGCGGCTGCTGGTAGAAGCGGATTTCGTCAATGCCCCCGAGGACGAAGACGCCTTCCTCACCGGGAACGGTCAGCGGGCGGGCCGCAGCCATGGCGTGGCCGCTCGCATCGAGGAGCGCCGGATGGAAGTGGTAGCGCGCAAGGCTGTCCACGAGCGCGGCCGGGCAAGCCAGCTGAGAGAGGACCTCGCCGTCCGTGCGCCACAGTTCGGTGATGCCTTGGAAGGTGCCGTTCCACTGGTTCCCGCGGGCTGCGTTCCACGGGTAGAAGTCGCCGGCGTCCTGGTGCTGCGGCAGGCGGGCGCGGATCGCCTGGAGCGGCTCGTCGGGTTGGGGAATGCCGCCGGGCAGGGCACGGGCAGTGGCTTCGGTGTGCAGGATCCAGTCACTGGTGTCGGCGTCCCGGCTGTGGATACGGCAGTGCAGGGAGCCGTTCGGGCGTGGGGTGAGGGTGACCTGGACCTCGGGTGCCGGCCCGTCCTCGTCCAGGAAGAGGGCGCGATGGTAGTGCACGTCGCTCACCGACAGCGCGCCGGAGTCCAACTCGGTGCGCGCGGCAGCGGCGATCAGTTCGAGATGGGCGGTGCCCGGCAGGATGATCGTGTCCTGGATGCAGTGGTCGCGCAGGTAGGGGTTGTCGGCCAGACGCAGAGGGCCCTGCCAGACGCGGGTGGTGCCCTCGCCGCGGACCGACCGGCCCAGCAGCGGATGCGCCGGTTGCCGGGACGGTTCCGGTTCGGCAGTCACCGCGACGGCGGGCGCTGCAGGAGTGGGAGTACGGCTGATCCAGTGGCGGGTGCGCTGCCACGGGTAGGACGGCAGGGGCACGTAGCGGCCCCCTGCGGTCAACGTGCCGAGGTCGAGACCGGCGCCGGCTGTGTGCAAGGCCGCGGCCGAGGTGAGCAGGGCGCTGCGCTCGTCGGAGTGACGGCGCAGACTGCCGACTGCGGTGGTGTCCGTGCCGGTGGCCAGGCGGCTGGTCTCGCGGATACCGGACACGAGCAGCGGGTGGGGGCTGACTTCGATGAACACCGTGTTGCCGAGGTCGAACTGGCCGCGGACCGCGCCGACGAAGTCGACCGGCTGGCGGATGTTGCGCACCCAGTAGTCGGCGTCCATTCCGGAGCCGTCGATCACTTCGTTGAGCAGGGTGGAGTGGAGCGGGATGCGGCCCGCTCGCGGGGCGAGATGGGACAACTCGGTGAGCAGGTCCTCGCGCAGGGCGTCCATCTGCGGGCAGTGTGAGGCGAAGTCGACGTTGACCCTGCGGTTGTCGACGCCGCGGGCGTCGAGTGTGGCCAGCACCTGGCCGAGGGCGTCGACATCGCCGGACAGCAGAGTGGAGGTGGGGCTGTTGATAGCAGCCACCGCCACGGTGTCCTCGTGACCGGCCAGTGCGGCTGCGGCCTCGTCGGCGGGCAGGGCGACCCAGGCCATGGTGCCGAGCCCGGAGAGGCGTTTGGCCAGCCGGCTGCGGCGGCAGATGACCGCTGAGGCATCGGAGAGCGACAGCGCTCCGGAGATGTAGGCGGCGGCGGACTCGCCCATGCTGTGCCCGATGACCACGTCCGGCTCGATGCCCCAGGACCGCCACAGTTCGGCCAGAGCGATCTCCATGGCCCACAGGGTGGGCTGGATGATGTCGAGCTGCTTGAGCCGCTCCTCGTCCGCGGAGTGCAGCAGTTCGATGACCGACCAGCCGGTCTCGGTCCTGATGGCGTCGTCACATGCCTGCATGGCCTGGCGGAAGACCGGTTCTGCCGCCAGGAGTTCGCGGCCCATACCCGGCCACTGCGAGCCCTGGCCGGGAAAGACGAACGCGATCCTCGGCGCCGCTTCGGAGTCGGTGTAGTCGCTGAAGGACAGGCCGGGTTCACTCTCCCCATCGGCGAAGCCCTGCAAGGCGGCAGAGGCTTCGGCGTGGCTGTCGACGGGCAGCGCGAGCCGGGCGTCGTGAGTGGTACGCCGCAGTGCCGAGGAATGGGCGATGTCGCGCAAGGACTGCTGAGCGCCGGGACCGTCGAGGTGGTCGGCCATGGCACGGGCGGCGTCGGTGAGGGCTTCGGGAGTGAGGGCGGACAACACCAGCAGCTCGCTGCGAACGGCCGGCGTCTGCGCGCCGGAGGCGGAAGCGGGAGCGGACGGCTCGGGAGCGGCTTCGAGGACGAGGTGGGCGTTGGTGCCGGAGAAGCCGAAGCTGGACACTCCGGCGATGGCGGGCCGGTCCCCCTCGGGCATCGGTGTGGCCTGGGTGGGAACCGTCAGCGGCAGGTGGTCCCAGCCGACGGCCGGGTTGGGGTTCTTCAGGTGGAGACTCGGAGGAACCGTCTTGTTCTCCAGGCACAGCACGGCCTTGATGAGTCCGGCGATGCCGGCAGCTGCTTCGGCGTGGCCGATGTTGGTCTTCACCGAGCCGACCAGACAGCGCCGGTCGGGCGGGCGGTGCCCGATGATGTCGGCCAGGGCCTGCAGCTCGACCGGGTCACCGACGCTGGTGCCGGTGCCGTGGGCCTCGATGTAGTCGATGTCGGCCGGGTCCACACCCGCGTTGGCGTAGGCGCGGCGCAGTACGTCGCGCTGGCCCTCGACGGCGGGGGTGACCAGGTAGCCGCTGCTCTGGCCGTCGTTGCCGACGGCGGAGCCGCGGATGACGGCCCGGATGCGGTCACCATCGGCCAGAGCGGCCGACAGCGGCTTGAGGATCACCGCACCGACGCCGTCGCTGCGCACGAAGCCGTCCCCGGAGGCGTCGGCGAACTTGCAGCGGCCGTCGGAGGCGAGCATGCCGGCGCCGGAGAAGACGACGCCCTCTTCCGGCAGCAGGACGAGGTTGACGCCGCCGGCGATCGCCAGGGGGCACTCGCCGAGTCGGATTGCCTGCACGGCGTTGTGTACGGCCACGAGCGCGGAGGAGCAGGCGGTGTCGACAGTGAAGCTGGGGCCACGCAGGTCGAAGGCGTAGGACAGGCGGCCGGAGGTGATGGCGCGGGAGGCGGCACCGGTCATGGCGTACAGGTCGAGCTGATCGCGGTCGTCGTACTGCATGTGCCAGTAGTCATTGCCCAGTTGGCCGATGAACACGCCCGTGTCGGTGCCGGCGATGCGGGGGAGGGGCTGGCCCGCGTCCTCAAGTGCTTCGTAGGCGACTTCGAGCAGCAGCCGCTGCTGGGGGTCCATGCGGTCGGCCTCGCGAGGGGAGATGCCGAAGAATTCCGCGTCGAAGGCGTCAATGTCACGGAGCAGGCCGCCCCACCGACTCACCGTGCGGCCGGGTGTGCGGGGCGTGGGGTCGTAGACGGCGTCTATGTCGTAGCGCTCGGGCGGGATGTCCGCGATGGCGTCGCCGCCCTGGAGCAGCATGTCCCAGAGCTGTTCAGGGCTGGTGGCGTCGGCGAACCGTCCCGCCATGCCGATGATGGCGATCGGTTCACTTGCGGTCTCAGCCGCGCGGGTGGAGTCGTGAGGCATGAATGTCCTTCCGGGCATGGCAAAGCCGTTCACTGGTGAAGCAGCACGGAAGAAGCTGTGGCATGGGCGCGGCGGACCGGCAGCAGGACCGGCCCGGTGGCGGGCGCGCACACCGGGACAAACACGTGAGTGGGGCGGGAAAGAGCCGGCTCCGCTGGCTGAGCGGTCATGTGCGGGGCGAGTGCACTGACCGTTCACGGGCCGGGTGCGGCTATCGGCACAGCCGCTGTTCCCCGATGTCGTGGTGGCACTGGATGGATGATCCCTGCGCCGTTATCCCCGCTGTTTCGACATGTATCGAGATTGACCCGACGTGCGGCGTCCGCGCAACGCGGCGCGGAGTGACGCTCGTCACAGTCGGTGAAGGGATGGCCTCTAGTTGACATTCATTGAAGGAGGGGCAAGGCTGGAAGCTTGATTCGTTGTTTGTCTATATAGGCGGTCGTGATGCGCTCGCTCCCGCGTCACCGTCCGAGCCGCCGCGACAGGAGCCGATCCCGATGAGTGACCCCGCCGACCCCGCTGGTGTCGACCGGACCGGCTCCTGCTGTGCCGCGATCGCTGAATTACGGCAGCGGGCAGAGCAGCGCGCCGCGCAGCACGTGCAGGCGGACGGCAGCGAAGACGCCAGTACCTTCTCGCCCGGCCCGTGCGAAATGCCTGTGACTGCCTCCCCGCCCTTCGTGAAAGGACACCGCACCGTGGTTGACCTCAGCCCCGACCGCCTCCCTGTCGCCGTGATCGGAGCCGGCCCCGTGGGCCTGGCTGCGGCAGCGCACCTGGCCGAACGCAGCGTCCCCTTCGTCGTCGTGGAAGCCGGTGACGCCGCGGCGACGGCCGTTCGAGCCTGGTCCCACATCCAGCTCTTCAGCCCCTGGGAGTTCAACACCGACCCCGCCGCACGCCGCCTGCTCGCGGCCGCCGGATGGGACGAGCCCGACGCCTCTGCTCTGCCCACTGGCGGAGACCTCGTCAAGCAGTACCTCCAGCCGCTGGCCGAGTCGCCCGCGCTGGCGCCTCACATCCGCTACGGCGCCGAGGTCACCGCCATCAGCCGTCTGGGCATCGACCGTCTGCGTACCGCCGGCCGGGAATCGGCCCCCTTCGTCCTGCGCCTGGCCGACGGCGAGGAACTGCTCGCCCGCGCCGTCATCGACGCCTCCGGCACCTGGCGCCAGCCCAACCACGTCGGAGCCAACGGCCTGCCCGCCCGGGGAGAGAAGGAGGCCGCCGCCTGGATCAACCACGGCCTGCCCGACGTCTTGGGAGCCGACCGCGACCAGCACGCCGGCCGCCGCACCGTCGTCGTCGGCGCCGGTCATTCGGCAGCCAACACCCTGCTCGCGCTGGCCGAACTGGCCGACAGCGCGCCGGGTACCACCATTGCCTGGGCCATCCGTGGCGCCGACCCGTCCGCATCTTTCGGCGGCGGCAGCGACGACGAGCTACCTGCCCGCGGCGCCATCGGCTCTGGCCTGAAGATGCTCGTGGACACCGGCCGCGTCACTCTCGCCGCCAACTTCCGTACGCATGGCATCCGTTTGCTGGGTGACGATCCCACCCGCGACCAGGTCGAACTCATCTCCCGAGGCCCGGACGGCACCGAGCGAGTCCTCACCGCCGACCGGATCGTCGCGGCCACCGGCTTCCGGCCCGACTACCACATCGCCGAGGAGCTCCGTCTGGAACTCGACCCGATCATGTCCGCGTCCCGCGCCCTCGCTCCGCTCATCGACCCCAACCAGCACTCCTGCGGGACCGTTACCCCGCACGGCTATCGCGAACTCACTCATCCCGAGCCGGGCTACTACGCCGTCGGCATGAAGAGCTACGGCCGCGCCCCGACCTTCCTCATGCTCACCGGCTACGAGCAGGTCCGCTCCATCGCCGCTGCCCTCGCCGGCGACATGGAAGCCGCCCAGTCGGTCGAACTGCAACTGCCCGAGACCGGGGTCTGCTCGGTGACCGCCGGCGGGGAGGCAATCGCCCTGCGTCTGGGCCTGACCAAGGACCAGCACGAGCAGCTCCTTCACGTCACGGCCAAGCACCTGGGCACGTCAGCCACCGCCTCGGAGGCCGTGCTGTCCGCTGCCACAGAACTCGGCATCGACCACACTGACGCCCTGCAACTCGCCGCCTATGCTGCCGAGATGTTCGACCGGCCCGGCGCGCCCGGCTGCTGAGCACCGACAACGCGGTTGTCCCTCCCGATCCGGGAGGGACAACCGCGTCGTCGACGGTCCGGTGTCAGGAGGCGCGGTGCACCTTGTGCTGCGCCGCCTGAGCCCTGGGCCGCACCACCAGGAGGTCGATGTTCACATGAGGCGGTCGGGTCACCGCCCATGTCACCGTGTCGGCGACGTCCTCGGCGACCAGCGGATCGGGGACGCCGGCGTACACGGCGTCGGCCCTGCTCAGGTCCCCGCGGTAGCGGTTGAGGGAGAACTCCTCGGTGTGCACCATTCCCGGCGCGATCTCGATCACCCGCAGCGGCTCCCCGCACACCTCCAGCCGCAACGTCTCGGCCAGTACGTGGGCACTGTGCTTGGCGGCACTGTAGCCGCCACCGCCCTCGTAGCAGGTGAACGAGGCCGTCGAGGAGATGACGACCACCACTCCGTCGCCGGACGCCTTCAGGCTCGGCAGCAGCGCCTGGGTCACGTGCAGTGCCCCGACGACGTTCACCTCGTACATCGACCGCCAGTCGCCGGGATCGGCGTTCTCGATGTGCTCCGTTCCGTAAGCGCCGCCCGCGTTGTTGACCAGTACGTCACACGCCGGCAACTGCTCGGCGAAGGCGAGGACCGCCTCTCGATCGGTTACGTCCAAGGGGGCGACCCGAGCCGCTCCGCCCTCGTTCCTGATCTCTTTCGCGACGGACTCCAGACGATCGGTCCGGCGTGCGGTCAGGACGACCTCGAAACCGTCGCGAGCCAGTGCTCGTGCGGTTGCCGCACCGATCCCGCTGCTGGCTCCCGTGACGACGGCCGTCCGCACAGGCCCATTCGTATTGGCGGTGCGCACGTCTGTCATGCTTCCCCCAGCTAATGATTAGATACATATCTAATCAAGCGATCTTGGCAGGAGGTGGAACTGGTGTCAACATAGATGCATGTCGAAGCTAGCGCAGATGGCGGCCGCCGCCTCCGCCCCGCCCTGTTGTCCGTCTCTCACGGACCGTGAGCTGACCGACGAGGAAGCGGAAGTCACCGCCGCCATGTTCAAGGCGCTGGGAGACCCGGTGAGGCTGCGCTTGTTCTCCAAAGTCGCCTCCCACCCCGACCGGGAAGCCTGTGTGTGCGACATCGCCGATGTCGGAGTCTCCCAGCCCACGGTCAGCCACCACTTGAAGAAGCTCCGTGAAGCGGGCCTGCTGCTGTCCGAGCGGCGTGGCACCTGGGTCTATTACCGGGTCGCTCCCGCAGTCCTTTCCGCACTGTCCGGATTCCTCGCCGCTCGCGACTGAAGTGCCTCCCGGTGCCGGCGAGCCCTGTCGTGTGTGGCTGAGCCCCGCCGCGCCGCACGAACCCGAGGCGTGCCCCACGGCTTGCCGCTGAGCCGCGCTCGTATGATGCGTGGCGGCGCTTCGGCGTGTCCCCAACGCCGTGCGGGCATCCCCCGCACCTGCCCTCCGAGGGATTCGACCTTCCCGAGTTCCGGGAAGTGGTTGACACCTGCCGTAGATCGACGCCAAGCTGATTCTTGATTCGGCAACAGTCGATATAGCGAAGTCGTGATGGTCCCTTGTAGCGTTGCCATAGCCGCCGCGTCATCCATCTGGCGCATCGATGCGCACGGGACCTCCGCCCCACTGATCACCGGCACGTCGCCACTCTGGCCGCGTCTCCCCGTCTCCGTCGGTTCGCCTGTTCACATCGCCCCTGCGTGAGAGGACTCGCACATGACCAGCACCATCCTCACCACTGCTCAGGCCCACCCCAACCACATCTTGCGGAGCAACGGCAGCCGCCCCGCGGAGCCCAACATCTTCCTGGCAGGCGGGAAGGACATCCCTGAGGATCTGCGGGCGCACCGGGTCGAACACTTCGCGGAGCGGGTCAAGTTGCAGGTTGAGAACCGCTTCGAGCATTTCGAGGCAACCACCGAAGTGCGACACGTCGACGGTCGTTCCCTGCGTGTCTACGGCTGGATATACCGGACTTACATGGCCGAGTAGGCGGTTCACCGCATCACAAGCGTGGCGGACCTGCGGCGGCGGTCCCCGCCCTCGGGCGGCCCCGCCGGCCTCCTTTACAACCTGACGCTCAACGAAAGGCCTCTCCACACCATGGCGCGCGAGTCGGGCAGTGCCCGGACCACCGAGAGTGGACTGCCCATCGAGCCGGTCTACGGGCCGGAGGCTCTCGAGGGCTGGGA
>NZ_JBITRU010000045.1:0-49095 GCF_044540255.1 Streptomyces sp. NPDC086080
GCCCGCGAGGTCTACCGCGCCCTGACCACCACACCAACGGAACGAATCACCCAAACCGACCTTGCTCCAGTGGCTTGACAAGCATAGGAGCATCCTGGGGGCTTCATGGGAAAGATCTCGACCGTTGTCACGGCCACGGCGGCCTGCCTGACGCTCGGCGCCACCGTGACCGGCTGTTCGGGTGGCGCCGCAACGAACGAACGCTCCGCCGAGCCGTCACTCAAGGACGCAAACAAGACCATGAAGTCGCTTACTTCAGTGATCACCGAAACGGAAACCACCCGCGCGGACGGGGAGCGCATCACCGGCGTTCTGGCAACCGACCTCAAGAGCACCTGCAGATTCAGGTCGTCCTGGGAGTCGGGTGCCAGACTCGAACAGATACGGATCGGAGAGACGGACTACGTCCGGCCGAACCGCGCCTACCTCGATCAGTGGGCGGGGCGGGAGACACCGAGTGCGGCGGAGCAGGACCACTGGATCAAGACTCCGTCCAGTGGGTCAGTGCCCGGCGACGGGCTTTCCGACTGCACTTGGCCGTTCGACACGTTCGGCAAAGCGAAGAGGGGCGGGCCGACAGAGGTCGACGGCCCGCCCGGCCGTCGCGGTGGTGGTGACCGACGCGGAGGACAAGGGCGGTACCTACACATTCCACGTCGCCACAGAGGACAAGCCCTACCTGCTCAGGGTCGACTACGAGGGCACCGACCTCCGGACCACAACCACGTTCAGCGCCTTCGAGAAGCCCTTGAGGATAGATGCGCCGGACGAAGACAAGGTGCTGGACCTGGGGGGCATCGGCAGCTGAGGGGGCCGCACGCTTCTTGAACGGTCGAGGTACGGCTTCTTGGCTCAGGGCGGCAACGACCCTTTCCAGCACAGTAGTTGAGTAGGCGTACTCATGCCGGGGTGTCGGGGCGCGTTGAGGATGGCCGTACGCCCCGGACGGCTGGATCGCCGGTCAGTCGGGGACCTTGGACATGAGGAGTCTCTGATGCCGTCCTTCCCCGCGTCCGTCGGAACAGCGGACAGCACACTGTCGGTACCGGGCCGTGGCGGCCGGCGGCTGCCCGCCGTGCTCGCGGCCCTCGTCGCGGCGGCGCTCACGGTGTCGGCGTTCGGCGCCAAGGACCCGACGACCTGGGTGCTGGAAACGGTGTGGGTGATGCTGGGCCTGCCGATGGCGGTCCTGCTGCGCCGGCGGTTCCCGCTGAGCGGTCTGCTCTGTGGCCTCCTGGCTGTCCACGCCCTCGTCCTCATCGTCGGCGGGCACTACACGTACGCGGAGGTTCCGGCCGGTGACTGGGTGCGCGACCTGTTCGACCTGGAGCGCAACCCCTACGACCGCTTCGGGCACCTCATGCAGGGCTTCGTCCCGGCGATCCTGGTCCGGGAACTTCTCATCCGGACCTCGCCCCTGCGCGGCAGCCGCTGGCTCGCCCCGCTGGCGGTCTGCGCCTGCCTCGCCTTCAGCGCCACCTTCGAGATGCTGGAGTGGCTGGCGGCCGTGATCGGAGGACAGGCGGCCGACGCGTTCCTGGGGACGCAGGGCGATGTCTGGGACACCCAGTGGGACATGTTCTGCGCGCTGATCGGCGCCATCGCCTCGCTGCTGCTCCTCAGCCGACCGCACGACCGCAGCGTTGCCCGCCTGCGGGTTTCAGCGAAGGCCTGAACGATGCGGTGGCGCATCATCGCTTCGCAAAGCTCTTGCACGTCGCGCTCCCTGGGCACACGGAGTGTCAAGTGCGGCAGCAGCCGCATGCGGCAACAGAAGCCGGATGGCCCGGTGGCACCGCTGCCTCTGCGGACACCGGGGACTGAAGCGCCCTGCGGACCGTAGATTGTCCGGTATGACCGTTCGCGAGGAAGCACACTGCCTTCTGGATGCGTTGCCGGAGGACCGGCTGATGGATGCCATAGAGCTGTTGCGCGAATGGGCCGAGGTGGAGCGCGGTGAGCGCCCTCGTCGGCGCTTTCGTACCACCGCTTCCTTCGACGGCGACCCGAACCTCGGCGCGCGCGAAGGACATCGTTCATGAGGCATGGGGCGGTCAGGAGCAGCGCAGCGCGTGATCGTGATCGACACTGGCCCCGTGGTCGCGGCGGCCACCATCGCGACGCTGGACCGTCGCCACTTCAACATCGTCCGGCCCACCGACGTGGCTGCCTTGACCCTGCTGCCGTAGCGAGCCGGGGGCTCTCATCGTGAGCGTCGACGCCCTCTTGCGCGGGCGCGGGACAATGGACGGTGGCCCGCCTACCGGGGGTCGATCGCGATGTAAGTGGAGGAGACCTCATGGCGGAGCACGCGCCGCGTCGGGAGAAGCCGCGGCTACGCCCCGCGCCCCTGCTGTTCGAGCCCGCGGAGGCGGCCTCGGATCCCGAGCACTTCTTCGATCTGGAGTCGATCGAGGACCCGCGCGCGCTGCTGGAGCGGGCGACCGAGCTGACGCTGGCGTTCCGGGCCGCGGCGGACCGGGCGACCGAGTTCCAGGCGATGGCGGCGGCCCAGCTGGCCGATCCCCGGCGCTTCGACCGGCTGACGACGGCGGACATCGCCGAGCGCGCCGAGTGGACCGAGGACTACGCGAAGAAGATGGTCGAGTTCGGGCGGGGTCTGATGCGGGGCGGGGAAGGGCCGGGCGGATCGGGCGGTTCGGGCAGTTCGGGCGGGCCGGGGCACATCGACATCACGTGAGCTGAGGAGCGGTTCTGCTCGAACGGGCGTGGCATATGCCGGGCGGGCAGGATACGCGGTCGGTCGGCTTCGCGTCGGCACTTTCGGGGACTCTGCGGAACCGTTCCCTCACCGACGGTAGATGTGTGTGTCATGAGCAGCAGAGGGAAGGCCTCCGACGTCAGCGGTGTTACCGCGGACGGTGCCGCCTGGCTCGCCTCGGCCGGACCGTATCCGCGCGGCACGCCGGACGCCCCGCCCGTGCTGCCCTGCGGTGTGGTCTTCGACGTGGTGAGCGCGCCCGCGGTCTTCGGGCGGCGGATGCTGGACCGGATGTGGGAGGAGGGGCCGGGGTCCGGTCCCGTGGCCGAGTTCCGCCGGCGGATCCTGCTCTTCGCCGCGCCCGGTACAGCACAGCGGTTACCGGTCCTCATGGAGTGGGAGGAGTGGGGCGCGCGCGGGGCGCGGACGGACGGGGTTCCGCCGTTGCTGTGTCACGGCGCCGGTGACGCGGTGACGCTCCCGGCGCCCGTATCGGCGGACCCCGCCGAGCCCCCGCCCGCCGCCCGCTGGCTGGTGGCCCCCGACACCCGTCGTCCCTGGCTGCCGGGCCCGGAGGTGCTGCTGTGGGCGGCCGTACGGGCGGCCCGCGCGGCCGTACGGATATCGATTTTTCCTCCCGCGGATCGTGATGCTAATGTCTACGACGTCAGCAGGCGCCGCTAGCTCAGTTGGTTAGAGCAGCTGACTCTTAATCAGCGGGTCCGGGGTTCGAGTCCCTGGCGGCGCACGACATGAGTGAGGCCCTTCGTGGAAGCGGGGGGCCTCAGTCATATCCAGCCATCACCGCTGTCCTGTGGTGATCTTCACCGTCCACGCGCCCGACGCCGTACGGCCCTCCACCTCCACCCGTACGGACTCCCCCGGCACCGTGAAGCTCTCCCCGGCCGCGACCGGCGCGTCGGCCAGTGGGGGGTAGACGGAGTCCTCCCAGCACGCCTCGGTGTGCGGGTGTGCGTCGATCACCTCGATGGGGCCGCGTCCGGAGCGGGTGTCGCCGCTCACCCGGTAGACCAGCACCCCCGGCTGGCAGGCCGCCGCGTCGTTGCCGACCTGGTCACGCACCTCGAAGGCGAGCGCGGTGTCGGAGCCGGTGCGGACGACCACGAGCTTGGTGCCCCGGCCGAGGCCGAAGGACGGTGCCCCCGCTGCCCCGGTCACCGGTGTCCCCGGTCCCGCCCCCAGCGGCTCCAGTGTCAGCCGTACCGTTCCCGCGTCCCGTACGCACCGCACCTGGCGGGGTTCCAGCCAGCCGAGCTTCCACTTGTGCCAGCCGAAGAGATCCGGTGCGAGGGCGAACTGGCTGCCCATGAGGTCCCAGTCGCCGACATGGGTGTCCCAGTCGCCCTTGCCGTCCACCGGGCGATGGTAGAGGTCGGGCAGGTCGAAGACGTGGCCGGTCTCGTGGGCGAGGACCAGTCGGTCCGGGGGGTGGTTCTCGAAGACCGTGACGACCCGGCGGATGTCGGTGCCGTCGGCGCGCAGCGGGCGGTCCAGGTTGACGACCTTGGTGGCGTCGGAGTCCACGCCGGGCGCGTCCGGGTCGGCGACGAAGTAGACGACGTCGTAGCGGGCGTAGTCGACGTGCCGGTCGGTCACGGCGAGCGCGTCGCGCAGGTAGGCGGCGCGGTGCTCGACGGTCCAGTCGCGCTGTATGGCGTACTCGGTGGAGGGGCGCGGCATGCGGATCCACTGGCGCAGGGGGTGCGGGCGCAGGGTGAACCTGCCGTAGGAGGCCTGCCGGAAGAAGCGGCCGGTGGCGGGGAAGTGGTCGGCGGCGAGGTCGGCGGGGGCGGTCAGTGGGTGGGAGTCGGGGAAGGAGAGGAACACCATGACCGCGTCCAGGGTGCGGGACGGGCGGGGGTAGGCGGTGTTCCAGGTGTCGAGGCCCTCGGAGTGGTGGGCGTCGGTGCGGGTGAGGACGCAGGGTGCGGCGGAGAACGGCTCGATCTCGGAGGGGACGCTCACCATGGAGGTCGCCGCGAGTGCCGACATGGTGGTGCACATCGCCGCGGTGCTGCGCAGGCGGGGGCGTACGTCCGGTCCTCCGGGCCGGGGGCGTACGTCAGGTTCCCCGAGCCGGGGGCGTGCATCCGAATCGTTCAGCCGCGGGCGTGCATCCGAACCGGCCGGCCGCCGGCGTACACCCCATCGGTCCAGCCGGAGCCATGCACCCGATCGGCCGAGCCGGTCCCGCAGCGCCTCACGACCGAGTCCTCTCGGGGTGAGCTCACGCGGCACGGGGACCTCCGGGAGACGGTTCGCGGGATACCGCAGCCCAGAGTGTGATGATTTGTCATACTGCGCCCTGTTGAGTTGCACCGGACGGGTGAGAGGGACGGGACCGGAGGGGTGGGGGCGGCTCAGGAGGAGAGGGGGCGGGGCCGACACCCCGGTCGCACTCACGGAACGTCACAACTGATCGGAGGCCCGCAGAAGCCGTCCACCCCTGAGCAGAAACGATCGGGCAGAGATGCGGATCGACAGGGAAGGCCGGAGAGTGACTGGAAAGGCCCCCGCACGGGCCTCTATGATCGGCACACTTCCTGGTACTGAGACTTTCCTGCACGGACAGCGGCGGACAGCGATCGAGTGCACTGCGGGAGCGAGTGGTGAGCGGAACGTCCGAAGGGCCGGCGCCCGCGACTGAACTCGACCGACTGATCGTCACGGAGAGTGAGATCATCACGTCTGCCGGTACCGAATCCCCAGCACTGCGATCCCCCTCGGCCCTGTCTCCCCCGCCCTCCCCATCCGCCTCACCTCCCCTGCCTCCCCCCTCGTACCGCTCCGTCTTCGCGGCCGCGCCGCTCGCCATGGCGGTGGTCGACCGCGAGGGCCTGGTGGCCGGTGCCAACCCTGCCCTGGCCGGGCTGCTGGGCCGCGATCCGGACACCCTCGCCGGGGCCGTCGCCGCCGACCTGGTGGATCTGACCTCCGACGCCCGCACCTGGCACGCCTACCGGGAGATGCTGCGCGGCCGGCGGGCGAGGCTGCGCTGCACGCGCCGGCTGAAGCACCCCGAGGGACACACGCTCTGGGTGCGGGTGACGGTCACCCCGCTGCCCGCCGACGACGGGGGCGTCCTGCTGTCGGTCGCCGACATCAGCGACCAGCGTGAGCTGCAGGAACGCCTGCGGCACCTGCGGATGCACGACCCCGTGACCCGGCTGCCCAACCGCACCCTGTTCTTCGAGCGGCTGACGGCCGCTCTGGAGGCGGAGTCCTACGAGGAGAGCGGCACGGGCCGGATCGGGCTGTGCTACCTCGACCTGGACGGGTTCAAGGCCGTCAACGACACCCTCGGCCACCGCGTCGGCGACGAGCTGCTGACCGCCGTCGCCGAGCGGCTCAGCCGGTGCGCGAAGGACGCGGCCAGGACCGGTACGCCGCTGGTGGCCCGGCTCGGCGGGGACGAGTTCGCGCTGCTGGTCGAGGACTCCACCGGAACGGAACAGCTGGCCGACCTCGCCGAGTCGCTGCTCGACGCGATCCAGGCCCCCTTCGACCTCTCCGGCCGCAGGCTGTCGGTGTCCGCGTCGATCGGGGTGGTCGAGCGGCATGCCGCCGGGACCACCCCCACCGCGCTGATGCAGGCCGCCGACACCACGCTGTACTGGGCGAAGGCCGACGGGAAGTCCCGCTGGACGCTGTTCGACCCGGAGCGCAACGCCCACCGGGTGACCCGCCAGGCGCTCGCCTCCACACTCCGCCCGGCCATCGACCGGGGCGAGTTCGCTCTGGAGTACCAGCCGCTGGTGGGCATGGAGGACGACCGGGTGCACGGCGTGGAGGCGCTGGTCCGCTGGCACCATCCGCGGTTCGGCACGTTGACGCCGAATCGGTTCATCTCGCTCGCGGAGGAGGACGGCTCGATCGTGCCGCTCGGCCGCTGGGTGCTGCGCACCGCCTGCCGCCAGGCCCGTGCGTGGCAGGTGGAACACCCGGACGGGCCGCCGATCTTCGTCAGCGTGAACGTGGCGGTCCGCCAGGTGTGGGACTCCGACCTGGTGGCGGACGTCGCCGACATCCTCGAGGAGACGGGGCTGGCGCCCCGGCTGCTCCAGCTGGAGCTGACCGAGTCGGCGGTGATGGGCTCCTCCGGCCGGCCGATCCAGACGCTGAAGGCGCTCAGCGACATGGGCGTCCGCATCGCCATCGACGACTTCGGCACCGGCTACTCGAACCTGGCCTATCTCAGCCGGCTGCCGGTGTCGGTGCTGAAGCTGGACGGCTCCTTCGTCCGGGGCTTCCAGATCGAGGACCGGGCCACCAAGGCCAGCCCGGCGGACGAGGTCATCGTCGAGGCGATGGTGCAGCTCGCCCACCGGCTCGGTCTGACCGTCACCGCGGAGTGCGTGGAGACCTCGGCGCAGGCGACGCGGCTGCGCCGGATCGGCTGCGACACCGGTCAGGGCTGGCTGTACTCACGTCCGGTGTCGCCGGATCGCATCTCCGAGCTGCTGGGCACGCCCGGGGTGCCGGGGGTTCAGGCGGGCGTGGGCAATCCGTAGGCGTCGGCGATCAGCTCGTAGGAGCGCAGCCGTACGTCGCCGCCGTGGGCGTTGGCGGTGAGCATCAGCTCGTCGGCGCCGGTGCGCTTGTGGAGCTCGTCGAGGCCGGTGCGGACCTCGTCGGCAGTGCCGTGGATCACGTTGGCGTTCCAGGAGTCGACGAACTCCCGCTCCATGGGGCTGAAGTCGTACGCCTCCGCCTCCTCGGGGGTGGGGACCAGGCCGGGACGGCCGGTGCGCAGCCGGACCATGTTGAGCGCTGCGGCGAGCACCTGGCGGCGGGCCTCCTTCTCGTCGTCCGTGGCGAGCGCGGAGACGCCGATCAGGGCGTAGGGGGCGTCGAGGACCTCGCTGGGGCGGAAGGACTCGCGGTAGAGGTCGAGCGCCGGGATCGTGTTCTGCGCGGAGAAGTGGTGGGCGAAGGCGAAGGGCAGGCCGAGCATGCCGGCCAGCCGGGCGCTGAAACCGGAGGAGCCGAGCAGCCAGACCGGCGGGCGGTGCGGGGACTGCACGCCGCCGGGGGACGTCGCCTGCACCGGGCCGGGCACGGCGTGGATGCGGGCGTAGGGGTGGCCGTCGGGGAAGTCGTCGTCCAGGAAGCGGGTGAGTTCGGCGAGCTGCTGGGGGAAGTCGTCGGCGCCCTCGTTCAGCCGGTCGGTACGGCGCAGGGCGGCCGCGGTGGCGCCGTCGGTGCCGGGGGCGCGGCCGAGTCCGAGGTCGATCCGGCCCGGGGCCAGCGCCTCCAGCGTGCCGAACTGCTCCGCGATGACCAGCGGCGCGTGGTTGGGCAGCATCACCCCGCCGGAGCCGAGGCGGATACGGGTGGTGTGCGCGGCGAGGTGGGCGAGGATCACGGCGGGCGAGGAGGAGGCCACGCCCGGCATGGAGTGGTGCTCGGCGACCCAGTGGCGGTGGAAGCCGCGGGACTCGGCGAGGCGGGCGAGGCCGACGCTGGTCCGCAGGGCGTCGGTGGCGGTGGTTCCGGCACCGACGGTGACCAGGTCGAGGACCGAGAGCGGCACGAGTGCGGTGCCGTGGGCGGTGCCCCGGATCTCGTCTGCGGCATCAGCGGCCATGGTGCGGTGCCTCCTGTGAAGTGTGACGTTCCCTCCGGGCGGCAACAGCGGCACGGCCCCGGGCTATTCCCGGCGCGGGAGCGGCGGGGAGCCGGGGACGAGGATGCGCGGGACCGGCGAGGCGAGGCGAGGCCGGCGAGGCGAGGCGCGGCCAGCGAGGCTGGGCCAGCGAGGCGAGGCGAGGCTGGGCCGGCGAGGCGAGGCGGGGCGCGGCGCGGCCGGCGAAGCGCGGCGCGGCAAGGCGGGGCGCGGCTGGCGGGGCGGGGCGGGGCCGGCGGGGCGGGGCGCGGCCGGCGGGGCGGGGCGCGGCCGGCGGGGCCGTGGAACTCGTGCGAGGGCCGCTGCGTCGGCGTGGCGGATGCGGGCGCGGGCAGTCTGGGTTATGATCATTCTGCCGGTCCGCGGGAGACCCCCGGGAGTCCGGCCTCGCGTTGGTCGTCTAAGGAAAGATGCCCCACTTCCTGTGGGGAGATGCAGGTGCAAGGCCTGCCCGGCGCTCGACGAGAACCCCGGTCCCACTCCAGTGGGGCCGGGGTTCTTCCGTATGCCGTGCCGCCCCGGTCAGGGTCAGGCCTGGACGATGGGCTCCCGGGTGAACAGCGCGCCCAGCCGCGGCGCGTTCACGCGGCGGTCGGCCAGGCGGAGGCACTCCCACGCCGTGACCTGGTTGGCGGTGAGGACCGGCTTGCCCAGCTCCTTCTCCAGGGCCGGGATGTGGGCGATGGTGTGCAGGGCGGTGTCCGGCAGGAGCAGCGCGTCGGCGTCGGGGGTGTCGGCCGCGCGGGCCAGGGCGAACAGCTCCTCCTCGCCCCAGGTGCCGACCTCCGCGGCGGTGACGATCCCGGAGCTGCGCACCCCGGTGACCTCCACCCCGCCGGCCCGCAGGAACGCGGCGAAGAGCTCGGCCACGTCGTCCGGGTAGGTGGCGCCGACGGCGACCCGCCGGGCCTCGATCTCGCGCAGCGCGTGCACGAAGGCGAAGGACGTGGACGACGCGGGCATGCCGGCCGCCACGGCGAGGCTGCGCACCTGCTCGTGGGCGCCGTCCCAGCCGTGCACGAAGCTGCCGCTGGTGCAGGCCCACACCACCGCCTCGGCGCCGGAGAGCCGGAGTTGCTGGAGGCCGGCCGCCAGCCGCTCGGGCGCGCCCATCCGGAGCAGCGCGTCCACCCGGTGGGCGTCCTCTCCGATGTCGGTGTGCACCAGGTCCACCCGGACGTCGCTGCCCAGCAACTGCTCGATGCGTGGATAGTCGTCCTCCGCGGAGTGGCCCGGATAGAGGAATCCCAGTGCGGTCATGTCCAGCCTTCCTGCTGCTTCTCTTCCGGCACGTCCGGGAGTTCCGGCGGTACCGGCAGTACGGAGCCGGATGTCTGGCCCGGCAGTACGGTCCCGGAGCGCGCCGACGCGTCGATCAGCGCCTGATACGGTCCCACCGCCCGTGTACCCAGTCGGCGCAGCGCCGCCCACATGGTCACCTGGTTGGCCGAGATGACCGGTATGCGCAGCTCCGCCTCCAGCTGCGGGATGACGTCGTAGGTCGGGAGGTTGGTGCAGGACAGGAACAGCGCGTCCGCCGCGCCGAGCCGTCCGCGGACCGCCGCCCGTCGGGCCATGTCCACCACCTCGCGGTAGGTGACCTTCCAGATGTGCCGGGTCAGACCCATGAACGCGCAGCCGGTGACGGTGACTCCGGCCAGGGCGACGTAGTCCTCCAGCGCGCGGGTGACCGACACGGTGTACGGGGTGACCAGGGCGACCCGGCGTACGTCCAGTTCCACCAGCGCCTCCAGGAGCGCGCCGGAGGTGGTGATGGAGGGGACCGCGCCGGCCCGGCTCATCGCCACGACCTCGGGTGTGACCGCGGTGAGGGTGCGCACCGCGTCGCCGAGCGTCTCGTGCTCGCTGACCAGCCGGGCGAGGTCGAGGCTCACCTCGACCGGCACGTACGGCGTTCGGGTGAGATGCAGCGACACGTCGTCCGGGATCCAGCGCCACAGCTCGCGGTCCAGCGCGAAGTCGAAGGGGGCGACGACACCGACACCGCGCTGCGGGCCGGGTCCGCCGAGAAAGGAGACGTCCATGTCAGCACCGGCCTCACGCTGGGAGACGAGCACACAAAGCATCGCGGGAACGCCCGTGTTGACGACGGTAGGTTCGGGTGCGAGCGTGGTCAATCCGCCTGGGTCACCCACCGGTCAACCTGGTTGACTCGTCGTCACCGGCTGCCGCCGGGGAGCCGCACCACTCCGGAGAACCGGGAGGCGAGGTCCATGACCACCCCCACGTCAGCCCCCACGTCCAGCACCGCCTCCATCCCCACGCTGCTCGTCCTGGACGCCGATCCGCTCCCCCGCCTCGGCCGGCTCACCGGGCGGGTGAGGGTCGAGCACGCCGACGCCTCGACGCTCGCCGACCGGCTGCCGTCCGCGGATGTGCTGCTGGTGTGGGACTTCACCTCGCACGCGGTGCGCGGGGCGTGGCCCGGTGAGGGGCCCCGGCCGCGCTGGGTGCACACGGCGAGCGCGGGCGTGGACCATCTCCTCTGTCCGGAACTCGTCGCCTCCGACACCGTGGTCACCAACGCGCGCGGCGTCTTCGACCGGCCGATCGCCGAGTACGTGGCCGCCCTGGTGCTCGCCTTCGCCAAGGATCTGCCGCGGACGCTGGAGCTCCAGCGGGCGCGGACCTGGCGGCACCGGGAGACGCGGAAGGTGGCCGGGACCCGTGCCGTGGTGGTCGGGTCCGGGCCGATCGGCCGGGCGGTCGCCGGGACGCTGGAGGCGCTCGGGGTGCGCACCGCGCTGGCCGGGCGGACGGCGCGGTCCGGTGTGCACGGACCGGAGGACCTGGACCGGCTGCTGGCCGGTGCGGACTGGGTGATCGCCGCTGCCCCGCTGACCGACGGGACGCGGGGCATGTTCGACGCCCGCCGGTTCGGTCTGATGCGGCCGTCCGCGCACTTCGTCAACATCGGCCGGGGGCAGCTGGTCGTGGAGGAGGCGCTGGCCGAGGCGCTGCGCCGGCGGTGGATCGCGGGCGCCGCGCTGGATGTCTTCGAGACCGAGCCGCTCACCCCGGACAGTCCGCTCTGGGAGCTGCCGGGGCTGGTCGTGTCGCCGCACATGAGCGGGGACACGGTCGGGTGGCGGGACGAACTCGGTTCGCAGTTCGTGGAGTTGTTCGAGCTGTGGGCGGCGGGCGAGCCGCTGGTGAACGTGGTCGACAAGCGGCGTGGGTATGTACCCGGTCACTGACGTACGAAGGAGGCCGGATGTCCGAGCTCACCGAACTCACCGAGCTGACCGCCGTGAGGCTTCTCGACGGCTACCGCAGGGGCGAGTTCGGTCCCGTGGAGGTGACCCGCGCGGCGCTGGAGCGGGCGGAGGCGGTGCAGCCGGAGGTGAACGCGTTCGTGCGGCTGCTCGCCGAGGACGCGCTGGAGCGGGCCGCCGCGTCCGAGGAGCGGTGGCGGCGCGGGGAGCCGTGCGGACTGCTCGACGGGGTGCCGGTCACGGTGAAGGACATCCTGCTGCTGCGCGGCGCCCCGACCCTGAAGGGGTCGCGCACGATCGACCCGGCGGGCCGCTGGGACGAGGACGCACCCTCGGTGGCCCGGCTGCGGGAGCACGGGGCGGTGTTCCTGGGCAAGACGACGACCCCCGAGTTCGGCTGGAAGGGGGTCACGGACTCACCCCTCACCGGGATCACCCGTCATCCGTACGATCCGGCGCGTACGGCGGGCGGGTCCAGTGGGGGCGCGGCGGCGGCCGTGGCGCTGGGCGCGGGGCCGCTCGCCCTGGGCACGGACGGCGGGGGCAGTGTCCGGATCCCGGCGGCGTTCTGCGGGATCTTCGCGCTGAAGCCGACGTACGGGAGGGTGCCGCTGTATCCGGCGAGCGCGTTCGGCACGCTGGCGCACGTCGGTCCGATGACCCGGGACGCGGCGGACGCGGCGCTGCTGATGGAGGTGATCGGCGGGCCGGACTCCCGGGACTGGTCGGCGCTCGGTCCGGCGCCCGGCTCGTTCCCGGCGGGGCTCGCGGGCGGGGTGCGCGGGCTGCGGGTGGCGTACTCGCCGTCGCTGGGCGGACAGGTGCGGGTGGATCCGCAGGTCGCGGCCGTGGTGCGGCGGGCGGTGGAGCGGCTGGCCGGGCTCGGCGCGTACGTCGAGGAGACCGACCCCGATCTCGCCGATCCGGTGGAGGCCTTCCACTCCCTGTGGTTCGCCGGCGCGGCGCGGGTGACCCAGCACCTCAACGGGGAGCAGCGCGGGCTGCTCGACCCGGGGCTGCGGGAGATCTGCGGGCTCGGTGCCCGGCTCTCGGCGCTGGACTATCTGGCCGCGGTGGACGTGCGGATGGACCTGGGGCGGCGGATGGGCCGGTTCCACGACACCTACGACCTGCTGGTCACCCCCACCCTGCCGGTCACGGCGTTCGAGGCGGGCGCGGAGGTTCCGAAGGGGTCGGGTCACCGCCGGTGGACGGGCTGGACCCCGTTCACGTACCCCTTCAACATGACCCAGCAGCCCGCCGCGACGGTGCCCGTCGGGACCGACGCCGACGGGTTGCCGGTCGGCCTCCAGCTGGTGGCCGCCCGGCATCAGGACGCCCTGGTCCTGCGGGCGGCGCACGCGCTGTACGAGGCGGGGGCGGCCACGGTGGCCACGGGAGTCGGGCCCGCCGGAAGCTGAGCGGAGTCACGGCCCGCCGGAAACCGAGCGGAGCCAGGACCCGCCGGAAGCCGGGCGGAGTCAGGCGCTCCGGAAGCCGGGCGGAGCCACGCCCGCCGAAAGCGAGCGCAGCCAGGGCCCGCCGGAAGCCGAGCAGCGTCACGCCCGCCGGAAGCTGAGCGTCTCCCTGGCCGCTCCCGTGCGCCACAGGTCGTTGCAGCCCTCGGCCATGGCCGCGAGACCGTCCACCACCTGGCCCCAGACGATGCCGGGCACCCAGCCGACGTCGCCGTTCAGCAGCAGGTTGTTGCGCTCGTAGAACAGGGCCAGGTCCACCAGGGTGGTGCCGGGGCGGACCTCGCGGTCGTAGCCGTAGGAGGTGGTGCCCAGCTCGGCCCCCGCGAAGGTGAAATAGCACAGGTCACCCGGAATCGGTGTGACGGTCGGATTCTCCAGAGGTGGCTCGGATGCCGCGAAGGGCGGGAAGAGGGCGTAGATCTCGTTGCGGGCGTATTTGGCGTGATACACGTCGCCGCCGAGGGGGAGCGCGTCCCAGACGGCCGCGCAGGTGAGGGGGGCCCGGTCGTCCAGCAGGCGGGCCGTGCAGGTGATGTTGCGCCTGACCAGCGAGACTTCGATGTAGCGATCAGCCATGCCCTCCATGGCAGTGCCCCGGGGCCCCGCGGTCAAGGGCGCCGGGCCGGGGTACCGGTCTGAAAAAGGTCGGCATAACCGCCATGGGTTCGGGTAGCTGCGCGCCCATGGCTCCACCACTCAGAACCCCTCCGAGGGGCACATCCGACCGAAAATCCAGAACAGCCGGACCCACTCGCCGGTCGCTGCTCGCGGGGGTCGCGGCGCTCGGCGCGCTGGGGGCGGCCGGCTGCTCGCGGGTGGCCACCGCGTCCGACGTGGAAGGCGGCGATCTTCTCGAACGGCTCCGGGCACAGGGGGTGGCCCGGCTCGGCATCGCGGGCGAGATCCCCTTCGGGTACATCGACAAGGACGGTGAGCTGACCGGCGAGGCCCCGGAGCTGGCGAAGGTCATCTTCAAGCGGCTCGGAGTGGACCGGGTGCAGCCGGTGCCGACGGAGTTCGGCTCCCTGATCCCGGGTCTGGCGTCGCAGCAGTTCGACGTGGTGGCGGCCGGGATGTACATCAACCCCGAACGCTGCGAGCAGGTCATCTTCTCCGACCCCGACTACCAGATGCTCGACGCCTTCATCGTGCGCAAGGGCAACCCGCTCGGGCTGCGCGACTACAAGGACGTCGTGGCGAAGAAGGCCAAGTTCGCGACCGGTACCGGCTACGCGGAGATCGCCTACGCGGTGGAGGCCGGGTACAAGGAGAGCGACATCCTCATCGTGCCCGACCAGGTGGCCGGCCTGAACGCCGTCGAGGCCGGGCGCGTGGACGTGTTCGCGGGTACGGCGCTGACCGTCCGTGAGGTGGTCAAGAAGTCCGCCAGGACCGAGGCGACGGAGGCGTTCCAGCCGATCGTCGACGGCGAGCCGCACACCGACGGCGGCGGTTTCGCCTTCCGCCCGAACGAGACCAACCTGCGGGACGCCTTCAACGTCGAGCTGCACAAGCTCAAGAAGAGCGGCGAGCTGCTGCGCATCCTCAAGCCCTTCGGGTTCACCGAGGACGAGATGACCGATCTGACCGCGAAGGAGCTCTGCGGCGGATGACGACGGGACTGTGGGAACTCGTACTCCAGGGTGTCTGGGTCACGATCCAGCTGCTCGTCTTCAGCTCGCTGCTCGCGGCCGGCGTCTCCTTCGTGATCGGTATCGCGCGCACCCACCACCTGTGGATCGTCCGCTTCCTCGCGGGCTTCTACACCGAGGTGTTCCGCGGCACCTCCGCGCTGGTGATGATCTTCTGGGTGTTCTTCGTGCTGCCGCCGGCCTTCGGCTGGCAGCTGGTGCCGATGTGGGCGGGCACGCTGGCACTGGGCCTGACCTACGGGGCGTACGGCTCCGAGATCGTGCGCGGCGCGCTCGGCGCGGTCGACCCGGCGCAGAAGGAGGGCGGCATCGCGCTCAGCTTCACGCCCTGGCAGCGGATGCGGCTGATCCTGCTGCCGCAGGCGGTGCCGGAGATGATCCCGCCGTTCTCCAACCTGCTGATCGAGCTGCTCAAGGGCACCGCGCTGGTGTCGATCATGGGCATGGGCGATCTGGCGTTCAGCGGCAACCTGGTGCGCCTGGCGCTGCAGGAGAGCGCGGAGATCTACACGTACATCCTGCTGATCTACTTCGTGATCGCGTTCCTGCTGACGCGGGTGATGCGCGGGCTGGAGAAGAAGCTGAAGGCGGGCGTGGGGAAGACGCCACCGAAGCGTGAGGCCGCCGCTCCCGAGCCGGCCGGGATCGGGGGTGCCCGATGACATGGGACTGGAGCGCGGTCTCCGACTTCATGCCGCACTTCTGGGACGGTCTGCTGGTCACCCTGCAGATCCTCGTCCTGGGGTCGCTGCTGTCGTTCGCCCTCGGCCTGGTGTGGGCGCTGCTGATGCGGGTGCCGACCCGCTGGGTGACCTGGCCCGTCGGGGCGGTCACGGAGTTCGTCCGCAACACCCCGCTGCTGGTGCAGCTGTTCTTCCTCTTCTACGTGCTGCCCGAGTGGGACATCACCTTCTCGGCGCTCACCACCGGTGTGGTCGCCATCGGGCTGCACTACTCGACGTACACGATGCAGGTCTACCGGGCCGGTATCGAGGCGGTGCCGGTCGGCCAGTGGGAGGCCGCGACGGCGCTGAACCTGCCGCTGAAGCGGACGTGGACGGCGGTGATCCTGCCGCAGGCGATCCGCCGCGTGGTCCCCGCCCTCGGCAACTACGTGATCTCCATGCTGAAGGACACGCCGCTGCTGATGGCGATCACGGTGCTGGAGATGCTCGGCGAGGCACGGCTGTTCTCGCAGCAGAACTTCCAGTTCACCGAGCCCCTGACGGTGATCGGCATAGCCTTCATCGTCATCTCCTACCTGGCCTCCCTTGCCCTGCGAGCCCTGGAGCGACGCCTTGCCCACTGACACCCTTCCCCATCCCGAGAAAAGTCCCGAACGCGGCGCCGGTGAGCTGATCCGCCTGGAGCAGGTCACCAAGCGGTTCGGCGAGAACACCGTCCTCGACCACCTGGACTTCTCCGTCGACGCCGGCAAGCACGTCACCCTGATCGGCCCCTCGGGGTCGGGCAAGACGACGATCCTGCGGCTGCTGATGACGCTGCTCAAGCCCGACGAGGGCACGATCACCGTGGACGGGCAGAAGCTCTTCCCGGCGACGGAGAAGGAGCGGCGGGAGGTGCGCAAGCAGATCGGGATGGTGTTCCAGCAGTTCAACCTGTTCCCGAACATGAGTGTGTTGCGCAACATCACCGAGGCGCCGGTCACCGTGCTGGGCATGTCCAAGGACGAGGCGGCGGAACGGGCCAAGGGGCTGCTCGACATGGTGGGCCTGGCCGACAAGTGCGACGCCCGTCCGGCGCAGCTCTCCGGTGGCCAGCAGCAGCGGGTGGCGATCGCCCGGGCGCTGGCGATGCGGCCGAAGGTGCTGCTCCTCGACGAGGTGACCTCGGCGCTGGACCCCGAACTGGTCGCGGGCGTCCTCGACCTGCTGCGGGACATCGCCCGGACCACCGACATCACCATGCTCTGCGTGACCCACGAGATGAACTTCGCCCGGGACATCTCCGACCAGGTGCTGATGTTCGACGCGGGCCGGGTCCTCGAGGCGGGCCCGCCGGAGAAGATCTTCAACGAGCCGGAACACGAGCGGACGCGGGAGTTCCTCAGCGCGGTCCTTTGACCGCGGGAGCGGGGTCATGTGACCACGGGAGCGGGGTCATGTGACCACGGGAGCGCGGTCCCGTGGTCACGGGAGCACGATCCCGTGACCACGGGGCGTAGCCGCGGCGCGGGTCTCGGGAACGCCCGAGGTCCGCGCCATGGGTCATCCCTCTGGCATATGCCAGAGGGTCGGCGTCCCAGTTGAGAGGGTCGCAATCTCGCCAACATCCGCTCCCCGGGAGCCGTTTGACGGCTATCGTGGAAGGGATTCGCTGACCGGATTGCGGCCCCAATGGCGAGCGCAGGGGGAAACCGTGGCGCTGAAGCACGAGCCGACCGCGTCGTACCACTCGGTCCAGGACGCGCTGCGCGTCCTGGAGACGGTGGCGCGGCGCTGCACAGGAGTCACCGACACCGAACTCGCCCGCGAGAGCGGTATCCCCACGGAGCGGCTGACCACCCTCCTGCGGATGCTGCGCCGCGAGGCCTACGTCGAGCAGATCGCCGACGGCGCGTATGTCACCGGAGCGGCCTTCGCCCGCCTCGCTTCCGCCGAGGGACACGAGCGGGCGCTGCGCGACAAGCTCCAGCACACCCTGGACCGGCTCCGCGACTCGGTGGGCGCCGCCGTCTACGTCACCCGGTACATCGACGGCGAGGTCGAGGTCACCCAGTACGCCGACGGCCCGGCCACCCCGAAGGTCAACGAGTGGGTGGACTTCCGCTCCTCGGCGCACGCCACCGCGATGGGCAAGAGCCTGCTCACCCAGCTCGACCACGACGGCCGGCGCGACCACCTCGCCCGGCACCGGATGGCCCGGCTCACCTCGCGCACCATCACCAGCGACCGGCTGCTGCTCTCCCGGCTCGCCTCGCAGCCGCCCACGGCGCCGGTCCTGGACCTCCAGGAGTACGCGGTGGGCACGGTCTGCGCGGCCGTCCCCATCACGGCCGGTTCCTCGGTGGGCTGCCTGGCGCTGTCCCTCCCGGTCGAGCACGCCCACCGGCTGCGCCGGGCCGCCGAGACCCTCAACCGCAACGCGGCCCCGGTGCTGCTCTCACTGACGATCTAGCGCGCACCCGGGGCCCGGCACGGGAGGGTGGTGGTGGTCGGAACCACCCTTCCGGAGCGGGTATTATTTTTCTCGTCGCCGCCCGCGCAAGCGGAACGGCGGGAGTCATGCGCCGCTAGCTCAGTTGGTTAGAGCAGCTGACTCTTAATCAGCGGGTCCGGGGTTCGAGTCCCTGGCGGCGCACCTGAAAGGGCCTCTCGTGGGAGCGAGAGGCCCTTTGACGCGTTTCGGGGGGGCGGGACCGGTCAGAACGTGACGTCCGAGCAGGCGTAGAACGCGTTGCCCGTGTCATGCACCGTCCACACCGCGAGGATCACGTGGTGGCCGCTGAGCCCGGACGGCAGACGGCCGCTGTGCGAGAGGGTCGCCGGGGGGCGCTGACCGTTGTAGGGCACCGTCAGGAACGGTGTGAGGGTGAGGTCGGACCGGGACAGGTTGTGGTTCTGGTTCCAGCCCGGCCTGGTGACGTAGTACCTGAAGTCGGTGGTGGCGTGCATGGCCGTGAACTGCCACCGGAAGGTGTAGTTCTGGCCGCCGGAGACACGGGTGGTGGGCCAGGCCCCGCCCGACGGGGTACGCGGGCTGTCGAGCTGGCCGAACCGCGCGTTGTTGGCCGAGCAGAGCTGCCCGTCGGCGGGACCGGAGGCGGGGAAGCCCTTCGGGCCCTCGACGCTCTGCGGCTCCCACTGGATGGATCCGCAGTTGGTGACCGTGCCGTTCTGGCAGAGCTTCTGCCTGCTGATCGGCAGATCGGTGTAGCCGTGGCTGCTGGCACCGCCGGAGGAGAGCACGAGCGCTCCGGTCGTGGCCAGTCCCACCGCGGCTGCGTACAGCTTGGTCCGTGTTGTGCGCATGCTGCCGCTCCTGGAATGCGTGGGGGAGTTCGTGGGGGAGTTTCGGTGAGCCATGCAGGTAGGTCTAGACCAAGTCTCAGGTTAGGGGCGCGCGTTGGACATGTCCATACCAATCGCGTGGGTCGTTGGCCTGTCCGGCCAACCCCGCCTGCCTGGCCCGCGTGGCCCGCCGTTCACGGCCCCGGCTCCCCCCGGGCCGCGCAGAACGCCAGCGTCAGGTCCTTCACCAGCACCTTGCGTTCGTGGTCGTCCAGCTCCACCAGCCCTCGCGTCGTCAGCCGGGTCACCGTGTCCTCCACCGCGTCCACGACCGAGCCGAGCGCGCTCGCCCGGCACTGGGCGTCCAGCGCGGCGATCCGCCGCCGGTGCACCGCGGCGGCCACCTCGGGCGCGTACTCCACCCGCACCGGCCGCACCGCGAACACCTCCACCCCCAACGGCGCGACGTCCTCCGCCACCAGCCGGGTCAGCGCGTCCTGCGCCGCCTCCACCGCGCCCCGCCCCGCGCCCGGCGCGGCCATCGGAACCCGGGGCAATGCCGCCTCGACGCATGCGCGCAGATACGCCTCGTGGTCCTCCACGCCCAGCGCGGCCCGCGCCGTGTCCCGCACCCGCCACACCACCAGCACGGTCACCAACAGCGCGACCCCGCCGCGGTCGGCCACCCGCATCGGCTCACCGCGCCAGTGCCGCAGCCGCACATCGACCCGGCGGCGCAGCAGGAGCGGGTTGACCCACAGGAGCCCGGTCCGCCGCACCGTCCCCCGGTAGCGGCCGAAGAGGTCGAGCACCCAGGCCCGCCCGGTCCGGCCGCGGGCCAGCCCGCCGAACCCGAACAGGGCGAGCGCCCCGGCTCCCGCGTACGCGGCCCACTGCGCGGGGCCGAGACCTGACGCCGTGCCGGCCCGCCCGGTGAGACCGAGTGCCTCGGCCGCGAGCGGCGGCACGACACCCGCCCACCACGAGGTGGCCGCGCACCCTGCCGCTCCGCACAGGCCGGCGAGCACGCCCACGGTGCCGGGGAGCACGCGTGCGGGGCGCTCCGTCAGTTCGGGGTCCACCGGGGGGATGGCCGGGCGGCACGGCTCGCCCCGGTCCGGCGCCGCGCCCGGCCCCGCGCCCTGCCCCGCGCCCGACCCCGCGCCCGGTCGGCGGGCGGCGGCCGCGGGGCGCAGGCGGATGGGGGCGGGGCCGGGGGTGTCGTGGCCGGCGCCGTCCTCGCGGTCCTCGTGGTCCTCGCGGAACAGCAGGTGGATGGGGATTTCGGTGGTGGACCCGGCGTGGATGAGCCGGACCGGGCGGATCGCCACCGCGCCGCTGTCCGCGGGGTCCGCGGAGCCGGTGAGAGGCTTCGGGATCGACTCGGGGATCGACTCGTGGATCGACTCGGGAGTGGATCCGGTCGGCTCAGGAACGTGCTCGGGGATGTGGGACGTCGTCGTGGTCAAGCGTGCCTCCAGCCTCCGCTCCAGATGCGTCACATCGAGGGACTGAAGCTCCGGGTTGGGTGTCCTGGCTCCCTCCCGACGCCAGCGGGTGTCCCGGGTCGGGGACCCCGGCAGACCCTCCGCGGCGGCGTCCCGCCCTCCCCGCGCCCCCTGGAACGCCCAAGTCGCCCCGCCGTCCGGGGTCGTCCGGCGTGGGAGCGGTGGGGAGCCGTGGATCGGCCCGGTGCCACGTCGCACAGGCATCGAACAGAGCTTCGTGACGGATTCGTTGTGTACCCGGGGATCGAAATGCGCCACCCGGGGGAACGGCGTTCGGGACGCCGGCGCGTCCACCCCGCGGCCTCGTGCCGTCGGCCACCCCCTCGCCGCGGCACGGCACATGGCGTGCGGAGTCCGCCCGGCCACCGAAAGGGACGGCATGCGACCCGTCGCAGGGGGCGGCGGGATGACGGAAAGGCCCGCCCGTCGCCCGGCCCGAGTTCGTTCCCGCCGATTTCTCCCGCGTACGCTCCGGGTCTTCCGGACCGTTCGTTCCCCGGCGGATTCCGGGCCGTCGGCACATATCCCGAACAGGCCCGCCGATAACCGTCGGACCCGTACGACGTCACGCCGTACGGAACCTTTGGGGTGACCCTTTCCAGGGCCCGTTCGACGTTGTCCGCACGGATGATCACGGGCGGCCGCGACAGACCAAGCGGCGCCTTCCGCCCTTGGCGCGTTTCCGCGCTCTCACCTGCGGGGATACCCGTAACCGCGGGCTGCGGGTCGGCCAGGGCAAGCGACAGAACGGGGAGCCGGTGCACACAGTCCGGGCAGTCGCGGTCTCCAGCCGCATCGAATTCCTCGAATACCGGAGACCCCATGCGATTCCCCTCACACTCCCGGTCGATTCCTCCACGGCGGTGCACGACGGCCAGTCTCACAACGGTCCGCCGGGCGCGCATGTTGACGGTCCGAATGGTGTACGGGCCCCGGCGCGGCGGCCGGGAAAAGGCACGGGGAGGGCGCCGGGCAGTGGTCCGGGCAGCGGTGCGGGGCACCCCTCGGGGTCCTGTAGAGTTGCCCCGTCAGCGCGCGCCGCTAGCTCAGTTGGTTAGAGCAGCTGACTCTTAATCAGCGGGTCCGGGGTTCGAGTCCCTGGCGGCGCACCGACAGGACGGGCCCCTCGTGCAGACGAGGGGCCCGTCGGCTTTTGGCCGGATATCCCCTCGCGCCGCTGAGCGGAACCCTCTTGTTGCACGTAGGTAACAGGGGCTCCACCAGCCTCCCCCAGGCGCCACAATGGCCGCGTATGTCCGGTGTACACCGCGTATCGCGCCTTGCGATCATGATGAACACCGTACAACCTGGTCTCTTCACGATGCTGCGGGTTCGCGGCTGTTGGGGGGTAAGGAGCCGGTTGCCGACGGAACGGGGCGAGGAGTCCCGTCCGGGAACCGATGCCTTGGGGGCATCGTGCAACCGGAAGAGCGCTGTGCCATGTCTATAGGGTGCGGATGACGTGGTGACAGCGGTCAAACCACTGACACGTCCGTGGAGGTCGAGGGGGACCGGCACGGACGGAGGAAAGCGACACGACACGCGTTCGCGCGTGTGGGGGGATGATCATGACCTCGACGCCGACGGGCGCCCGGAAGGACGACGACCCGTCCGAGACCACCCAGCTGAGGGTGCCTGGCCACCGGACAGGGAACACCGGAACCTTCCGCCGGATCAAGAAGACGCTGCCGAGATACGACTACGAGCACTACAGCCGGCTCGCGGGTCCCCTCACCCAGCCCGATCCGAACAAGCCCTACAAGGTCCAGTACCGCTCGCTGATCGGCCAGGAGCCGCACCGCATCCGCATCGCGCTGATGCTCGCCGCGGCCCCGGTGCTGTCACTGGTCCTGCTGGTGTGGCTGCTCCAGCCCTCGCACTGGACCGAGCGGGACTACGTGGAGTTCGCCTGGCTGCCGGCCCTCGACATCGTCATGCTCGTCTCGATCGGCCTGATCGAGTTCTTCCGCTGCATGAACGTCCTGTCGAACGCGCACGCCACCCTGGTCGCCCGTGACCCGATCCCCGTGGTGCCGGAGACCGGCACCCGCGTGGCCTTCCTCACCTCCTTCGTGCCCGGCAAGGAGCCGATCGAGATGGTGACGAAGACCCTGGAGGCGGCCGTCAGGATCCGCCACCGGGGCACCATGCACGTCTGGCTGCTCGACGAGGGCGACGACCCCGAGGTCAAGGAGGTCTGCGCCCGGCTCGGCGTGCGCCACTTCTCCCGCAAGGGCGTGGCGAAGTGGAACCAGAAGAAGGGCGCCCACCGCGCCAAGACCAAGCACGGCAACTACAACGCCTGGCTGGACGCGCACGGCGACGACTACGAGTACTTCGCCTCGGTCGACACCGACCACATCCCGCTGCCGAACTACCTGGAGCGGATGCTCGGCTTCTTCCGTGACCCGGACGTCGGCTTCGTCATCGGCCCCCAGGTCTACGGCAACTACGACAACTTCGTCACCAAGGCCGCCGAGTCCCAGCAGTTCCTCTTCCACGCACTGATCCAGCGCGCCGGCAACCGCTACGGCTCGCCGATGTTCGTGGGCACCTCCAACGCCGTACGCATCAAGGCGCTGAAGCAGATCGGCGGTCTGTACGACTCGATCACCGAGGACATGGCGACCGGCTTCGAGATGCACCGCCACAAGAACCCGGCGACGGGCAGGAAGTGGCGCTCGGTCTACACCCCGGACGTGCTCGCGGTCGGTGAGGGCCCCAACGCGTGGACGGACTTCTTCACCCAGCAGATGCGCTGGTCGCGCGGTACGTACGAGACGATCATCGGGCAGTACTGGAAGGGCTTCTACTCGCTCCCGCCGAGCAAGCTCTTCAACTACACGATGATGATCATCTTCTACCCGATGTCGGCCCTCAACTGGATCCTCGCCGCGCTCAGCTGCGCGCTGTTCCTGGGCCTGGGCGCCTCGGGTGTGAACATCGATCCCACGATCTGGCTGATGCTCTACGGCAACGCCTCCGCGCTGCAGATCGGCCTCTACGTCTGGAACCGCCGCCACAACGTCTCGCCGCACGAGCCGGAGGGTTCCGGCGGTGTGGCCGGCATGGTGATGTCCGCGCTGTCGGCCCCGCTCTACGCGAAGGCGCTGATCGACTCCGTCCTGCGCAAGAAGAGCAAGTTCGTGGTCACGCCCAAGGGCGACTCGGCCAGCCCGGACACCTGGTTCGGAACCTTCCGGTACCACTGGTACTTCATCCTGATCTTCGGTGGCTCCATCGCCGCGGGCTTCGTCTACGGACACTCCCACCCGGCGATGGTCATCTGGGCGACCTTCGCCCTGCTGATCACCGCCGCGCCGATGTTCGCCTGGCGCCACGGCATGCGGCAGGACCGGAAGAAGCCCGGTGCCCACGCGGGGGGCGGGCAGCCGGACGCCGCCGAGGCGCCCCGGACGCAGGAGCTGCCGCAGATGCCGCAGCCGTACGCCCCGCACCAGCCGCAGGACCGGCCCAGCTGGGCCGGCTCGCACGGCGCACCGGGCGGATCAGGGGGCCCCGAAGGGCCGGGAGGGCCCGGGGGCGGCAACCCCGGAGACGACCAGACCATGCAAATCGCCCTGGGTGGACTTGGGGGACGTAAGGAATGACTGACCGTGCAGGCCGCCGCCGCGCCCGTCGGATCGCGATAGGCACAGCGGTGGTGCTGGCGCTGGCCGGGATGAACGGGCCGTGGCTGTATCGCGTCGGCACCGAGAAATACCACCAGTACAAGATCGACCAGCCCGACTACAAGGCCGCGAACGGCAAGTGGGAGATCGTCGAGTTTCCCGAGGAGTACCGGCAGAACACCATCCACGCGGCGCTGCTGCGCACCGGGAAGGTGCTGCTCATCGCGGGGTCGGGCAACAACCAGGACAACTTCGACGCGAAGCGGTACGACACCCGGATCTGGGACCCGGTCAAGGGCACCATCAAGAAGGTGCCCACGCCGGAGGACCTGTTCTGCACCGGCCACACCCAGCTGGCCAACGGCAACCTGCTGATCGCGGGCGGCACGAAGCGGTACGAGAAGCTCAAGGGTGACGTGAAGAAGGCGGGCGGCCTGATGGTCGTCCACAACGAGAACCCGGACAAGCCGATCACGCTGCCGGCGGGGACCACATTCACCGGCAAGGAGAACGGCAAGACCTTCATCTCGAAGGACCCCGTGCTCGTCCCGCGCGCGAAGAAGAACTTCGACCCGGAGACCGGTGAGTTCCTGGGCAACACCCCGGGCTACGGCCGTACCTACGTCGAGGCGCAGAAGGACGGCAACAAGTACGCGACCGGCACGCAGGACAACTACACCGTGCGGGGGCTCTCCGGCGAGGACGCCCGGAACACGTACGGCATCGCCGAGAAACTCGCCCTGGACAAGAAGGACTTCCAGGGCATCGACGACGCCTTCGAGTTCGACCCGGTGGCCGAGAAGTACATCAAGGTCGACCCGATGAAGGAGTCCCGCTGGTACCCGACGCTCACCACCCTGAGCGACGGCAGGATCCTCAGCGTCTCCGGCCTCGACGACATCGGCCAGCTGGTCCCGGGCAAGAACGAGATCTACGACCCCGAGACCAAGAAGTGGACCTACACCGACAAGGAGCGCCAGTTCCCGACGTACCCGGCGCTGTTCCTGATGCAGAACGGCAAGGTCTTCTACTCGGGTTCGAACGCGGGCTACGGACCGGACGACGTGGGCCGCGACCCGGGCATCTGGGACGTGGAGACCAACAAGTTCACGAAGCTCCCCGGCCTGAGCGACCCCGACAGGCTGGAGACCTCCGGCACGGTACTGCTGCCGCCCGCCCAGGACGAGACGTACATGGTGATCGGCGGCGGCGGGGTCGGCGAGTCCAAGCTGGCCAGTGAGAAGACCCGGATCGTCGACCTCAAGGCCGACGACCCGAAGTTCGTGGACGGTCCCTCACTGGAGAAGGGCACCCGTTACCCGCAGGCCTCCATCCTGCCCAACGACGACGTGCTGATCTCCGGCGGCTCGGAGGACTACCGCGGCCGCGGCGACTCCAACATTCTCCAGGCGCGGATCTACGACACGGAGAAGAACGAACTCACCCGGGTCGCCGACCCGCTGGTGGGCCGCAACTACCACTCCGGCTCCATCCTGCTGCCCGACGGACGCCTGATGTTCTTCGGCTCCGACTCGCTCTACGCCGACAAGGCCAACACCAAGCCGGGCGAGTTCGAGCAGCGCATCGAGATCTACACCCCGCCGTACCTGTACGGCGACGAGGCGCAGCCCGAGCTGAAGGACGGGCCGGAGACCATCGAGCGCGGTGAGTCCGGCACCTTCACCTCGAAGGACGCCGCGTCCGTCAAGAGCGTCCGGCTGATCCGGCCGAGCGCCTCGACCCACGTCACGGATGTGGACCAGCGCTCCATCGCGCTGGACTTCACGGTGGAGGGCGACAAGCTCACCGTGACGGTTCCGAAGAACCGGAACTTGGTCCAGGCGGGCTGGTACATGCTCTTCGCCAACACCGGGGACGGGACGCCCAGCAAGGCGCAGTGGGTACAGGTCCCTTAGCGGGGCATGGGGCGGCTTCCTACGGGGGCCTCGTGGCTACTTCGGCCGCGGGGCCCCTCGTGATTCTTCGCCCGCGGGCCCGTCGTGGTTCCTCGCGCAGTTCCCCGCGCCCCTGAAAAGCCGCGGGTCCGTCGTGGTTTTTCGCGCAGTTCCCCGCGCCCCTGAGAAGGTGCGGGTCCGTAGCATGTGCTGCTGACGCCGGAAGGGCAACACCCCAGGGGCGCGGGGAACTGCGCGCCCAGCCACAACCGGCCCGCACCCGAAGAACCCGCGCCCCCGAGAAGCCGCAGCTCCATGGCATCGGCCGCTGACGCCGGAAGAGCAACACCCCAGGGGCGCGGGGAACTGCGCGCCCAGCCACAACCGGCCCCCAGCCGAAGAACCACGAGAACCCCGCCCCCTCAGGAGCGCGGAGCGCTACGCGGAGCCCTCCGCGAGCTCCAGGGCGTAGTCCGCCCACCACTCGCCCGCCTTTGGGCCCCCCTTGCACTCACCGTCCGACTCCCCCGGACGCTTGATCCACAGGTAGGCGTCGACAAGAGGGTCGGCCGTCTTCGTCGTCGGGGTCTCACCGAGGGCCCGGCCGGGCGGATTGCACCAGCGTTCGTCCGCCGCACCCTGGGTGTAGGGGCCGTTGCCGTTGCGGCTGGTGTCGATGACGAACGGCTTGTTGCCGACCTTGGCGGAGAGCTGCTTGCCGTAGCCGATGGAGTCCTCGGTGGAGTAGAAGTTCGACACGTTCACCGCGAAGCCGTCGGCCTGGTCGATGCCCGCCCGCTTGAGCGGGTCGAAGATCTGGTCCGGGTTGCCCCAGCCCGCGTTGCCCGCGTCCAGGTACACCGCGGTGTTCTTCAGGCCCTTGAGCTTGGCGACGGCGCCGCTGAGCAGGTCGTAGCGCTCCTCGTGGAACTGCTGCGGGGTGCAGCCGTCCACCAGGTGGAGCACCGCGTCGGGTTCGAGTATCACCGTCGCCGGACGGTCCCCGATGCCGCGGGCGACCCCGTCGATGAAGTCCCGGTAGGCGTTGCCGTCGGCGGCGCCGCCCCGCGAGTACTGGTCGCAGTCGCGGTGCGGGATGTTGTAGAGGACCAGCAGCGCGGTGCGGTCGGCCGCCTCGGCCCCCTCCGTGTAACCGCGGGCCTGCTCTTCCGGGTTCTCCGGGCTGATCCACTCGCCGACGGGCTGCTCGGCGATCTTCCGGATCTGCTCGGCCTCCTTCTCCCGGCCGTCCTCCCGGAGTTCGGCGACCTTGCGGACGGACAGGCCGTCGGGGTTGACCCAGTAGGGGCCCACCTCCGCCGGCTGCTGCGTGACGACCGCGCCGGCCGCCTCGCCGTCGTCCTCCCCCTCGCCCTCGCCGTCGCCGGAGGAACACCCTGCGATCAGCAGTGCCGCCCCCAGCACCGCTATGGACGCCCGCCTCCCGGCGAACGCGCCGACCCCCCTACTGCCGTACATCCAACCCCCCTTGGGTGCACTTGTTCCTTGTGTTCCGAGCCCCAATCCTGACATACGTCGCGGGACGGCCAGGCGGATGCGCCCACCTTGTCCGCGAGCTGTTACAGCGACGCCCCCGCGCGCCCGCCTACCCCGCGCCGACGCCCCGCGACCATGGCCACCTGCGGGATCACGGACCGCGACCGGCGCGGGAGTTGGCGTCGACCACCCCCTGGGCCGGTCCCCGCTCGCGTTCCGGAGTCGTGCGCACCGACACCGGGGCGATGATCGTCCGCACACCCGCCCGCACACCCGTCCGCGCGGTCGAGGGCTGGCCCGGCGGCGGCCCCCGGGGGGAGCGGATCGTCGGCCGGGCCAGGTACCCGGGCGCTCCCGCCGCTCAACTGCCGTTCGCGTAAGCGGAGACGACCACGGGGGCCGTACAGGCGCCGGAGGTCGGCGCGGACATCGTGCCGGAGGTCCCGCCGAAGGTGACCAGCCGTAGCCCGGCCCTTCCTCCCTGACCGGCCCGCCCCTCACCGGCCGCCGAGGCGGAGACCCGCCGGACGTCGAACACGTCCCGGACGTCGAAACCGTCCCGGACACCGGCCCCTTCCCGGCCGACGGCCCGTACGTCCTCCACGGTGAACGCGACGGCCTCGCCGTCCGCACGGACCACCCGGATCTCCTGACCCACGGCGAGCCCGGTGGCCCCCGTACCGACCGCCCCCGCCATCAGCGCGACACCGGAGGCACCGGGGGCCGCCCCGACCGCGTACCAGGCGACCGAGCCCGCCCGGCCGGCCGGCTTCAGGACACCGTCCCCGTCGAGGCCCCGGGCGACCACCGGCGCCCGGACCCCGAGACCGGGGATGTCGAGGCGCTCGGGTGCCGCGCCGTCCGCGCCGTCCGCGGCCACGGCGGCCGCCTCGGTCCGGGGCGGTCGCCCGGCGGCCGCCATGTCGCCGGTGGCGGGCCCGGCCGTCCCGGCGGCCACGCCGCCGTCCGGCCCGCTGCCGCCCCACAGCCACAGCCCGAGCAGCAGCACCAGCCAGGCGACACCGGCGAGCAGCCGCCCGGTACCGGACGGAAGCCGCTCCTGACCCCCCTCACCCGCACGGAGTGTGACGCGTGACGTACCCATGGTGAACCTCCACACTTCTGGAGGGTCCCCCGAGGGGTCGGGCCCCGCATGCGCATACGCGCGAGGCTTACTCCGTACGGGTGAACGCGGTCAGATCAGGTCGACGAGGTCCGCGATGGAGTCGACGACCCGCGACGGCCGGTACGGGAAGTTCTCCACCTGGTCCGGCCGGGTCAGGCCGGTGAGCACCAGGAAGGTCTGCATCCCGGCCTCCATACCGGCCAGGACGTCGGTGTCCATGCGGTCACCGATCATCGCGCTGCTCTCGGAGTGGGCCCCGAGGGTGTTGAGCCCGGTGCGCATCATCAGGGGGTTCGGCTTGCCCGCGAAGTACGGCTGCTTGCCGGTCGCCTTGGTGATGAGCGCGGCCACCGCGCCGGTCGCGGGGAGCGGGCCCTCCGCGGAGGGCCCGGTCTCGTCGGGGTTGGTGCCGATGAAGCGGGCGCCGTCGTTGATGAGGCGGACCGCCTTCGTCATCGCCTCGAACGAGTAGGTACGCGTCTCCCCCAGCACCACGTAATCGGGTTCGTGGTCGGTGAGGATGTAGCCGATGTCGTGCAGCGCGGTGGTGAGCCCGGCCTCGCCGATGACGTACGCCGAGCCGCCGGGTCGCTGGTTCTCCAGGAACTGGGCGGTGGCGAGCGCGGAGGTCCAGATGTTCTCGATCGGCACGTCCAGGCCCATGCGGCGCAGCCGGGCGTGCAGGTCGCGCGGGGTGTAGATCGAGTTGTTGGTGAGGACCAGGAAGGGCTTGCCGGACTCGCGCAGCTTCTTGATGAAGGCGTCGGCGCCGGGAATCGGTACGCCCTCGTGGATCAGCACCCCGTCCATGTCGGTGAGCCACGATGCGATCGGCTTGCGGTCTGCCATGTGCGGGTTCTCCTGCCGTACGCGGTCCTGCGTGCGCCCCAGCCTAATCAGACCGGGATCACGGGGGAACGGCCGCCCGGGGTCGGCACGGCGACGGGAACACGGCGAACGGCGGCCGCACCTCCGCGGCGTTCGCGATCCCCGCAGCCCCGCAGCCCTCGCGGCCCCCGCGGCCCCCGCGATCTCCGCGACGGCCCGGCCGAGCCGCGCCCTCCCTCAGCCGTCCCCCCGTCCGAACACCGGCGCCAGCACCAACTGGGCGGCGTCCTCCGCTATCGCGCGGGACGTGCTCCGTACCGGGACCGCCGTGTCGCCCGTGCGCCGGGACCGAGCGTCCAGCACCGCACGCACCCCCCGAACGAACACGTCCCGCTCCGCCTCGATCGTCCGGCCACCGAGCAGAACGCAGTCGATGTCCAGCACCCCCACCAGGTTCGCCGCCCCGACGCCCAGGACCCGCGCCGCCTCCTCGGTCTCACCGCGCGCCACCGCCGCCAGGCACAGCGCCTCCACGCACCCCCGGTCACCGCACCCGCACGGCGGCCCGTCGAGCTGCACCACCTGGTGCCCGAACTCCCCCGCCCCCGTCCGCGCCCCCCGGTGCACGCTCCCCCCGATCACCAGTCCCGCCCCCAGCCCCGTACCGAGGTGCAGGTAGGCGAAGGAGCCGCCCTCGCCGCCCACCGCCAGCGCCAGCGCCAGCGCCGCCGCGTTGGTGTCCTTGTCGACGACCACCGCGAGCCCCAGCCGCTCCGCCAGCGCGTCCCGCAGCGGAAAGCCGTCCCACTCGGGGAACCCGGTGACCCGGTGCAGCACACCCCGCCGGTGGTCGAGCGGCCCCGGCAGCGCGACCCCGACCCCCAGCGGCGGACGCTCCCCACCGGCCTCCGCCCGCAGCTCCCCGACCACCCCGGCCACCCCGCCCAGTACGGCCTCCGCCCCCGCGCCCAGATCGAGCGGCGCCCGCCGCCGGGCCACCACCGCACCGTCGAGGTCGACCAGCACCGCCCGTGTCTCGTCACGGTCCAGGTGCACGCCGACCGCGTGCCCCGCCTCCGGTACCAGCCGCAGCACCGTGCGCGGCTTGCCTCCCGTGGACGCCCGGCGTCCCGCCTCCGCCGCGAGCCCGTCCTCCCGCAGCCTCGCCGTGATCTTGCTGACCGCCTGCGGGGTGAGCCCGGTCCGCTCGGCGAGTTCCAGCCGGCTGATGCCCTCCGCTCCCGCGGTCCGCAGCAGCTCCAGTACGAGCGCGGTGTTGTGGCTGCGCAGGGCGAGCAGGTTCGCCCCCAGGTGCGACCCGCCCCCGCCGATACCGTCGTTCGTCCTCTTCACCCGCCCATTGTCCCCACCGCTTGCACTTTGGCAACAGCGTTGCCAAAGTAGGGAGCATGACTGGCACTCCCCTCCGCGTCGGCCTCGTCGGCTACGGCCTCGCGGGCTCCGTGTTCCACGCCCCGCTGATCGCCGCGACCGAGGGCCTCGCGCTCGACACGGTGGTCACCTCGAACCCCGAGCGGCAGCGGCAGGCCCGCGCCGGGTTTCCGGACGTACGCGTCGCCGCGACCCCGGACGAGCTGTTCGACCGCGCCGGCGACCTGGACCTGATCGTCATCGCGTCCCCGAACAGGACGCACGTCCCGCTCGCCACCGCCGCGCTGGAGGCCGGCCTGCCGGTCGTCGTGGACAAGCCCGTCGCCGGTACGGCGGCCGGGGCGCGCGAGCTGGCGGCGCTCGCCGAGGAACGCGGCCTGCTCCTCTCCGTCTTCCAGAACCGCCGCTGGGACAACGACTTCCTCACCCTGCGGAAGCTGATCGACGAGGGCGCACTCGGCGAGGTGTACCGCTTCGAATCCCGCTTCGAGCGCTGGCGCCCGCAGCTCAAGGGCGGCTGGCGGGAGTCCGGCGACCCCGCGGAGATCGGAGGTCTGCTCTACGACCTCGGCAGCCACGTCGTCGACCAGGCGCTGGTCCTCTTCGGCCCGGTGAGCTCCGTGTACGCCGAGACGGACATCCGCCGCGAGGGCGCGGAGACCGACGACGACACGTTCCTCGCGCTCACGCATGCGAGCGGCGTCCGCTCCCACCTCTACGTCTCCGCGACCACGGCCCAGCTCGGCCCGCGCTTCCGCGTCCTCGGTTCGAGGGCCGGCTACGTCAAGCACGGCCTCGACCCCCAGGAGGCCGCCCTGCGCGACGGCTCGCGTCCCGGCGCGAGCTGGGGCACGGAACCCGAGGAGCTGTGGGGCCGTATCGGCGCCGGGGAGTCCCCGGTGACGGGCGGCGGCAGCCCCGTACCGACCCTCCCGGGCGACTACCCCGCCTACTACGCGGCGGTGGCGAAGGCCCTGCGGGAGGGCGCACCCAACCCGGTGACCGCGCGCGAGGCGGCCGCCGCCCTCGACGTACTGGAGGCCGCCCGCCGGTCGGCCCTGGAGAAGGCGACGGTGACCCTGTGACCACCCCGAGGCAGACCCCGGAACTCACCCCGACCGTGGAGGAGTTGGAGGCGCAGGAACGCCGCCTGGTCTTCGGGCGGTTCACGTACGACGACGCCTGGGCCCTCGGCTCCCTGCTGGTGGAGATGGCGCGTGAGCGCCAGGCCCCCGTCGCCATCGACATCCACCGCTCAGGACAGCAGCTCTTCCACGCCGCGCTGCCCGGCTCCGCGCCCGACAACGACGCGTGGATCGCCCGCAAGCGCCGCGTGGTGGAGCGCTACGGCTCCGCGTCCTACCTGGTCGGCGCCCGCCACCGCGCCAAGGGCACGACGTTCGAGGACGCCTCCCGCCTCGACCCCGACACATACGCGGCCCACGGCGGTTCCTTCCCGATCACGGTCGAGGGCGCGGGCGTCATCGGCGCGGTGACGGTCTCGGGCCTGCCCCAACTCCAGGACCACCAGCTGGTGGTGGAGGCCCTGGAGCACTTCCTGACCCGCCCGTAGACCGGCCGTGGGCCCCTCCTGGTCCGCCCGCTCTCCACTCGGCTCCCTTCGATGCGGCGGCGGAGGGGCAGCACTCCGCTCCTGCCCCCTCCGCCGCCCCGCCCACGGCGTCGGCTGGTCCGGCCGGGTGACACTCGGGGCGCGCCCCGATGCCCGAGGGGCGACGCTGACGGCATGGCCCCCTCCCTCATACGGCGGCTCGCCGCCGCGCTGCTCGTCTGGCTCACCGTCATACCCGGGACGGTCGCGGCGGCCCCGGCCGGCGGGGACACCGGAGCCTCGGACGGACCTCCTCCCGCGCCCCCCGGCGGTGTGGTGTCGGCCTTCGAGGAGATCGCCCGCCCGCTGCGCACCACCGACCCCGGGGGCCCTCTCGGGGACCTGCGTTTCTTCGGGGAGGCGGTCGGTGACGCCGTGGTGGTCGGCATCGGCGAGGCCGCCCACGGCTCCCACGACTTCGTCACCGTCCGGCACCGGGCACTGCGCCACCTGGTGGAGGAGAAGGGCTTCCGCTCCTTCGTCCTGGAGGCCAACTGGAGCGCCGGCGCACGCCTCGACGACTACCTGCTCACCGGTCGCGGCGATCCCGCCCGGATCATGGCGGAGGAGTTCCAGGGCGCCCACCTGCTGCTGCACAGCCAGGAGTACCTGGACATGATCCGCTGGATGCGCGCGTACAACGTCGGCCACCCCGGCGACCCGCTCAGGTTCGCCGGGGACGACAACGGCTATGCCGGCCCCGAGCTGTACGACCGGATCGCCGACCACGTCCGGCGCGCCCACCCCGACCTGCTGCCCGCCGTCACCGAGTCGTACCGGGGGCTGCGCCCCACCCTGCCCGTGGGCGAGTGGATGCGCGCCGCGATGGGCGCGCCCCTGGACGAACGCCGCGCGCGGGCCGAACGCACCGGCCGCGTCCTCGAACTGCTTCGCGCCCACCAACCCGCCGGGACGGACGACGACCACACCGAGGCGATCCAGCACGCCACCGCCGTCGACCAGGTGGCGCGGCTGTACGCCTTCGACTTCTCGGACCCCCGGGCCGTGCGGGAGGCCATGGTCTACCGCGACACCGCCATGGCGGAGAACACCCTGTGGTGGCACCGGCACACCGGGCACCGCCTTGTGCTCGGCGGCCACAACAGCCACGTGTACACCAGCACGTCCACCCCCGACCTGCCCCTCCCCCAGGGCACGGTGCTTCGGCAGCGGCTGGGGGACGGCTACTTGGCGGTGGGGCTCTCCTTCGACCGGGGCGCCGTGCACGCCACGGCACAGGGCCTGCAGAACCCGACCGACGACGACATCAGGCGGTTCGCGGTGGCACCTGCCGGCGCCGGCTCGGTCGAGCACACGCTGGACCGGGTGAGTCACCGCGACTGGTACGCCGACCTGCGCACCGCGCCACCGGCCGCCCGCGCCTGGCTGGACGTCGCCCGCCCCAAACGGGAGATCGGCACGGACTATCCCCCGCCCGGGGACCACGTCCGTCTGCTCACGTCGGCGGACCTGGTGATACACCTGCACGAGATCCGGCCGAGCGCGAGACTCGACCGTGAGACGACCGGACCGTCCCCCCGCCCGCCGGACGGGTCCGCCGACCCGCTGCCCGCCCTCGAACGAGCCGCCCACCCCTTGCGCACCGTGGAGCCCACCGGCCCCTACGACGACCTGCACCCCTTGGGGCGGGCGCTGGGTGACGCCCGGCTGGTAGGCATCGGGCAGGCCGTTCACGGCGGCCGCGACTTCCTCGCCTTCCAGCACCGGATGTTCCGGTACCTGGCCGTGGAGAAGGGCTTCCGTCTCTTCGTGCTGGAGGCTCCCTGGAGCGCCGGGCTCCGGCTGGACGACCACGTGCTCACCGGTCGCGGCGACCCCGCCCGCATCATGGCGGAGGAGTTCCAGAACGCCTACGCCTTCATGCGGACCCGCGACATGCTGGACCTGGTCCGGTGGATGCGCGCGTACAACGTCGCCCACCCCGGCGACCCGCTCAGGTTCGCCGGGAACGACAGCAGTTACGCCGGCCCCGACCTGTACGACCGGGTCGTCGGCCACGTCCGGCGCGCCCACCCCGACCTGCTGCCCGCCGTCACCGCGCTGTACCGGGGGCTGCGCCCCACCCTGCCCGCCGGGGAGCACATGCTGACCGCCTTCCAGGAACCCCGGGCGGTCCGGCGGGAGAAGGCCGAACGCACCGGACGCGTCGTGGAACTACTGCGCTCGCGGAGCTTCGCCGGGCGCACCGTGGCCGGGGACGACCACATCCGGGCGGTGCGGAACGCGGAGATCGTCCATCAGTTCGCGCGCCAGAACGCCTTCGACTACGACGACCCGGCCGAGGAACGCGAGGCCCTGGCCTACCGCGACTCCGTGATGACGGAGAACACCCTCTGGTGGCTGCGGCAGACCGGCGCCCGGACGATGCTGGCCGCCCACAACGGCCATGTGTACCTGGAGGGCTTCGACCCGGACTACCCGGTCATCCAGGGCGGCCTGCTGCGCCGCGCGCTCGGGGACGGCTACCGGGCCGTGGGCCTGGCCTTCGGCCACGGCTCCTTCCTCGCCACCGACAAGGGCGTCGCCAACCCTCGGGACGAGGACGTGAAGGTGTTCCGTACGGGACCGGTCGCGGACGGGTCGGTCGAGCACACCCTGGACCGGGTGAGCCACCGCGACTGGCACCTCGACCTGCGCACCGCGCCACCGGCCGTCCGCGCCTGGCTGGACGCCACCCGCCCCAAACGGGAGATCGGCACGCACTGGCCCCGGGACCTCGACCGGGTCAACCTGCTGCGCGCCGCGGACGCGGTGGTGTACCTGAACGAGATCCGGCCGAGCCGTCTGCTCCCGCCCGGCTGAACCCAGCGTTGGCCGGGCAGGACGGCCCCCACGCCCGGAGAAAGCCCTACGCCTGCCCGAACTCCTGCCGCTGCCGCCCCAACCCCCCGATCTCCAGCTCGACCACGTCCCCCGCCCGCAGATACGGCTTCGGCTCGGCCCGCCCCAGCGCCACCCCCGCCGGCGTCCCCGTGTTGATCACGTCACCGGGATACAGCGTCATGAACCGACTGACGTACCGCACGACCTCCCCCACGGGGAAGATCTGCTCGGCCGTCGTCCCGTCCTGCTTCAGCTCCCCGTTGACCCACAGCCGCAGCGACAGATCCTGCGGATCGGCCACCTCGTCCGCCGTCACCAGCCACGGCCCCAGCGGATTGAACGTCTCGCAGTTCTTCCCCTTGTCCCAGGTCCCGCCCCGCTCGATCTGGAACTCCCGCTCGGAGACGTCGTGCGCCACGGCGTACCCGGCGACCCGCGCGAGCCCTTCCTCCGCCGACTCCAGATACCGCGCCGTACGCCCGATCACGACCGCCAGTTCGACCTCCCAGTCGGTCTTCACCGACCCGCGCGGAATCAGCACCCTGTCGTCGGGCCCGACGACCGTGTCCGCCGCCTTGAAGAAGATCACCGGCTCGGCGGGCGGCTCGGACCCCGTCTCGCGGGCGTGGTCGTGGTAGTTCAGCCCGATGCACACGATCTTGCCGATCCGCCCGAGCGGCGGCCCGATCCGCAGCCCCGCCCCGTCCAGCGCGGGCAGCTCCCCCGAGTCGGCAGCGGCCCGGACCCGGCCGAGCGCCGCCTCGTCGGCGAGCAGCGCCCCGTCGATGTCGGCGACGAGCCCCGACAGGTCCCGCAGGGTCCCCTCGGCGTCGAGCAGCGCGGGCCGCTCCTGTCCCGGCGCACCGACTCGCAGCAGCTTCATGGTCATGTCTCCCTCGATCGCGGGTCCGCCCGAGCCGAACGACCCGGACGCGGCGGGACGCGGCCATCGGAGGACCGGTCGATCCTCCAATCGGGCGGAGCACTCCGCAAGACCCGGTTCACCTACTGGACCGCGCCCTCCCCGCACTCACCCGTGGAGCACGGACCTCGCACTCACCGGTACAGCACCGACCGCTCCACCACACTCCACGTCGTACTCGTCACCACGTACAGCGCGGCCGCCAGCGGCATGACGGCGACCGTGACGAGCGTGAAGAAGGACATGAACGGCATGACCTTGGTGACGGCCGTCAGTCCCGGCACCCGCTGCCCGTCGTCGGCAGCGGAGGCCGGCGCCTGGGCGGCCGTCATCCGCCGGGACAGCCGGTAGCCGAACCAGGCGACCACCGCGACGACCCCGAACAGGGCGACGTACACGAGCCCGGCCCCGCCGAACACCCCGCCGTCGCCGAGCGCGTCCGCCCACCGTCCGCCGAGCGGCGCGTCGAACAGCCGGTGACCGAGGAGTTCGTTGGCGCGCCCGCCGATCGTCTCGCTGGAGAAGAGGTGGTACAGCAGGAAGAACGCGGGCAGCTGGAGCAGGCTCGGCAGGCATCCGGACAGGGGCGACACCTTCTCCCGGGTGTGCAGTTCCAGCACGGCCCGCTGGAGCTTCTCGGGGTTGCGCGCGTGCTTGCGGCGCAGCTCGGCGATGCGGGGCTGGAGCGCGACCCTGGCCTTCTGGCCGCGTGCGGCGGCCCGGGAGAGGGGGTGGACGAGCAGGCGTACGAGCGCGGTGAACAGGACGATCGCGGCGGCCGCGGCGAAGGCGCCGAACAGCGGCTGGAGCAGGTCGGCCAGTTGCTCGACCAGGCTGGCGAAGACGGACATGGGTGAGCCCTCCGGGGGTCTCGTCGTGCCGGGAGTACGGGATGGCGGCATGACGACCCGCAGCGGGGCGTGCTGAAGGAACGAGCTGAGGAAGTGCCCTACGCGGCGGTCGCCAGGAGGGCGTGTCCGGGCGCTCGGGGCCGGGTGCGCCCCCTGGCGTCGGGGTCGCGCTGGGGCAGGAAGGCGGTACGCCGGTCACGGTCGCGCAGGGCCGTACGCACCCGGGTGCGCGGCACGACGGGGGCGCAGCGCGCGGCGAGGAGCGTGCAGACGGTGAGCGCGGCACCGGCGGCGGTGGTCGCGGCGAGCGCGACATCGACCACAGAGAGGGCACCGGCGGCCGGCAGCAGGACCAGGAAGACCTGGAGCAGCGGGAACAGCACGGCGAGGACGGACCGCTCGGTCACCCGACGACGTACCACGGGCCTCCCCTCCCCCTTCGCCGCACCACATCTGCCGGTACGAACCTATACCGCACCGCGGTCCCACCGGGCGGGGTCCGCCCTCCGACCCTTCGGCCCTGGCTCCGGCACCAGCACAACGTCCGACCCGCCTCAACGGTTCCACGCCCCCCGAGGCCCACCGCTCTCTCACGCCTGTCACCCACCGGCAGTACGGTGTCACCCATGCGCCCCGACACGCCTGCCGAAAACGTCGACCACACCGCCGAAGCCGCTCGCCTGGAGCGGACGGCCGACCTCTACCCCGAGGACGCCGAGGCCCTGCTGCTGCGGGCCGCCGCCCACCGCGAGCTCTCCGGTGACCGCCCCGCCGCGACCACCCTCTACGACCGTCTGCTCGCCTCGGACACGGCCCTGGACCAGCCGTTCCTGGTCCGCGCCCTGAAGGCCTCGAACCTCTGGGAGTACGGCCACGAGGCGGAGGCCCGCGCGATCATCACCGGCATCCGCAGGGCGGCCCCGCGCGACCCGGCCCCGTGGGTGATCGTCGCGGAGTCCCTGGAGTCGCACGACGAGCTGGAACAGGCGCACGAGACGTTCACCGAGGCGGTACGCCTCCTCCTGCCCGGCACAGGTACCGACCCCGGCACCGGCACGAACGCCGACGGGGAAAAGCCCCCGCGCACCTCTCACCCTCTCCTCTTCGGCCGCCACCGCGTCCGCAGGATGCTCGGCGCCGCGCACGACGAGTGGGACGCCCTGGCGGACACCGTCCACACCCTCCCCATCACCCTGGACGAACTCCACGACCCCAAGCGCGTGTGGTCCCTCGGCTCGGAGAACCCGGCGGAGCTGGAGGCGGAGATCCTGCGCCTGCGCGCGGAACTGGGCGCGTACCGCGAGGCCCTGTCCCGCCCGTTCCCGGTCGCGGTCCTGCACTGGCCGGCGGACGAACTGACGGAGCTGACCGAGGCGTACCCGTCCCTGGCCGAGGAGTACCCGTCCTACGACACCCACCTGGCGACGATAGAGGCCGCCCTGCGCGAACTCGCTGCCTCCGGCACCGCCAACCTGGGCATCGTCACCGGCACGGTCCCCTCCTACGAGGCCTTCGCCGCCTCGGAACTCAGCTCCCCCGACGACTCGTCCCTGCTCCCCCAGTACGCGACGACACTGGCGGCACGCGGACGGGCGGTGGCGTGGCCGCCGGAGCGGACGGCGCCGTGCTGGTGCGGTTCGGGACGCCCGTACGGCACATGCCACGGCGACGCCTGACGGGTTGACAGGCCGGTCTGCCGGTCCGCCCGTCCGCCGGATCCGGCGGACGGGCACCCGGGTCCTCCTCCTTGGCCCTGTCCGGCCAGGACGGATGGTGTCGCCCTGCCGGAGGTCGAACGCCGGGTCGGATTCCCGCCAGCTTCCGGCGCAGGCGCCGACCATGCTCGACGTCATGAAGCGACTCGAAGGAAACGTGGCCCTGGTCACGGGCGGCAGCCGGGGCATCGGTGCCGCCGTGGCGTTACGACTGGCCGAAGAAGGCACCGATGTCGTCCTGACCTACGAGAACAGCGTGGAACCCGCCACCCGGGTGGTGGAGCGGATCAAGGCCGGAGGGCGCCGGGCACTGGCCATCCAGGCCGACAGCGCCATCCCTGAGGCACTCACCGCCGCGGTGGACAAGGCCGCCGCGACGTTCGGCAGACTCGACATCCTGGTCAACAACGCCGGCGTCTTCCTCGTCGGCCCACTCGAGGACCTGGGCCCGGCAGAGACCGAGCGCACCCTGGCGGTGAACGTCCGGGCGCCGTTCACGGCATCCCGGGCGGCAGTGCGTCACATGGGCCAGGGCGGCCGCATCATCAGCATCGGCAGCAATGTCGCCGAGCGGGCGGTCTTCCCGGGACTGGCGCTGTACTCGATGAGCAAGGCGGCTCTGGTCGGGATGACGAAGGGCCTGGCCCGAGAGCTCGGTCCGCGTGGAGTCACCGTCAATCTGGTGGTGCCCGGCCCCACCGACACGGACGCCAACCCCGCTGACGGGCCGAACGCCGAGGTGATCGCCGGCTTCACCGCTGTGGGCCGCTATGCGGAAGCGGCCGAGATCGCGGCCACCGTCGCTCACCTGGCGAGTGCGGACGGCTCGTACATCACCGGAGCCTCGATCCACGTCGACGGCGGCTTCACCGCCTGACTCGCGAGGCTGTTCGGCTTGAGCTCCGAGGGCCTGTGCGTCCGTCCGCCAGGTCCCGGCGGACGGACGCACAGGTACGCGTACGCGTGCCTCGGCTTGCCCCTACTTGGCGAGGAAGGCGAGCAGGGCGTCGGTGACCTCCTGGGCGTGGGTCCACAGCAGGCCGTGCGGGGCGCCTTCGACGACGACGTACTCGGCGTCCGGCAGCGCCTGGTGGAACGGCTCACCGGTGGCCTCGATCGGCAGGATCCGGTCGGCGGTGCCGTGCAGGATCAGCGCCGGCACGTCGACCTTCCCGATGTCGGCGCGGAAGTCGGTGGTCCAGGTCGAGACGCAGGCCAGCGAGGCGTACCAGGAGGATCCTGCGGCCACGTTCCAGCTGTTGCGCAGGGCCTCCTCGCTGATCCGGGTGCCGAGATTCTCGTCCAGGTTGTAGAAGTCCTGGTAGAAGGCGCTGAAGTAGGCGTACCGGTCTTCGGTGACGGCCTGCTTGATGCCCTCGAAGATGCTCCCGTCGACGCCCGTGGGGTTGTCGTCGGTCTTCAACAGGAAGGGCTCCAGGGAGGCAAGGAACGCGGCCTTGGCGACCCGCTCGGAGCCGTACGTACCCAGGTAGCGGCCGACTTCGCCGGTGCCCATGGAGAACCCGACGAGGACGGCGTCGCGCAGGTCGAGGGTCTCCATGACCGTGTTCAGGTCGGCGGCGAAGGTGTCGTAGTCGTAGCCGGTGGTGGGCCGGCTGGACCGGCCGAACCCGCGCCGGTCGTACGTGATGACCCGGTATCCGGCCTCCAGCAGCGCGGCGGACTGCTTCTCCCAGGACTGCCCGTCGAGCGGGTACCCGTGGATCAGCACGACCGGCTGCCCGGTGCCGTGGTCCTCGTAGTAGAGGTCGATGGTGGTCGAGTTCTCCTGGCCAACAGTGATGAACGGCATGGTGGTTGCTGCCTTCCGTAAGGGGTCGGTGTCGAGCACTGAAAGAAACATAGCGCGCAATCGAGTTGTGCACAACTAGATTGCCCACAACCCACTTGGCCCATGTCTTCCCACCCCGGGCAGCCTCAGCACACCAGCACACCAGCACAACCGCCGCACCGACGAGCCGACGCCTCCCCGCCCGGGGGCACGGCCGGATCCCTCCGGCCGCACCACCACATTCCACCCGCCCCCACCGGCCCCGCCCTCCACCAACAGGCCGAGATCACGTCTCTGTCGGAGGTTGCAGGCAAAGCCCCCGGCATCACCCTCCAGAGGACCTACACGACCGCCCGGCCCTCCATCAGTCCCGGGCCGGTTCCCGACGCCGCGGCAGCCTCTGACTCAGGGCGACAAGCAGCAGCCCTGCCGCCAGAAGGGCGTAGCCGCCGACGGAGCGGACCTCCCCAGGGACACCCGGCAGGACCCGGAAGCCGAGGAGGCCCTGCAGAAGGCTGGACACACCGATGAGCAGGGCGCCGAGGCCATAGACCTGCGGCCTGACGACATGACGGCGCGCCACGGGCAGAACCCACCCCGTCCGGAGCGCGACGACCCCCAACACGATCGCCGACAGCCCCACAATCACGCCGATCCCCGCTATCCACGCCATGGAGCCGCTCCACTTCCCTCGGACGAGAACCGGAACGCGACGGACGCCCGGCTCGAGACGCCCACATACTCGCCGCACCCGACAGCGCCCGACCAGGGCGGGACCAGGCAGTCCCCACCGCACCCTCACTGCCGTACCCTCCCGCACACCGGGCCCCTTCGCTCCACGCCATCGCCCCGGCATCCGGATCCGCCGGAGAGAATCGTGCCGTCAGCAGACCGGCCCCGGAGCGGCGGCGACGGCCCTCAACAGATCCCGCAACTCAATGTCCCCTCTCCACGGCTTTCTTCCAGGGATCTGACTGCGGCCAGACGCACTCAGGCGTTCAAGAGCCGTCAGCCGATCGACCTCCGCAGCGCTTCCGCCGACGACGATGCGCGCGCATCGTCTCCCCCGTTACCGTTTTCCACTCGCTCCTCAGAAACGGGAGCTACCACCAGAGTCGTTATCCCAGTACCTCCTGTGGTACCGGAGGTACTCCGGGTGAACCCGGTGGCCGTCCTTCACTGTGAGTTTCGGCAAGAGCCTCACACCTGACAGGTCTGTCCGCACGATGACAGACCCGTCTTCGTCCACTGTGACCGCGCCAATATCGAGCCGAACGTGGCAGTTAGGGCATAGACACAGAATGTTGGGCTCAACATCGGGCCCATGATGAGGCCTACCCAGCGGCCGTATGTGTGCTCCCTGGCTGTAAGAGCTACCGTCCGGGCCCGTAAGGCGCAGGCCACACAGTTGACACTCCCCTTCATAGAGTTGCTTTATCCGCTGCGCTGCAGCCGTATCCCGGATCAGTCGGCGCACCCGCACGCTGCGCGAGCTGGGAAATTTCTCCGGGTCCCACTGCTCGGCGCCGAGTTCTTCCCATACGTCGAAAACGTGTCGCTCGACCGGCGCCTGCACTTGCTCCCGGTCAGGTAAGCGCCTCAGGTCAAACTGACAGATGTCAATCGGCGAGCCGTCAGGAGCCGGGTACTTGGAGGTTGCGGTGCGTACCTCCGTGATCTCGTACAGGCCGTCATACCGGTAGGAGTCGGACGGCGAGTACCGCGGATCTCCCTCGTAGCCTCGGATCACACGGATGGGATAGGCACGCTCATAGCTGAGCAGAAGCGCAGCATTGTCCGTGTGGGACCACGACTGGCTACGCAGGAGCCGTCCGGTGGAGTCATCCTTGTCCTTCCCCTCCGAAGCGCCTGTGTATCGGATCCACTCCCAGTGGTCCTCGTCATCCACATAGCCGCCGTGCAGGACGATCGCGTCCCCGACTCTGCGGCCGTCCTTGTCCACCAGCCAGGAGATGCCACGCTGGTTCGTCCTGTGCAGGTGCGCACGGAGCACGTCTAATCGCCGATGGAAGACTCTGCCTACGGCCACACCTTCGATATGTCCGATGACTCGTTCGATTCTCATCGATCCATACTGGAGCGAACGCGATCGGTTACACGCAACTTCGCTCCATCGCAGTCAAGTTGAGACACGTCGGCAATCCGAACTGGACGTCCCCAGCCCGGATTGTCAGAGCTCTCTGTTACACATGACCCGAGTTGTCCGGTGTGGTCGAAGGAGTCCGAGTGTCTGAGCTGGAGGATCTGTCCCAACCTGCCGCGGGTCTGTATGAGCAACTGATCACGCTCCGCTTCGAGCAGAAGCTTCAGCAGCTCTCCCAGCTTGGCTGGCATCCGATGAGCGAAGCGGTGGGCGCAGAGTCGGTTCCTCATGTGCTTGCGAGGCACGTCTCGCACACCGTGCGCCGCGTTCTCGAGAACCTGCCCCCTGAGGAGCGCGTACACGCGGCCAACCACATCCTGGAGTCCATCGGCACACTGCAGGGCGCCCAAGAGTGGGTGGATCTCGTCGCAAACGGGCCTCAGCAGCTCCTAGCAATGACACGGCAAGAGGCACCCGGGGTCTTCGCCGTACGCCCCGGTATTCCCCTCTCGGAGACCGCGCTCCTCACCAACTCGCCCGAGGACCCTAGCCTCGGATTCGAACTGCGCGCAGAACTGGCTACAGCCGACCGCGTGGATCTCCTGTGCGCTTTCGTCAAGTGGCACGGGCTGCGGGTCATTGAGCGGTCCTTGAGAGCGGCGCATGAACGGGGGGTGCCGATAAGGGTCCTAACCACGACGTACATCGGCGCCACTGAGCGGCGAGCGGTGGACCGGTTGGTCGAAGATTTCGGAGCCGAAGTCAAGGTCAACTACGAGACTCGCTCAACGCGGCTCCACGCCAAGGCTTGGCTGTTCCGACGGGACAGCGGTTACGACACCGCGTACGTCGGTAGCTCCAATCTATCGAAGGCAGCCCTCCTCGATGGCTTGGAGTGGAACGTTCGCTTGTCCTCCGTGGCCACGCCCGATGTGATGCGGAAATTTGAAGCGACGTTCGAGTCGTATTGGAACGATCCGTCCTTCGAGACGTATGACCCTCACACTGACGGCAGTCGTCTGCAAGAAGCACTAGCAGTGGCTGGCGGTGCACCGTCAGCGGGCTCGGCCATCACGCTGTCCGGCTTTGAGGTGCGGCCGTATCCCTATCAACGGGACATGCTTGAACATCTCAACGTCGAGCGTGAGGTTCATGGGCGTCACCGGAACCTCTTGGTAGCGGCTACGGGCACGGGCAAGACCGTCATAGCTGCGCTGGACTACAAGGAGCTCCGCGAGAGACATGACCGCGACTTGCGCCTCCTGTTCGTCGCTCATCGCAAGGAAATCTTGCAGCAGTCTTTGCGGACATACCAGGAAATTTTGCTTGATGCGAACTTCGGGGAGTCCCTCCATAGCGGAGAGATCCCGGAGCGCTGGACTCATGTCTTCGCGAGCGTTCAATCGCTCAACGCACGGGCGCTTGATCGTCTCGCCCCCGACCACTTCGACGTCATCGTGATCGACGAGTTCCACCACGGAACATCACCGACCTACCGGAAGATCATCGATCACTTTCAACCGGTGGAGCTGTTGGGCCTGACAGCCACGCCGGAACGCATGGATGGCAAGAACGTTCAGGATGAGTTCTTCGACGGTCGTATCGCCGCCGAGATGCGACTGTGGGAAGCACTGGACAACAAGCTTTTGTGCCCCTTCCACTACTTCGGCATCAGTGACACCACCGATTTGAGCGACGTGGAGTGGAAGCGCGGAGCCTACGACCTCAGCGCACTCAGCAACGTTCTGACCGGCAACAAGGTTCGCGCTGCCCTCGTCGTCAAGGCCGTTGAGGAGAAGGTCGCCGATCCGAGCCGCATGCGGGCGTTGGGCTTCTGCGTCTCCGTCGCTCATGCGCACTTCATGGCGGAGTCTTTCCGCTCGGCTGGGTTCAACGCCGTCGCGGTGTCCGGGGAGACGCCCGCCGATCAGCGACGGCAGGCACTTGCGGACTTGAGGTCTGGGGTGCTCCAGGTGGTCTTCTCGGTTGACCTCTTCAATGAGGGTGTTGACGTCCCAGGTGTGGACACCCTGCTTCTCCTCCGCCCGACATCGAGCGCGACTGTGTTCCTTCAGCAGTTCGGCCGCGGGCTACGGCGCTCCGACAACAAGGCTGTCTTGACCGTGTTGGACTTCATCGGCCAGCACCGTAAAGAGTTCCGATTTGAGAACCAGTTCCGTGCCCTCACGAACCTGACGCGTAAGCGGTTGCTGGACCACATCGAGCATGACTTCCCGAAGCTCCCGTCCGGCTGCGAGATCGTTCTAGAGGAGAAGGCAAAGCACACCATCATCTCCAACATCAAGGACCAACTCAGCGTCAATGTCACCACGCTGTCGCGTGAAGTGGCCGACTATGGGGAGCTTTCCCTCCGCCGATACCTGGAGGAAAGCGGCCGAGACATCAAGGAGGTGTACCGAGGGAGTGGGAACTCCTGGACGGGCCTGCTCCGCCGCTCCGGCTTGCGTGACCGCGAAGCACTTGAAGGGGAGGCCGCCCTCCTCAGACGAGTGCCTGCCTTCCTCCATGTCGATGACCCACTGCGCGTGGCCGCGTACACACGCATGCTCGAAGACGACGCTGCGCCCTACAGCACCCTTGATGAACAGGGCAAGGCGTACGCCCGCATGCTGTTCTTCCAGATCTGGCCGCTGGGTGGCGTCACGAGGAAGGGCTTTGCGAGCTACGACGCAGGGTTCTCCTCTCTCCGAAAGCACCAGGCGTTCCGTAGCGAACTACGCCAAGTGCTGGCGTACAACCTCGCCCATACCGAGCACGTACCCATTCCTCTCCTCGGCGTGGCCGGCGACCGGGGCATCCCGCTAACCGTCCATGCCTCCTACAGTCGCGAAGAGATCCTTCCTGCGCTCGGACAGGCGGACATCGGAGGCTTCATGCCCGGGGATTTCCGCGAGGGTGTGAAGTGGTGTGAGTCCATCGCAACGGACGCGCTCTTCATCACCCGGGAGAAGGATGAGAAGGACTTCTCACCTCAGACTCGCTACCACGACTTCGCGCTGAGCGAGACCCAGTTTCACTGGGAGTCTCAGAACCAGACCTCGGAGACATCCCCAACTGGGTTGAGGTACCAACATCACGCCATTCGGGGCAGCCAGGTGTTGTTGTTCGTCCGCCGCTACAAGACCACCGACATCGGCGGTCCTCAGCCGTGGATGCTGCTGGGGCCCGCTGAGTACCAGAGCCACAAGGGCAGTCGACCGATGGCCATCACCTGGAAGCTGAAGCACGAACTCCCGGCGGATGTCCTGTCGTACGCCAAGGCGGTCGCGGTGGGGTGATCATCCGCAGGGGCCACAGCAGACCGAACAGTGTGTTCGATCAAGATGCCGGAACCAGGCCGCCCAGCATGCTGTTCAGGTTGAGGGCGGCCCGGTCTCTGGCTGTAGGGAGTCAGCTCAGGGCTTTGCCCACCTCGTAGATGGTTGGCCGGCCCTCCGGAGCGTGGCTGAGCATCGCGTCGATCAGCTCGCCCAGCGGACCGGGAGCCTTCACAGGCCGGCGCTTGCCGTTCGCCACTGCCTCTCTCTGGACGGGGCGCGGAGCGTCATCCGGATAGTCCATGGCCCGCCACCCGGTGGCGGAGATGAGGAGAGACGCGCCGAGTCCGTAGACGTCGGCTTCCTGTGTGGGTTCGGCCTCTCCGGTCGCGAGCACGCTGCGCGCGATCTCCGGAGCCTCGTAGTGGACGAGGCAGCCGCGGAACGGGAAGTCGTACGTCTCAGGTATGTGCCCGCCCCGGGCAAGAGCGAGGTCGATGAGGTGCGTCCGCTCCGGCCCGATGATGAAGTGGGCGGGCTGTACGTCACCGTGTGCCCAGCCCTTAGCGTGAAGTTCGGCCAGCGCCTCGACACAGCCCAGGGCGACGCTTGTGTGTGGTTCGACGGGTGAGTCCTTCTCGCGGCAGGGCTCCCACAGTCGGTAGAGGTCCGGCCCCTCGTGCCACGGCTGGAGGTTCCACGTTCCACGCTCCCACTCACCGTACGCCAAGTCATCCAAGCCGAGGCGGTGCAGCACGGCCCCCTCGCGCGCGGGTGCGAGCGCGGTCCAGGGCTGGGCGGGCCAGTCGGCCGTGGCCTCGATTGGATGACCGAGCTTCACGGCGTAGTGACCCCGATGGCTCTCCACGTCCCAGACCCTGGAGCCCCGGCGGTCCACCACCAGACGCTGAGCCGTAGGCATAAGGGCGTCGAGCACCACGATCGGCAGTTCAGGGGACGACCCGGACAACGTCTCTTCTCCTTCCGGTTCCGGCGAACGCGGCCGGCCACGACTCGTGGTCGGCCGCGTCGCTGCTGTCGTGTGCTACGCCTGACCGTACGGCCGGCCGCAGTCCGAGTCGCACTGCGCGAGGTTGGTTCCGTCCATGGTCCACAGGTCGTCGAAGACCATGAACCCGGCCGCCTTCATGGCATGCGCGGAGGAGGCGACCTTCTCCGGGTCACGGGCCCCGCCGCCCGGCGCCGGGTTGTGGTGCAGAAAGCGGCCCGCGTACTGCTCGCACAGGGCCGCGTACTCCTTCGTGTGCAGGATGAGCGCGTGCAGCCCGAGGTCCACGTCGTCCGACGGAACCATGGGAACGGTGGCGGTGGCGGCGGTGACCAAGAAGGCCACGGCCTGGTCCGCGATCCGCTGGGCACGCTCGGGCGACTGCCCGTTGTGGACGACCACGAAGTGGGCGAGGCTTTCGAACAACTCCTCACCAGCCACCGCGCGACCGGTCCTCTGATCGTTCGCCGTTGCCGTCATGCGACTACTCCTTGTGTGTGGCGGTGTGTGGCACTTACCTCCCGCATCGGTCGCTGAGCCACGGCTCAAGGACGACCAGAAGGCGGGCTTGGAAGGGCGGCCCCGGACGGGGACGGGGAGCCGGGGAACTGGCACCCGTTCGGGGCGGCCGGTCTACTGGCCGACGGCGAGAGCGATGCCGATCACCAGGCCGCACGACCCGCTGATCACGACGATGAACAGGACTCCCGCATACCGGCCGATGGCGCGCATCACAGCCCGTCCCGGGTGTTGGCGTTCCGGATGGCCAGACGTGCGCTCAGTTCCTCCCGCGCACTCGGCGTCACGACGTTGTCCGGCATGGCATCCCACTCCGTGCCGCCGCGGATCGGCCGTATCTGCACACGGCCGCCGACCTCGCCCATGACGACGCCGATACGTCCCCTGGCGGTGTCCTTCGCCAATTCACCGATGCCTGGTCTGGTCTGCTGATTGCTCGCCATGCGGACGAGGATCCTGCCGCTCATCAGGACGTCGGAACCTCCGACAAACCCCACTTCGGGACGTCCCGCGTCGGGTAGAACGTCCCTAGTGCCGTCCCCGGATGTTAGGAGAGATTGAGATGCCGAACGAGAGGTTACGTGCTGCCATGGCGGCCGGCGGCTGGACGTATGCCGCCCTTGCGGACAAGGTCGAAGTCGATCCCAAGTCCGTTGAAAGATGGGTCAATCTGGGGCGTACACCGCGCCGTGCCACGGCCATGCTGGCAGCGGAAACACTAGGAGAAGACGTGCACGCTCTATGGCCCGCACTCCGGCAGGCACGCCCTGCCCGCGCTGTCAGTCCGGAACTTGTGGCTCTCTACGACCAGCGGGCGGACATCCCCGTGTCCACCTTTGTGGACATGCTGACCCAAGCCCGCAAGCGCATCGACGTGTTGGTGTACGCGGCCGTCTTCCTGCACGAGGCGTACCCACGGCTCAACGACTTGCTGCAAGAGCGAGCTGCCGACGGGTGTGCGGTCCGTATCGCGATCGGCGACCCGGACAGTGCAAATGTGCAACAGCGCGGCGACGAGGAGAGGTTCGGCCACGGGATCGAGTCCCGTTGTCGACTCGCCCTCATGCACTACCGCCCCCTTGCTGGGGTACCTGGCATCGAGGTGCGGACCCATGCCACCACGCTCTACAACTCGATCTACCGTGCGGATGACCAGGCGATGGTCAATGCCCATGTTTGGGGCGTGAACGCCTACGGCGCTCCCGTATGGCATCTGCGGCGCAGCGGAAAGGGCGGCATGTTCGACACCTACGCCAGCAGCTTCGATGCGGTCTGGGAGACCGCGACACCGGTAACCGAAGGGTGATCATGGCACGGACCGAGTACTACGACGACCCGGCGGCACCTGAGCCAAACAGTCTGGTGGTCGCCGCGTCCGCCGTGGTCACCGACGACGAAGGACGCGTGCTCCTTCAGCGCCGACGAGATAACGATCTTTGGGCTCTCCCTGGCGGCGGCATGGAGATGACCGACTCACTCCCGGGAACCGCCGTCCGCGAAGTGAAGGAAGAAACAGGCCTGGACGTAGAGATCACCGGGCTCCTGGGCACGTACACCGACCCCCGCCACATCATCGCCTACTCGGACGGTGAGGTGCGCAGACAGTTCAACGTCTGCTTCACCACCCGTGTGGTCGGGGGCCAGCTCGCAATCTCGGACGAGTCCACGGAACTGCGGTTCGTTCAACCGGAGGAAATCGATCAACTGCCGATGCACCACACGCAGCGGCTTCGGATCCGTCACTTCCTAGAGCACCGTGATCGGCCCTACCTCGGCTGACAGTGAGGATGTGACGTGGTGACGCTGCTGGCGGGTCTGACCCCTCGGCTGACTGACGTCTCGACTGTCCTGTTTGGGATTTGTCG
>NZ_JBITRU010000046.1:0-44961 GCF_044540255.1 Streptomyces sp. NPDC086080
GCGTCCGCTCGGGATACGTCTCACCAGCTATGTGCCCGCTCGCCACAAGATCAGGACCCTACCCGACCAAGATCACACTACGGAAGCGACGTTGGCCCTCGGCCAGAGACCGGCTGGCCACGATGATGGCCGCCCCGCTGATGACCTGCTCGGCCCGGTTGCCGGTCTATGTGCTGCTCATCGGCCTGCTGGTGGACCCGTCCGACCGGATCGGGCCGTTCGGTGCCCAGGGCCTGATCATGTTCGGCCTCTACTTCCTCGGCGCCGTCTCCGCGATGGTGGCCGCCTGGGCCTTCAAGAGGTTCGGCGACCGTCACGGCCCGGCGATGCCCTTCTTCATGGAGATGCCGCCCTACCGGCTGCCCGCCCCCCGCGCGGTGCTGGTGGCGGTGTGGTCCTCCGCGCGCGCCTTCCTGCGCAAGTGCTCGACCGTCATCGTCGCCACCAGCGTCGTCCTGTGGATGCTGCTGAACCTGCCCCTGCACACGGACAGCGGCCTGCGCGCGGCCGGTGTCGACCCCACCGACTCCGTCGCCGTGTCCGCCTACACCGTCGATCACAGCTACGCCGCCGGCCTGGGACGCACGGTCGCCCCCGTCTTCGAGCCGCTCGGCTTCGACTGGCGTGTCAACGTCGGTGTGCTCTCGGCGCAGGGGGCCCGCGAGACCTTCGTCGCGACCCTCGGACAGGTCGCCTCCGCCGAGGACCCCGAACAACCGGCCCGAGCGCTGCGGGAGATGACCCACTCCGACGGTCCCCGCGCCGGTGAGCCGGTGTTCACCCCGCCCACCGTCGCCGCGCTGCTGGTCTACTTCGTCTACGCACTGCAGTGCATGGCCACCGTCGCGGTCCTGCGCCGCGAGACCGGCACCTGGCGGTGGCCGGCCATCGCCCTCGCCTATCTGACCGCGCTGGCCTGGCTGATGGCCTACCTGGCCCGCACCGTCACCGCCCTGCTGAGCGGGTGACGGCCGCCATGATCCCCACGCACCCCCAGACGGTTCCCGGCCGGCCCGGCCGGCTGCGCTGGATCGTCCCCACCGGGACCCTCAGCGGTACGGGTCCGCTCGTGGACGTGCCCGCGCCGCTGGCCGCACTGCTCGCCGACGGCACCCTCGCCCGGATCACGCTGGAGCCCACGGCCGTCGTCACCTGCCTCGCCCCGGACCGCACCTGGGCCGCCGAGGGCGCCAGGGTCCGCACCGCCCTGCACACCGCGCTGGAGGACCCCGCCGCCTGGACGACCGCCCCGGACCCCGGCGGCCTCGGCGAGGACGCGCTGCTGTACGCCGCGGCCCAGGAGGTCCTCGACGGGGAAGTGGGCGCCTTCGCCCGCTCGCACGGCGGCACGATCGACCTCGTCGACGTGACGGACGGCGTCGTCACCGTCCGCCTCGGCGGTACCTGCCACGGCTGCCCCGCCTCCTGGTTCACACTGCACCAGCGACTGGAGCACCGGCTGCGCCGGCGCCACCCGGCCCTGCGGGCGGTGCGCAACGTCACCTCCTCGGCCGCCTCCGGCTGAACGCCCCACACCACGGCCGGGCGGCTCCGGAGAACCCGGAGCCGCCCGGTCGGACGGGACAGCGCGCACACGCGATCGTGCCGGGCGCGCCGGGACGGGATTCAGCCCGCCCCACGACCGCTGTCGGCCTCACGGGCCCAGCGGGCGGCGAGGCCACCGGCGCGGCGGGCCGCGTCGGCCACCGTCTGCGGGCCACCGCCCGCGCGGCCCGCCGCGTACCCGACCAGGAAGGTGGTCAGCGGCGCCGCGGGCCGGGCGACACCGTGGGCGGCGTCGCCCGCGAGGGCGAGCAGGAGGTCGCGGTCGACCTCGACGTCGACACCCAGCTCGTCCCGCACCGCTGCCGTCCAGGCCGCCAGTACGTCGTCCATTCGCGTCTCCTTCACCTGATTCTTGTGAGGATGCTCCGGCGTTCACGCCGGGGAGGAATCGCATCCGGGTATGGCGACGCGGAGCGTCGCCGGCGTCGGGTTCCGGGCGCGGAGCGCGGGTACTGCTGCCACCACAGCAGAGGTGATGCGAACGTGTGTGCATGGTGTCGCTGGTCGGGGTGGGGGTTGCGGGATCGGCGGGTGTGTGTGCGGCTGTCGTACATATGGTCCTGCACAGGGCTCGGGACGGCACGTGCCTGGCCGCGAACCGTGGAAAGGGGAGAGTGGGATGGCGCGGGTGGGGACGGAGGAGAAGGCCGGGCATGCCCGGTACACCTACCGGTTGCGTGTATCGTCCACGGCCCGTGCCCTGCTGGTGGCGGAGTGGGACCGGTGCCGCTGGGTCTGGAACGAGGCCGTGGCCAAGTCCCGCCAGGTGCACGCCCACAACAAGGCGCACCCCGAGGACACGTTGACGTGCGGCCCTGCCCAGCTCGACAGGATGCTGACCGAGGCCCGCGCCGCGACGCCGTGGCTGCGCGACGGTGCCTCGGTGGCTCAGCAGCAGACCATCCGGGACTTCGCCACCTCCCGCTCCAAGGCCCTGAAGGACATCGGCAAGCGGCTGCCCATGCGGCAGCGCGCCGGGATGCCCAAGCCGAAAAAGAAGCGGGACGCGCTCCCCACACTGAACTACACCGTGCGGGGATTCCGGCTGAAGGACGGCCGCCTCCACCTCGCGGGCGGCATCGTCCTGACGGTGGTGTGGTCCCGCGAGCTGCCCTGCGCGCCGTCCTCGGTGCGCGTCCACCGCGACGCGGTGGGGCACTGGTACGCCTCCTTCGTCGTCGCCGCGCAGGTGCAGCCGCTCCCCGCCACGGGCCGTGTCCTCGGTGTCGACTGGGGCGTCAGGGAAACCGCCACCACCACATCCGACGCGCACGACCTCCCGCACGCCCAGCCTGGCCGTAAGGCGCAGGCGAAGCTGACCGGCTACCAGCGGATGATGGCCCGCCGCCGCCCGGCCAGGGGGCAGGCCGCGTCCCAGGGCTACCGCGAAGCGCAGCGGCAGACCGCCAGGCTGCACAAGAAGGTCGCCCGGCAGCGGCAGGACACCGCCCGCAAGTGGGCCAAGCGCGTCGTGACCGACCACGACGTGATCGCCGTCGAGGACTTCCGGCCGCGCTTCCTCGCCAGGACCACCATGGCCCGCAAAGCCGCGGACGCAGCGATCGGCGCAACCAAACAGGCCCTGATCGAGATGGGCCGCAAACACGGGCGGGACATCCGCCTCGTGCATCCCGCGCACACCACCATGGACTGTGCGCAGTGCGGAGCGAGAACCAAGCACGCACTCCCCCTCTCCGAACGTACCTACACCTGCACCGCCTGCACAGCCGCATCCCCACGGGACAAGAACTCCGCACGCGTCATGCTCGTCCGGGCTGGTCTCAACCCGGCTGGCGTCGAGGGCACAAGACCCCCGGGAGCGCCGCTCCAGGTGGCAGCCTGAGCCAGGAATCCCCTTCCCTTCAGGGAGGGGAGGATTCAAAGCAGGCTGCTCCAGTAGTCCCAGAAACGGGTGAGCACGAGCAGCGCGATCACCGCGTACCAGGCGGCGAGCAGCATCCAGTGGGTGTCCCGGACGATGTCGTGGACACCCCGGGGCAGCCGCAGCACACCCTTTTCCAGGCAGTGCAGGATGAGGAACCAGAACAGGGCGATGGTCACGATCCAGACGACGACGCAGTACGGGCAGAGCTTGTTGAGCTCGTAGAGCGACTGCACGATCAGCCAGTGGACGAACACCACCCCGGCGAACGCGCCGGCGGCCAGCGCGAGCCACAGCCGGTGGTGCAGCCGCGCCCCCGAGAGCACGGCGACGCCCAGGGCCGCCACGGCGGCGAACGCCCCCAGCCCCACCAGCATGTTGGGAAAGCCGAACAGGCTGCCCTGCGGGCTGGACATGACGCTGCCGCAGCTGACGACCGGACTGAGATTGCAGGCCGGTACGTACGACGGGTCCTGGAGCGTCCGCCAGTCGTCCAGGGTGAGCTGGAACGAGGCCAGCCAGCCGATGATCCCGGTGACCAGCATGGCCCAGCCGGCCCGCCGGCCCGTGCCGGGGGGCCCGGCCGGGCCGGTGGACACCGCCGGTGCGGCGGTGTCCGGTTCGCGGTTCACGCCTTGCGCCCCGAGGCCCGGGTGCGGGACGGCCCGGTGCCCGGAGCCACGGTGGCCACCGGCCGATGGGTGCGGCGGCGGTAGACCACGTACGGGCGGGCGAGGTAGCCGACCGGCGCGCTCCACACGTGCACCAGGCGGGTGAACGGCCAGACCGCGAAGAGCAGGCAGGCGGTCAGCGCGTGGAGCTGGAACAGCAGCGGGGCACCGGCGATCGCCGCGGGCTCGGGGCTGAGGCTGAACAGGCCGCGGAACCACACGGAGACGGTGGAGCGGTAGTCGTAGCCGGCGCCGAAGACGTAGTGTGCGGCGGTGGCGACGATGCCCAGCAGGACCGTCGCCGACAGCAGCGGGAAGAGCACCTTGTCGCTGCTGTCGGTGGTGCGGCGGATGCGTGGGGCCAGCAGCCGGCGGGCGGACAGCATGCCGAGACCGGTGACCATGGCGATCCCGGCAACCGAACCCGCCCATACGGCGGTGGTGTGGTACGTGTGCTCGTCGATGCCCACCGCCTCGGTCCAGGAGGCCGGCACCGCGAGACCGACGGCATGTCCGCCGATCACCATGAACGCGCCGAGGTGGAACAGCGGGCTGCCCCAGCGCAGCCAGCGGTGCTCCAGGAGCTGGCTGGTGCGGGAGGTCCAGCCGAACTGGTCCTGCCGGTACCGCCAGACGTGTCCCACGGCGAACACCGCGAGGCAGATGTAGGGGACGGCGACCCAGAGGAGCAGGTCGGCTCCGGAGGTGTTCATCGACGGCCTTCCTGAGGGTGCGCGGCGGAGGGTGGGGCGAGGGTGGGCGGTGCCTGCTCGGGCGGGACGAAGGCGCCCGGAGGAGCGAACTCGCCCTCGCCGTACGGGTCGAGCCCGACGTCCTCGTTCGGCGGGCCCTGGGCGGCCAGTTCGGCCACCGCCCGCTGGTCGGCCGCGGTCGCCGGCGGCAGCAGCTCGATCAGCGCGGCGAGGACGTGCCGGTAGGGGGAGTCCGCGTCGGTCAGGGCGTGGTGGATCAGTTCGATGCCGCGCCGGTGCTGGCGCAACGGGGCCTCGCCCTTGCCGGGGCCGGTCAGTGCGGCGAACTCGAGCACGACCGGGAGGTGGTCGGGCAGTTCGCTGCCGTCGGTGTCCCAGCCGGCCGCCCGGTAACGCTGGGCGAGGGTGAGCAGCGCCATGCCGCGGCGGCGGGTGTCGCCGTGCAGGTAGTAGGTGAGGTAGAGGCCGCTGCGGCGGCGCAGGTCGAACGTCTCGACGTAGTGCCGCTCCAGGGTGTCCGGGTCCTGCCCGGTGAACCAGGCGGTGAACTCGGCCAGATGGCCGGCCGCGGGCGATGCCGGCAGTGCCTCGACGGTGCTGGCGATCACCCGGCGGGCGGCGGCGAGTTCGGCGTCGGGGTACTGCAGCAGCAGGGACATCAGCCGCAGCAGCAGCGCCCGCTGTTCCGCCTCCTCGGGGGTGAGCGGGGTGGTGCGGGAGGCCCGGTCCGGGCGGCGCAGCGCGGCCCGGACCTTGGTGCGGACGAGGCCGGGCACGGTGGTCGGCAGGGGGGTCACAGGTGGCCTCCGGCGGGTGTGTCGGTCGTACGGCGGCGCAGGGTGGGGATGCCGAGCATGACGCGGCGGCCGTCACCGGCCTCCGCCTCGCCCGAGGTCTCCACGGGGCAGCGGTCCTCCATGGCGGAGAGCGCCGCGGCGTCCTCCTTGTGGGCGGCGGGAACGACGTAGCGGTCCTCGTACTTGGCGACGGCCAGCAGCCGGTGCAGGTCCTCCGCCTCCCGTGCGGTGAGCCCGACGGCCTTGAGCGCCGCCTCGTCGCCCTCCTCACCGAGGGTGCGCTCCCGCATGTACGAGCGCAGCGCGGTGAGCTTCATCAGCACGCCGGCGACCACATCGGTGTCCCCGGCGCTGAACAGCTCCGCCAGGTACTCCAGCGGGATGCGCAGCCGGGTGACGGCGGCGAACACATGGTCGGGGTCGTCCTGGTTGCCGCCGGCCGCGTCCACCGCGTCGAGCACGGGGGAGAGCGGCGGCACGTACCAGACCATCGGCAGGGTGCGGTACTCCGGGTGCAGCGGCAGCGCCACCTTGTACTTCGACACCAGCGCGTGGATCGGGGAGCGGCGGGCCGCGTCCAGCCAGTCCTCGGGAATGCCACAGGCGCGGGCGGCCGCGATCACCTCGGGGTCGAACGGGTCCAGGAACACGGCACGCTGGGCGTCCAGCAGGTCCTGCTCGTCCGGGGTGGCCGCGGCCTCACCGACGCGGTCGGCGTCGTACAGCACCAGACCGAGGTAGCGCAGCCGGCCGACGCAGGTCTCGGAGCAGACGGTGGGCTGTCCGGCCTCGATGCGCGGGAAGCAGAAGGTGCACTTCTCGGCCTTGCCGGTGGCGTGGTTGACGTACACCTTCTTGTACGGGCACGCCGTCACGCACATCCGCCAGCCGCGGCACTTGTCCTGGTCGACGAGGACGATGCCGTCCTCGACCCGCTTGTACATGGCGCCCGACGGGCAGGCGGAGACACAGGCGGGGTTGAGGCAGTGCTCGCACAGCCGGGGCAGGTGGAAGAGGAAGGTCTGCTCGAACTCGAACTTGACCTTCTCGGCCCACTCGCCCGACAGGTTGGGGTCGGCGCCGGCGTTCTCCGGGGCGCCGCCGAGGCCGTCCTCCCAGTTGGCGCCCCAGGTGATCTCGGTGGGCTTGCCGGTGAGGACCGAGCGGGGCCGGGCGACGGGCATGTCCGGTCCGGCGGGGGCGCTGATGAGGTTGTCGTAGTCGTAGGTGACCGGTTCGTAGTAGTCCTCGAGGGACGGCAGGTCGGGGTTGGAGAACAGCGACAGCAGCCGCTTGACCCGGCCCCCGGAGCGCAGCACCAGCCGGCCGCGCTTGTCGAGCATCCAGCCGCCCTTCCACTGCTCCTGGTCCTCGTAGCGGCGGGGGTAGCCGACACCGGGCTTGGTCTCGACGTTGTTGAACCAGGCGTACTCGACACCGGTGCGGTTGGTCCACGTCTGCTTGCAGGTGACCGAGCAGGTGTGGCAGCCGATGCACTTGTCGAGGTTCATCACCATCGCCATCTGTGCCATGACCCTCATGTCAGTACTCCACTCGCTGGCCGCGGCGCCGGATGACCGTGACCTCGTCACGCTGGTTGCCGGTCGGGCCGTAGTAGTTGAAGGCGTAGGTGAACTGCGCGTAGCCGCCGGCCAGATGGGTCGGCTTCAGCAGCAGTCGGGTCAGCGAGTTGTGCATGCCGCCCCGCTTGCCGCTGACCTCGGTCTTCGGCACATTGATGTTGCGGTCCTGGGCGTGGTACATGTACACGGTTCCCTCGGGCATGCGGTGGGTCACCACGGCCCGGCAGGCGACGACACCGTTGCGGTTGTACGCCTCGATCCACTCGTTGTCCTTGACGCCGATCTTCTCGGCGTCCTCCAGCGACATCCAGATGACCGGGCCGCCGCGGGACAGGTCGAGCATGTACTTGTTGTCCTGGTAGTTCGAGTGGATGGACCACTTCGAGTGCGGGGTCAGGTAGCGGACCGTGACCTCGGCCCGGCCGTCCTCGTGCAACTGCTCGTCGCCGTAGTGCCGAGGAGTGTTCAACGGCGGCCGGTAGACGGGAAGTTGCTCACCCAGCTCGGTCATCCAGTCGTGCTGGACGAAGAAGTGCTGGCGTCCGGTGAGGGTGTGCCAGGGCTTCTTGTGCTCGGTGTTGATGACGAACGGGGAGTAGCGGCGCCCGCCGGTCTCCGAGCCCGACCACTCGTAGGAGGTCATCACCGAGCGCGGCTGGGTGCGGGTGTCGGCGAACGTGATCCGCTCGGCCTCGCGTTCGGAGGCGAGCTCCACCAGGCCCTTGCTGCCGGTCTGGCGCTCGAGCTCGCGGAAGCCCTCGGTGGCCAGGCGGCCGTTGGTGGTGCCGGACAGGGCCAGGATCGCCTCGCACATGTCGGAGGCGGTGGCCAGCGACGGCCGGCCGGCGGCCACTCCCTCACGGACGGTGCCGCAGCGGTGGCGCAGGTCCTCGATCTCCCGGTCGGGGTGGACGGTGACGCCCTTGGTGGTGGTGCCCAGGGTGTCCAGCAGCGGGCCGATGGCCCGCATCTTCTGTGCGACGGCCGCGTAGTCCCGCTCGACGACCACCAGCTTGGGCATGGTCCGCCCGGGGACCGGCTCGCACTCGCCGGTCTTCCAGTCCCGTACCACCCCGCCCGGCTGGGCGAGTTCGTCGGGGGTGTCGTGCAGCAGGGGCACGGTCATGACGTCGGTCCGTGTGCCCAGGTGTTCGGCGGCCAGGTCGCTGAACCTGTCGGCGATGGCGAGGAAGGTGTCGTAGTCGGTGCGGGCCTGCCAGGGAGGGGCGATGGCCGGGGTGAAGGCGTGCACGAAGGGGTGCATGTCCGTGCTGGACAGGTCGTCCTTCTCGTACCAGGTCGCGGCCGGCAGGACGACGTCGGAGAGCAGACCGGTGGAGGTCATCCGGAAGTCCATGGTGACCAGCAGGTCGAGCTTGCCCTCCGGCGCCTCGTCGTGCCAGACCACTTCCCGCGGACGTCCCTCGGGCGGGGTCTCCTCGGAGCGGACATCCGCGTCCGCGCCCAGCAGGTGCCGCAGGAAGTACTCGTTGCCCTTGCCGGAGGACCCCAGCAGGTTGGCCCGCCACACCGTCAGCACGCGCGGGAAGTTCTCGGGAGCGTCCGGGTCCTCGGTGGCGAACCGCAGCCGTCCCGACTTCAGTTCGTCCACGATGTGCTCGGTGACCGGCCGGCCCCGCTCCGCCGCCTCGTCGGCCAGGTCGAGGGGGTTGCGGTTGAAGCCGGGGTGACCGGGTGTCCAGCCCAGCCGCACGGCCTGCGCCAGGCAGTCCGCGAACGTCTTTCCGGTGAGCTTGCCCTTGCCCAGCGGGGAGGCCAGCTCGTCCGCCCCGAACGCCTCGTAGCGCCACTGGTCGGAGTTGAGGTACCAGTACGAGGTGCCCGTCATGTGCCGGGTGGGCCGCTGCCAGTCGAAGGCGAACGCGAGATGCTGGAACCCGGTCAGGGGACGGACCTTCTCCTGGCCGACGTAGTGCGCCCAGCCGCCGCCGTTGACGCCCTGGCAGCCGGTCATCGTGGTCAGCGCCAGGAACGCCCGGTAGATGGTGTCGGAGTGGAACCAGTGGTTGGTGCCGGCCCCCAGCGCGATCATGGAACGGCCGTTCGTGCGCTCCGCGTTGCGGGCGAACTCCCGGGCGATCCGGGCCGCCTGCTCGGCGGGGACCGAGGTGACCGTCTCCTGCCAGGCCGGGGTGTACGGCTGGGAGGCGTCGTCGTACGAGGACGGCCACTCGCCGGGCAGCCCCGGCCGCTCGACGCCGTACTGGGCCAGCATCAGGTCGAACACGGTGGTGACCGCACGTCCGCCGACGTGGCGCACGGGCACTCCGCGCACCATGGTCGAACCACCCTCGGTGGGGCCCTCGTCGAAGCGGGGGAGCATCACGGTGGCGGTCTCCCCGGCCCGCTGCAGCAGGCTGAGTTCGGGGACGACGTCACCGAGGTCGAGGTTCCAGCTGCCCGCGCCGGACTTCGCCCAGCGGAAGCCGAGGGAGCCGTTCGGGACGACGGGCTCGCCCGTGACCGAGTCCAGCAGAACCGTCTTGGAGTCCGCGTTCTCGTCCTTCCGCCCCAGGTCCGCGGCGGTCAGGAAGCCGTCGGGCACCAGGGCGTCGCCGTGCTCCCGCAACGTCACCAGGAACGGCGCGTCGGTGAACTTCCGCAGATAGTCCTGGAAGTACGGGACCTCGCGGTCCACCAGGAACTCGCGCAGGATGACATGTCCCATCGCCATCGCCAGGGCACCGTCGGTGCCCGGGTGCGGGGACACCCACTCGTCGGCGTGCTTGACGTTGTCGGCGTAGTCCGGGCTGACGGCGACGACCTTGGTGCCGTTGTAGCGGGTCTCGGTCAGGAAGTGGGCGTCGGGCGTACGGGTGACGGGGATGTTGGATCCCCACATGATCAGATAGCCGGCGTTCCACCAGTCCGCGGCCTCCGGCACGTCGGTCTGGTCACCGAAGACCTGCGGCGACGCCACCGGCAGGTCGGCGTACCAGTCGTAGAACGACAGCAGGGTGCCGCCGATCAGCGACATGAACCGCGAGCCGGCCGCGAACGAGGCCATCGACATCGCCGGGATCGGTGAGAAGCCGACCACACGGTCCGGACCGTACTGCTTGACGGTGTGCACATGGGCGGCGGCGACCAGCTCGGCCACCTCGTCCCAGTCGGCCCGTACCAGACCGCCCTTGCCGCGGGCCCGCTTGTAGGCGCGGGCCTTCGCCGGATCACCGGTGATCTCCGCCCAGGCCGCCACCGGGTCGCCCAGCCTGCGGCGCGCCTCCCGCCACATCTTCAGCAGCGTGCCCCTGACATACGGGTAGCGCACCCGGCTGGGCGAATAGGTGTACCAGGAGAACGACGCACCGCGGGGGCAGCCGCGCGGCTCGTACTCGGGGCAGTCGTTGCCGATGGACGGGTAGTCCGTGGCCTGGTGCTCCCAGGTGATGAGGCCGTCCTTGACGTACACCATCCAGGAACAGGAACCGGTGCAGTTCACACCGTGCGTGGAGCGCACCACCTTGTCGTGGGACCAGCGGTCCCGGTAGAAGCCCTCCCACTTCGGGTCGCCCTCGCCGAAGACCGCACGTCCGTCGGACGAGACCTCCCGGCGGTTCAGCAGTCTGCGCGCGGCCAGTGGCCAGGTCCCCTGAGCGGACTTCGGCCCCCGGCGTGCGCTCTGATCGTTCTCCATGGTCAGAAACCTAGGTTTCCACCGGGGCGGTGACCTTGGGCCGAACGGCCCTGGTCACCCGGCCTTCCGGCCCCGGCCTGGCCGGCCGCGGGTCCGGGTCCTCGGGTCCTCGGAGGCGCCGGGGACCCGGGGACCCGGGGACCCGGGGACCCGGGCCGCGGATCAGGTGAACAGGTCCGTGCTCAGATACCGTTCCCCGGTGTCGGGCAGGACGACCACGAACAGCGCGCCCCGGTGCCGCGGTGAACGCGCGAGGGCGGTGGCGGCGTGGAGGGCGGCACCGCCCGAGACACCGGCGAGGATGCCCTCGGTGCGGGCCAGGAGCCGGGCCGCCTCCTGGGCCTGGGGCAGCGACACGCGGCAGACGTCGTCGTAGACGGAGGTGTCCAGGACCTCGGGGACGAACCCGGCGCCCAGACCCTGGATGCGGTGCGGGCCGGGGGTGCCGCCGGAGAGCACCGCCGACTCGGCCGGCTCCACGGCCACCACCGTGACGTCCGGCTTCTTCTCCTTCAGTACCCGGCCGACGCCCGTGACGGTGCCGCCGGTGCCGACCCCGGCCACCAGGACGTCGACCTGCCCGTCGGTGTCCTGCCAGATCTCCTCGGCGGTGGTACGGCGGTGGGCATCGGGGTTGGCCGGGTTGGTGAACTGCTGCGGCATGAACCAGCCGTTTTGTTCCGCCAGTTCGGCGGCGCGGGCGACGGCACCGCGCATGCCCTCGGCGGCGGGGGTGAGGATCAGCTCGGCGCCGTAGGCGCGCAGCAGGGCCCGCCGCTCGAGGCTCATGCTCTCCGGCATGGTGAAGGTGACCGGGTGGCCTCCGGCGGCGGCCACCATGGCCAGGCCGATGCCGGTGTTGCCGCTGGTCGGCTCGACGATGTGGCCTCCGGGCCGGAGCGCTCCGCCGGCCAGGGCGTCCTCGATCATCGCCAGGGCGATGCGGTCCTTGACGCTGCCACCCGGATTGGCGGACTCCAGCTTGACCACCAGGCGAGCCGGCAGGCCGTCACCGTAGCGGTGCAGGGCCACCAGGGGAGTGCGGCCGATGAGTGAGGTGATCGAGGGATGTATCGCCGACATGGTGGTCCTTCGTGTTCGGTGCCGGCCGTGACACGGATTCCGGCGGGGTGGAGTACTGCGTGCCCGTGGCCCGGACACACGAGTGGGCGGGGACGTCGTGCAGGACGAGGGAGTGCGCGCTGACGAGCGTGTCGTGGCCGATCCGTACGGGGCCGAGGACACTCGCGCCGACGCCGAGGACGACCCGGTCGCCGATGGTGGGGTGCCGCCTGGCCGCCGGGGTGTCGGTCCACCAGCCGGTGCCGCCCAGGGTGACCCGGTGGTAGAGCATCACGTCGTCGCCGAGGACGGCGGTCTCGCCGATCACCACGCCCATGCCGTGGTCGATGAAGCAGCGACGGCCGATCACGGCGCCGGGATGGATCTCGATGCCGGTCAGGGCGCGACTGAGCTGGGACAGGGCCCGGGGGAGAAGCGGCAGGCCCAGCCGGTGCAGGCGGTGGGCCAGCCGGTGCGACCAGATCGCCCACAGCCCCGGGTACAGCAGCACCTCGACGATATGGACGCCGTGCAGGGCGGGGTCCTTGCGGCAGGCCGTCCGGAGGTCTTCCAGGATCATCGGGGTCCTTGTACGGGCGTGGTCCGCCGGTCCCCGGCGGACGGATGAGAGGCGGCCACGACGGCGGGGCTGCGGGGAAGCGAAGGAGGCGGCGGACAGGGACAGCGGGCGCGAGGAGGCCCCGGTGACGTGCGCCGGGCGAAACGACCGTACGGAACGGGATACGGGATGCCGGCGCTCGGCGCCTCAGGGGCGCTCCGCGCGCAGCCGGGGCGACCGTGGGACGGTCCCCCGGGCGTTCCGGGAGGTGCGTCGACCGGTCCGCCGCAGCGGTACCGCGACGTCCCGGTCCGAGGGGGACGGTGCGGGGTCGCCGACCGGGTTCGGCGTCAGCCCGTGTGACATCGGCGCCGCGCCCCCCGGAGGGGGAACGGGCGGGCTTGCCGGTCGTACCGACGCGCCCCGTCGGGGTGGCTGCCGTGGTCCATGAGAGCGGACACTAGAGGGCGCCGGACCCGCCCGCATGGGTCGAAGTACCCCCTCGGGACCAACCGTTCGGCCCTGTTCCGGGACCGTGGACGGGGGCCGGTCGGACACCGCCGCGGGCCCGCCCGGCCCAGGCGGCACCGCGACGGGCCGGGCGATTCTGTGGCGTGACCGACCGGAAAGCGACACGGACCGCCACGTCACCCTGCACGGCCACGTCTTCTCGTGTGCCACGGGCCGGGCAGCAGGCGGGGCGAGCTCCCGGACCGGTCATGGTCCGGCCGTTCCTCAGTCACGGCCGGACGGCGGTCCACCACGTCCCCGACCGGTGCCCCCGCGCCGGCCGCCCTGTGATCGGGTTGCGTCAGGGACGTGGCGGGCCGCGTTCTCCGCGGCGGCCGGGCCGCCCGGCCGTCCACCGCCGGTGACCTCTCGCTTTCCGGAGCGCGGCCCCGGATCCCGGCGGCTTCGGACCGGCCACCGCTGACACCCACCCTCCGTCTCCGAGACCGAAGGACGACTCACCATGAACGCTGCGCCCCGCCGGGCCCGCGCCCTGATCGGACTGGCCGGCCTCGCGCTGGGAGCCGCCGGGCCGGTGATGCTGCTGCGCGGCCGCGGTGGCCGCACGGAGATACGGGCGGAGCTGGCCGCGCAGCGGATCACCTTCCCGGACCACGGCCTGCCCGCGCACCTCGCGCGCTTCGCGGGCCGTCCCGTGGAGACCGGCGGCGAGGCCCACGCCTACGCCGAACTCATCAAGGACCATCTCGCCAAGGCCACCGGGGGCCGTACCTACGCGGAGATCTCCGAGGAACTGCACGCCGGTGGGGACGACACCGGGAAGCTCGCCGAGCTGCGTCAGACCGCCTTCATGGGCGAAACCCTGCGCGCCTCCCTGATGTCCGCGTACCAGGCGTGGCACCTCACCACCCTCGTCACCGGCCTCGGTGCCCTGCTGACCGGCACCGGCGCCGCTCTCGTCGCCACGGCGAACGCCCTGGGAGCGGACCGGAACCACTGCTGAACGCGACCGCCGGCTCACCGCGCCGCCCCCGACCGCCGCCCGCGGCCGGGGGCGGCGTACGCGTGGCGAGAGGCCGTCCGGCCCTGTGCGCAACACCGGAGCAGGGGACCAACGGCCCACCGGTTCAGGACTGGTCGGCCGCGGCGGGGCCCGGCCCGGTGGGACAGGCTGACACCGACCGAACCGGAGGTGTCCCGTGTACAACCGTCAACCGCATCCGTGCGGCTGTGTCCCCCGCCGATCCCCGTCACGGAGGCTGCGCACGGTCCGGGGCGGTCACCGGTCGGCCGCCCGGACCGTCTGTCCCGACTCCCGGACGGCCGGGCGAACGGTGCGCACGAGCCGCACCGGGGGCACCCGGTGAGCGGCGCACGGGCCATCCGGCGGCAGCACCAGGACGTCGCCGACCGGCCGTTCATCGTGATCTGGGAATCCACCCGGGCCTGCCCACTGGCCTGCCTGCACTGCCGGGCCGAGGCGGTACCCGACCGCGACCCGCGCGAACTGGACACGGCCGCGGCCAAGGACCTGCTGCGCCAGGTCGCCGCGTTCGGACAGCCCGCCCCGCTGTTCGTGATCACCGGTGGAGACCCGTTCCAGCGACCGGACCTCAACGAACTGATCGCCCACGGAAAGGAGGTGGGGGTCCGCGTCGCGGTATCGCCGTCCGGCACTCCCACGCTCACCCCGCAGCGGCTGCGGGAGGTGCACGCGGCGGGCGCGGTCGGCCTCTCCCTCAGCCTGGACGGCTCCACCGCCGAGCTGCACGACGGCTTCCGCGGTGTGCCCGGAGTGTTCCGGTGGACGCTCGACGCCTGGGACACCGCCCGCGCGATGGGCATGAAGGTACAGATCAACACCACCGTCGCCCGGCACAACCTGCACGACCTGCCGGACATCGTCCGTCTGGTCCGCGACCACGGGGCGATGCTGTGGAGCGCCTTCTTCCTGGTGCCCACAGGACGCGGCCGGCAGCTCGGTGAACTCACCCCCGCCGAGACCGAGGACGTACTGAACTTCGTGTACGACGTGGGACTGACCGTGCCCGCCAAGACCACCGAGGCCCACCACTTCCGCCGCGTCGCGCTCCAGCGCAAGATCCTCGCGGACACGGGTGACGACCATGTGGCCGTGCTGGGACTCGGGCCGCTGTACCGGGAGTTGTCGGAACGCTCCATCGGACTGGGCCTGTCCGAGGGAAACAGGCGGGCCCGGCGCCCTCCGCTGGACGTGAACGCCGCCCGCGGCTTCGCCTTCGTGTCGCACACCGGCACCGTGCACCCCAGTGGTTTCCTGCCGCTGGGTGCAGGCAACGTGCGGACCCGGCCGCTGGCCGAGATCTACCGTTCCTCGGAGCTGTTCACCGGACTGCGGGACGCCGACGGCCTGGGCGGCCGGTGCGGCCGGTGCGAGTTCCGTCAGGTCTGCGGAGGATCCCGGTCCCGCGCGTACGGCGTCACCGGCGATCCGTACGCCGAGGAACCCTGGTGCGGCTACCAGCCCGGATCCTTCCCCTACCAGCGGGAACTGTCGGCCCTGCTGCCCGGTGCGGGCCGGCCGCACCTGCCCGGTGCCCCGGAACCCGACGCTCCCGTCGTTCCGCGTCCCCCGGTGGGTGCACCCAGAAGTGCGGTGATCCAGGCAAGCGGGACGAGCCCGGCCGGCACAGCGGCAGGGGAGAGCGGCCGGGCCTGACGTCCCGTCACCTGCGCGCCCGCATCCGGGTGGTGCCGCCGACGTCCGTACCGCCCCGTACCGCCCCGGTCCCGGGGCGGTACGGACGTCGGCGGCCCTGTCATGCGCCGTGCCGGGGCCGGGGCGCACGGCACCGCGGAGGTGAGGCCCGGCGGGGGGACACCGCGGGGCCGTGGTCCCCGGTGATCCCGCCGCTGGCCGGCGCCTGCTCGCCCGAGGCCGAGGACCGTTTCTCCACCGGGGCGGGTCACCGCTTCGGACGCTCGCCGGCACGCCGTTCCTGCCCGTGCGGCTCGGCACGGGCATCGTCCCGGCCCGGCACCAGGGCGTCACGCGGACGAACGCCGCGGCCCCACACGGCGTCGTCCCTCGTGCCACCGCACCCGGTTCGCCCGCACCCCGCCGCCGGTTCCCCGGGCGTCGTCCTCCTCGCCCTCGCTCTCCCCCGCGATGTAGGTCACTCGGCGCCGGGCGAGGGGCCGAGTGGCCCTCGTCACGCTCCCGGCGGTCACCGAAGGTGGGGAATCAAGGGCAGTTCTCCTCCACACCGGAGGTTCCCGGACGGCGAGGGAGCCATGACGCACACCGACAAGATCAACGCTCTCGCGCTGGAGACGCTGCTGACCGCCGCGGTGGCGGCGCCGTCGATCCACAACACGCAGCCCTGGCGCTTCGGCTTCGACCTGGGCACCCGGTCGGTCACCGTCCACGCCGACCGCAGCCGGTCCCTGGCGCTGGCCGACCCGGACGGGCGTGCCCAGTACCTGTCCGCCGGTTCGGCGGTGTTCAACCTGCGGGTCGCCGCGGCCCATCTCGGCTGGCAGCCCGTTCCGCACCTACTTCCGGATCCGTACGATCCGGACCTGCTCGCCACCGTGCAGCTGACGGTGCCCACCGCGGCGGCCCCGCCGGACCTCCGCACGCTGTACCCGGCGGTGGCCCGGCGCCACTCCAGCCGGATGCCGTTCACAGGCCGCCCGGTGCCCGAGCCGGTCGTCGCCGAGATGGTCGCCGGCGCGCGGGCCGAGGGTGCGCACCTGTACGTCCCGGACATCCTCCGGACACGTCGGCTGCTGCGCGTGACGTCGGCGGCCGAGCTGCGCAACGCCACGGACAAGGCACGTACGGCCGAGAGCCGAGCCTGGATCGCGCCGCCCGGAGCGAGCCCCTACGGCATACCGTTCACCACCGCCCGCCCGCTCGACGCCGCGGGGCGGATGCCGATGCGGGACTTCACGGGCCGGCCGCCGGCCCCCGGACGGCCGCGGATGCGGTTCGAACGGCACGCCCAGGTCGCCCTGCTGTGGACCGTCGGCGACCGGCCGCGTGACTGGCTGCAGGCGGGCCAGGCACTCGAGCGCGCGCTGCTGGTGGCCACCGTGCACGGGGTGCGGACCTCGCTGCTCCACCAGGCCATGGAATGGCCGGACCTGCGGGAGGCGATGCGGGCACCCTCCACCCGATGGTGCAGCCCTCAGGTGCTGATCCGCTTCGGTTACGGCCCCGAGGCCGGGGGAACTCTCACCCCGCGGGCCGAGGCACCCCCGGCCGACCGGCGGGTGGGGCATGCCGTTCGGACCTCGAACCCGGGACCGCCGGTCCCGGGTGACGGGGACCGCCGGTCCCCGTCACCGGGGACCGACGGCCCGCGCATCACCGCGCACCGCGGCCGATAGTGGTCGTGGGACGCCGGAACAAGCCCCGGTACCCGCGGGCCGACTCGAACGGGCCGCACCGCGAACAGGGAGGACGGACGGCATGCTCCAGCCGTCGAGCACTTCGAATCGAGCACCGGAACCCGGTGCGGCCGTGACCGGCCGGGCCTGGCTGATGCTGGCCCTGGCCACCGTCGGCTTCGCCTTGAACTTCTGGGCCTGGGCACTGCTCAGCCCTCTCGCCCCCCGGCTGCAGGACTCCCTGGGACTGTCGTCCTTCCAGCAGTCGCTGCTGGTGGCCGTACCGGTGATCGTGGGTTCGCTGGGCCGCATCCCGGTCGGCGCGCTCACCGACCGGTTCGGCGGGCGGGTGATGTTCCCGCTGGTCTCGCTGGCCACCGTCGTACCCGTGCTGTACCTGGGCCTGGCGGGGCACTCCTCGTTCGCCGCGCTGCTGGCCGGCGGCTTCTTCCTGGGGATCGGCGGCACCGCCTTCGCCATCGGCGTGCCCTTCGTCAGCGCATGGTTCCCGCCCGAGCGCCGGGGCCTGGCCATTGGCGTCTTCGGGGCCGGTATGGGCGGCACCGCGATCAGCGCCCTCACCACGGTGAAGCTGGTCGAAGCGAACGGCATGGCCAACCCCTTCCTGATCACCGCCGGGGTACTGGTCGTGTACGCGGCGGTCGCCTACCTGGTGCTGCGCGACGCACCCGGACGCACCGTGCCCACCGAACCGCTGGCCCGCCGGCTGGGTGCCACCTTCAAGCTGAGCGTCACCTGGCAGGCGTCCGCCCTGTACGCGGTGGTCTTCGGCGGCTACGTCGCCTTCTCGGTGTACCTGCCCACCTACCTCAAGACCGGCTACGGCCTCACCCAGGCGGACGCGGCCAACCGCATGGCGGGGTTCGTGCTGCTGGCCGTGGCCATGCGGCCGGTCGGCGGCTGGCTGTCGGACCGCCTCGGTCCCGTACAGGTGCTCACCGGCTCCCTGGGCCTGGTCGCCGTCGGCGCGCTCGCGCAGTCGTTCACCCCGTCCCTGGCGCCCGTCGGCACCATCGCGTTCCTGGCCATGGCCGCGGCGCTCGGTGCGGGCAGCGGCGCCGTGTTCGCTCTGGTGGCCCTGCTGGCCCCGGCGAACAAGGTCGGATCGGTCACCGGAATCGTCGGCGCGGCGGGTGGCCTCGGCGGCTTCCTGCCCCCGCTGGTGATGGGCGCCCTGTACGGCGCGTACGGCTCCTACGCCCTGGGCCTGGTCCTGCTGGCCCTGGTGGCGGCCGCCGCACTGGCCTACACCGCGACCGGCGTCCGCCGCGGACTGGAGCGCCGCGTTCCCGCCACCCAGTCACACTGATCCGGCACAGCGCCCGTAAGGAGGCAACACCGTGTGCGAGTACTGCGGCTGCCAGTCCCTCACCTCGATCGACGAACTCACCCGCGAGCACGACGAGGTGGTGCAGCTGATCAGCCACGTCCGGGACGCCCACCGCGCCGGCGACACCGCTCGGATGGCCGAACTCGCCCGTCGGATCGGCGAGGTGCTCGAGCCCCACACGGAGGTGGAGGAGCACGGGCTGTTCCCCGCGCTCGCCGACGACTTCCCCGACCAGCTGGCGGCGCTCGAACAGGAGCACCGGCAGGTCGAGTCCGTGCTGGCGGAGGCCGCGGCCGGCACACCGCGGGACACGACCTGGCCCGACCGGCTGATCGGCGTGCTCGACCTGCTGCGCCTGCACATCCTCAAGGAACAGGACGGTGTCTTCCCCGCCGCGCTGGCGGCGCTGTCCACCGAGCAGTGGGAGGCGGTCGAAGCGGTGCGCGCCCGCGCCGGCACCCGTATGGAGCAGCCGGCAGGCTGAAACGGAACCGGGCCCGACCGGCCCGGTTCACCTCCCGGCCGGAGTGAAAGGAGGGTACAAAGGGACTCGCGGCCAAAAAAGATGCTCTGGTTCCGCATATCTGTCCGATGGTCAGGTAAGACGATCATGTGCGTACGATGGCCGGGACCCAGCGAGCGTTCCACGGACGTGTGAAGCCGTCCGGGAAGGAGCAGCGCAGTGAGCACCGAGGCGAGCCCGACACCGGGAAGGACCGGCCGGGGGACGAAACCCCCGGGCATGGACGGTGAGGTGGCTCAGGCACTGGTCGGCTCACGCCGCTTCTTCACCCGGGCCGAGGTCTCCGAGGACCTGCGCTCCCTGCACCGCAAGGGCGGCCGTCAGGCGGACGAGTTCTACCGTGACCGCTGGTCCCACGACAAGGTGGTGCGCTCCACCCACGGCGTGAACTGCACCGGCTCCTGCTCGTGGAAGGTGTACGTCAAGGACGGCATCATCACCTGGGAGGCCCAGCAGACGGACTATCCGTCGGTCGGCCCGGACCGTCCCGAGTACGAGCCGCGCGGCTGCCCCCGGGGCGCCGCCTTCTCCTGGTACACCTACTCGCCGACCCGGGTCCGCTACCCGTATGTGCGCGGCGTGCTGCTGTCGATGTACCGGGAGGCCAAGGCCCGCCTCGGCGACCCGGTGGCGGCCTGGGCGGACATCGTCGACGACCCCGAGCGCTCGCGCCGCTACAAGCGGGCACGCGGCAAGGGCGGTCTGGTACGGGCGACGTGGGCCGAGGCGGCGGAGATGGCCGCCGCCGCGCATGTGCACACCATCAAGCGCTACGGCCCGGACCGGCTGGCCGGGTTCTCCCCGATTCCCGCCATGTCGATGGTCTCCCACGCCGCGGGAGCGCGCTTCTACTCCCTGCTCGGCGGGGTGATGCTCTCCTTCTACGACTGGTACGCCGATCTGCCCGTCGCCTCTCCGCAGGTGTTCGGCGACCAGACCGACGTACCGGAGTCCGGCGACTGGTGGGACGCCGGGTATCTGATCATGTGGGGCTCCAACATCCCCGTCACCCGCACCCCCGACGCCCACTGGATGGCCGAGGCCCGGTACCGGGGGCAGAAGGTCGTCGCGGTCTCCCCGGACTACGCGGACAACGTGAAGTTCGCCGACGAGTGGCTGGCCGCCCAGCCCGGCACCGACGGCGCGCTGGCGATGGCCATGGGTCATGTGGTCCTCAAGGAGTTCTTCGTCGACCGCGCGACGCCCTACTTCACCGACTACGTCCAGCGGTTCACCGACCTCCCCTTCCTGGTCACGCTCGACGAGAGCGAGGACGCACCGGGCACCTGCACGCCCGGGAAGTTCCTCACCGCGTCCGACCTGGGCGGCGACCACGCCGGCACCGAGAACGCCGAGTTCAGGACCGTGCTGCTGGACGAGGCCACCGGCCTGCCCGTGGTGCCGAACGGCACCCTCGGCGACCGCTTCGGCGAGTCCGGCGCCGGTAAATGGAACCTCGACCTCGGCGAGATCCGCCCCCTGCTGTCCGCCGAGGGCGGCGAGGAGGCGGCGGCCGTCGTCGAACTGCCCCGCTTCGACGCCCCGGACGGCGCCGCCGCACGGCTGCGGCGAGGAGTGCCGGTGCGCCGGGTCGCGGGTCGGCTGGTCACCACGGTGTACGACCTGCTGCTCGCCCAGTACGGCGTGGCCCGCGACGGGCTGCCGGGAAACTGGCCCACCGGCTACGACGACGCGAGTGAGCCGTACACCCCGGCCTGGCAGGCCGCGATCACCGGTGTGGACGCGGACCGGGCGGCGCGGATCGCCCGCGAGTTCGCCGCCAACGCGGAGGACTCCAAGGGCCGTTCGATGATCGTCATGGGGGCGGGAACCAACCACTGGTTCCACTCCGACACCATCTACCGGGCGTTCTTGACCCTGACCACCCTCACCGGCTGCCAGGGCGTCAACGGCGGCGGCTGGGCGCACTACGTCGGCCAGGAGAAGGTCCGTCCGATCACCGGCTACTCGACGATCGCCACCGCCTCCGACTGGAACCGTCCCGCCCGGCAGATGATCCAGACCGCCTACTGGTATCTGCACAGCGACCAGTTCCGCTACGACCCGTTCTCCGCGGACACCCTCGCGGCGGCCGGTGCGGGGGGTACGTTCGCCGGGAAGTCCACGGCGGACGTGATCGCGGCCTCGGCGCGGATGGGCTGGATGCCGTCGTATCCGACCTTCGACCGCAACCCCCTGGACCTGTCCGACGAGGCCGATGCCGCGGGCCGCCCCGCCGCCGACCACGTGGTGGACGAACTCAAGGCGGGACGTCTGAAGTTCGCGGGCGAGGACCCGGACGCGCCGGAGAACTTCCCCCGGGTGCTCACCATCTGGCGGGCCAACCTGCTGGGTTCGTCGGCCAAGGGCAACGAGTACTTCCTCAAGCACCTGCTGGGCACCGACTCCTCGGTGCGTGCCACCGAGGCCCCGCCCGACGCCCGCCCCCGGGACGTGGTGTGGCACGACGAGGCCCCGGAGGGCAAGCTCGACCTGCTGCTCACCCTCGACTTCCGCATGACCAGCACCACCGTCTTCTCCGACATCGTGCTGCCCGCGGCGACCTGGTACGAGAAGTACGACCTGTCCAGCACGGACATGCACCCCTTCGTGCACTCCTTCAACCCGGCGATCGCCCCGCCCTGGCAGACCCGTACCGACTTCGACATCTTCCACACCCTCGCCAAGGAGTTCAGCCGCCAGGCCGGCGAGCATCTCGGTGTGCGCAAGGACCTGGTGGCCGCGCCGCTGCTGCACGACACCCCCGACGCGATGGCCACCCCGCACGGCAGGGTGCGGGACTGGAAGGCGGGGGAGTGCGAGCCGGTACCGGGCCGCACCATGCCGAAACTGATCACCGTCGAACGCGACTACGGCGCCGTCGCCGACAAGATGGCCGCCCTCGGTCCGCTGCTGGACTCCCTGGGTGCCACCACCAAGGGCGTCACCTTCAAGGTCGACCGCGAACTCGAGTACCTGCGGCACAAGAACGGCACCGTGCGCGGCGGCGCCGCCGACGGCCGCCCCTCGATCGCCCGCGACGCACAGGCCTGCGAGGCGATCCTCGCCCTGTCCGGCACCACCAACGGCCATCTCGCCACCCAGGGATTCCACACCCTGGAAGCCCGCACCGGCACCCGCCTCGCCGATCTGGCCGCCGAGCACGAGGGCAAGCAGATCACCTTCGCCGACACCCAGGCCGCCCCGGTCCCGGTCATCACCTCACCCGAGTGGTCCGGCTCGGAGACCGGCGGGCGGCGCTACTCACCGTTCACCGTCAACGTCGAGCGGTCCAAGCCCTGGCACACCCTCACCGGCCGCCAGCACTTCTACCTCGACCACGACTGGATGACCGCCCTCGGCGAGCAACTACCCGTGTACCGCCCCCCGTTGAACATGCACGCACTCTTCGATGAACCCCGTCTCGGCGAGACGGGCGAACTCGGCGTGACCGTGCGCTACCTGACCCCGCACAGCAAGTGGTCGATCCACTCCGAGTACCAGGACAACCTCTTCATGCTGTCCCTGTCCCGGGGCGGCCCGCACATCTGGATGAGCACCCAGGACGCGGCGAAGGTGGGGGTGCGGGACAACGACTGGATCGAGGCCGTGAACCGCAACGGCGTCGTCGCCGCACGCGCCATCGTCTCGCACCGTATGCCCGAGGGCACCGTGTACATGTACCACGCCCAGGACCGGCTCATCGACGTCCCCCGCACCGAGACCACCGGACGGCGCGGCGGCATCCACAACTCCCTGACCCGCCTGCTGATCAAACCCAGCCATCTCATCGGCGGCTACGCCCAGTTGAGCTTTGCCTTCAACTACCTGGGCCCGACCGGCAACCAGCGCGACGAGGTGACCGTCATCCGGCGCCGTGCCAACCAGGAGGTGGAGTACTGACATGCGCGTCATGGCCCAGATGGCGATGGTGATGAACCTCGACAAGTGCATCGGGTGCCACACCTGCTCGGTCACCTGCAAGCAGGCGTGGACCAACCGCACCGGCGTCGAGTACGTGTGGTTCAACAATGTCGAGACCAGGCCCGGACAGGGCTACCCGCGCCGCTACGAGGACCAGGAGAAGTGGCGCGGCGGCTGGGAACTCAACAAGAAGGGCCGGCTCGCGCTCAAGGCGGGCGGCCGCTTCAAGAAGCTGATCACCATCTTCGCCAACCCCGTACTGCCGTCCCTGGACGACTACTACGAGCCCTGGACGTACGACTACGAGACCCTGACCAACGCCCCGCTGCAGGAGCACACCCCGGTCGCCCGCCCCAAGTCCCTGATCACCGGCAAGGACATGAAGATCTCCTGGTCGGCGAACTGGGACGACGACCTCGGCGGATCCTCCGAGCACGGCGAGAAGGACGTCCTGCTCAACCAGGTCTCGGAGAAGATCAAGCTCGAGTTCGAGCAGACCTTCATGTTCTATCTGCCGCGCATCTGCGAGCACTGCCTCAACCCGTCCTGCGCGGCCTCCTGTCCCTCCGGCGCCATCTACAAGCGCGAGGAGGACGGCATCGTCCTGGTCGACCAGGACAAGTGCCGCGGCTGGCGGATGTGCGTCACCGGATGCCCGTACAAGAAGGTGTACTTCAACCACCGCACCGGCAAGGCCGAGAAGTGCACCTTCTGCTTCCCGCGCGTCGAGGTCGGCCTGCCCACCGTCTGCTCCGAGACCTGCGTCGGCCGGCTGCGCTACATCGGGCTCGTCCTCTACGACGCGGACAAGGTGCTGGAGGCCGCCTCCACCCCCGACGACACCGGCCTGTACGAGGCCCAGCGGCAGGTCTTCCTCGACCCGAACGACCCGCAGGTGATCGCCGAGGCGGAGAAGGCGGACATCCCCCGCGACTGGATCGACGCCGCCCAGCGCTCCCCGATCCACGCCCTGATCAACACCTACAAGGTCGCCCTGCCGCTGCACCCGGAGTACCGCACCATGCCCATGGTCTGGTACATCCCGCCGCTGTCCCCGGTCGTCGACGCGGTGCGAGACACCGGCCAGGACGCCGAGGACCACGGCAACCTCTTCGCCGCTGTCGACGCCCTGCGCATCCCCGTCGACTACCTGGCCCAGCTGTTCACCGCCGGCGACCCGGCGCCCGTGGACGCGGTGCTGCGCCGGCTGGCCGCCATGCGCGCCTACATGCGTGACATCAACCTCGGCCGCGAACCCGACGCCTCCATCCCCGAGTCCGTCGGCATGGGCGAGGAGCAGATGTACGACATGTACCGGCTGCTCGCCCTCGCCAAGTACGACGAGCGGTACGTCATCCCGCCCGCCCACGCCGAACAGGCCCACAGCCTCGAGGAACTGGCCACCGAGTGCAGCCTCGACTACGAGGGCGGCCCCGGCATGGGAGGCTCCGGTCCCTTCGGCGAGACGTCCGGCGGCGCGGCACCCATCGCGGTGGAGAGCTACCGGGCCCTGCGTGACCGCCAGCTCTCGGACACCTCGGCGGCCCCGGACGGCAAGGAGACCCGCGTCAACCTTCTCAACTGGGACGGCAAGGGCAGTCCGCCCGGCCTCTTCCCGCCCGGCAACGGCGATCGCCCGGACAGCCCGGACAGCGGTGGGGAGGTCGAACCGAAGCCATGAGGAACAAGCTCCGGCTCAGGCCCGCGCAGCGGGTTCACCCCTGGCACGGCTACGCCTGGCAGATCCAGTCCCTGCTCCTGGGCTATCCCGGCGAGGAGTACACCGGCCATCTGTCCCTGGCCCGGCGGACGGCCCCCGCGCTGCCCGCCGAGGTGGGCGAACCCCTGCTGCGTTTCGTCGGCCGCGCCGAGGAGGCCGGCACCGAAGCCCTGGCCGCCGCCTATGTCGCCACCTTCGACCACCGCAAACGCTGCTGCCCGTACCTCACCTACTACGCCCACGGCGACACCCGCAAGCGGGGCCTGGCCCTGGTGCGCCTGAAGCAGACCTACGCCAGGGCGGGCTGGCGGCTCACCGACGACGAACTGCCCGACCACCTCGCCGTCGTCCTGGAGTTCGCCGCCGCCGACCCGGCAACCGGCCTGCGCCTGCTCACCGAGCACCGGGCCGGCCTGGAACTGCTGCGCCTCGCCCTCCACGACGACCACGCCCCCTGGGCCGACCTGCTGAGCTCCGTCTCCGCGACCCTGCCCGCGCTCGCCGGCGACGAACGCGACGCGGTCGCCCGGCTCGCCGCGGAGGGCCCGCCCGAGGAACAGGTGGGCCTCGACCCCTACGCGCCGCCGCAGTACATGCCCGCCCCGTCGGCTGGAGGCCCCCGATGACCGCATCGCAGCAGAACCTCACCCTGGCGGTGGAGTCCGGCACCGGCGGCATCCTGCTGTGGATCGCGCTGCCGTACGTCAGCCTCGCGGTGTTCGTGCTCGGCCACATCTGGCGCTACCGCTACGACAAGTTCGGCTGGACCACCCGCTCCTCCCAACTCTACGAACGCCGTCTGCTGCGCATCGGCAGCCCGCTGTTCCACTTCGGCATCCTCTTCGTGCTGCTCGGCCACATCGGCGGCCTGCTCATCCCCGAGAGCTGGACGGACGCCGTCGGCATCAGCGAGCACACCTACCACGTTCTCGCGGTCGTCGTCGGCACCATCGCAGGCGTCTGCACCGTCGGTGGACTGGCCATCCTGATCTACCGGCGGCGCACCGTCGGCCCGGTCTTCTCGGCCACCACCCGCAACGACAAGGCCATGTACCTCTCCCTGGCCGTCACCATCGGGCTGGGCCTGGCCGCGACCGTGGCGGCGAACATCGTGGGCGGCGGCTACAACTACCGGGAGACCATCTCCCCCTGGTTCCGCTCCGTCTTCTACCTGCAACCCGACGCGGACCTGATGACCGGCATCCCGGTCCTCTTCCAGCTCCATGCCCTGAGCGCCCTGGTGCTCTTCGCGGCCTGGCCCTTCACCCGGCTGGTCCACATGCTCACAGCGCCCCTGGGCTACCTCACCCGCCCCTACATCGTCTACCGCAGCCGCGACACGCAACTCGGCTCCCGCGCCCCGCACCGGGGCTGGGAACGCATCCGTTAGTGCCGGCCGCCGTCAGGACCGTCCGGCGCGGTAGAGGCCGCGCCCGGTCCGCCGGACCCGCGAGGTGCCGACGAGCCGGTCGAGGGTGCTGCGCACGGCGTTGATGGCGCCGCTGTCGGTGTCACGGCCCAGCGCCGCCGCCACGTCTCGGGCCCGCACATCCACGTCCCCCACGGTGGCGAAGTAGTCGAGGATCTGCTCGGTGAGCCTGCCGTACTTCGTCGGCCCCTCGGTGCCGGCGGGCGGGCCGGGGGCAGGGACCGGGTCGGGGGTAGGGACCGGTGTCCTCGCCGTGTGGTCCGGGTCCGGGGCGGACGACGTCTCCGCCACGGGGGCCGGCACCCGCCGCGGCTCCGCGGGGCCGGCGGGTACCGGGTCGGCTGCCGGTGCCGGGCGGGCCGCCGGGGCGCGCAGGAGGACGCGCAGCGCGCCCAGGGCCCGTTGGACGGAGTCCACATGGGCCACGACAGCGGCCAGTTCCCGCTCCAGCGCCTGCTTCTGCAACTCCAGACGGGCCAGATCGTCCTGAAGGGCCTCGGCGGTGATCTCGACGTCGTGCGCCGCAGGGGTCGCAGCGACCATGTGGTGTCCCCCTCGTCCTCGGACCGTCGGGCCGCATCCTATCGCCGGGCGACCGTTGTGTACCACGGGTGCGACAACGGATCACACCGAGTCGGTGGTGAGTGGGGGACGGTGTGCGAAGGGCGGGCCGTCCGTGCGGTGGCCCGCCCCCCGTTCGGTGTTACTTGCTGAGCCAGAGGTCGGGGCCGAACACCTCGTAGTGGATGTCCTTCGGGCTGAGCCCCTGGGCGAGCAGGTCACCGCGGACGGCCCGCATGAAGGGCAGCGGGCCGCACAGGAAGGCGGTGACGTCCGCGGCCGGCCGCAGCCGTGAGACGTCGGCCAGACCTTCGCTGACGTGCGGCGCGTCCTGTTCGTCCGGCTGCTCGTACCACAGGTGCAGCGTGCCGCCGGGAAGCCGGCTGACGAGGTCCTCCAGTTCGAGACGGTGTGCGTGGTGGGCGGGGGAGCGGTCGGCGTGAACGACGGTGACCCGACGCTCGGACGAGGTGGTGGCCAGATGGTCCAGCATGGACAGCATGGGGGTGATGCCGATGCCGGCCGAGGCGAGAAGGAGCGGGCCGTCGCCCTCGGGGAGAACGAGGTCGCCGAAGGGCAGGGACACCTTCACGAGGTCGCCCGGGCGGGCGTGGGCGTGCAGCCAGGTCGACACCTCCCCGTCGGGGACCAGGCCGTCGGTGGAGCGTTCGCGCTTGACGGTGATCCGCCAGGTCTTGCGGTCGGGTGCCGTGGAGAGGCTGTACTGACGTATCTGCCGGGCTCCGTCGGGCAGTTCGACCCGCACACTGACGTACTGGCCGGGGGTGAACGGCTCGGTGGGCAGCCCGTCGGGCCGGCGCAGTTCGAAGGAGGCGGTGTCCAGGGACTCCTCGACACGTTCGGCGATCTCCATGTCGTGCCAGACGGCGCCGTTGTCGACCCCCGCCGCGGCGTACAGCCGTGCCTCCATGGCGATGAGGGCGTTGGCCATGAGCCAGTACACCTCGTTCCAGGCGGCCGCCACCTCGGGCGTCACGGCGTCGCCCAGGACCTCGCCCACGGCGCCCATCAGGTGCCGCCCCACCAGGGTGTACTGCTCGGGCGTGATGCCCAGCGAGGCATGTTTGTGGGCGATGCGCCCGAGGAGGGCGTCGGGCCGCTCGCCGGGCTGGTCGAGCAGGCTGGTGGCGAAGGCCGCGACGGCCCCGGCGAGGGCTTCACGCTGGGCGCCGCTGGCCTGGTTCCCGCGGTTGAAGAGGTCGCGCAGGAGCTCGGGGCGCTCCTCGAACATGCGGCGGTAGAACAGCTCGGTGATGGAGCCGAGGGAGGCTCCGACGGCCGGGAGGGTGGCCCGGACGACGGGGACCGACTGGGGGGAGAGCATGCGCCGACTCCTTGACTGAATGCTTCGTTGGTCGCACACAGCATCCTAGATAATTTGCATTCTGAGTTCATATTTAGGTGGGTGTGATCTTTGTGACGTCGCCGGCGACCCTGTGGTCGACCCGGTAGTGACGTGCTCCGGCGGCCCTGCGGGGAGCCGCCTCCGGCCACAGACAGTCCAGGACCGAGGCGGACGGGGCGAACAGCGCGGAGGGCAGTGACTCGCGCGCGAACCACTCCCAGCGCACGATCTTCTCCGGTTCCGTCGCCCGGGGTGTGCCCACCGCTCCGTCGGTCACCGCCGCGGCGGTGACACGGGTCAGATCCTGGAGGGCGTCGACGACAACGGCCAGTACTCGTACGGCGGTTACGGAAACCGTGAGGCCTGTCTCCTCGGTCAGCTCCCGTGCGGCGGCGGACTCGAAGTCCTCACCGGCGTCCACCTTGCCGCCCGGCAGCTCCCACCGGCCGTCGTGTCCGAGGCCGAGCAGCACACGACCGCTCCGGTCGAGGACGGCCAGGCCGACTCCGGTCAGGCTCTGAGGTGCGGGGCGGGCTCGTTCGGGGCGCTCCGCGCCGTACTGGTTCGTGTTCACCGGGCCATTCCACACCGAACGGGGGGTTCAACACAGTGGCAGACGGTGTGACCCGCCCGGCACGTGCACGATTGACGCGCGCGGTCCCTGAAAATATCTTTCACATCGAGTGATCCAGTCGAAAGGAAATTTCCGGACCGCCGGGAGGTGAGAGTCCCGTGCGCAGGGCCGTCGAAACCGGCCGCCTGACGTACCGGCCCCACCTCACAGCAAGGCATGACCGCACCATGAGCGAAGAGAACAAGCATCGCGCCACCGCTGCCGCCCTTTTGCCCCTGGTCGGAGGCGCGGACAACGTGACGTCGGTGGCCCACTGCATGACCCGGCTGAGGCTGGGACTGCGGGACCGGTCCCTCGTGCGGGACGAGCGGCTCAAGGCGCTGCCGGCGGTCCTGGGGGTCGTCGAGGACGACACCTACCAGATCGTGCTGGGGCCGGGCACGGTGGCCCGGGTGACCCCGGAATTCGAGTCCTTGGTCGAGGCTGAGCGGGGCGGGACCGCGCCGGCCGCGCCGGCCGCGCCGACCGCTCCGGCCGCGCCGACCGCTCCGGACGCGGAGGCCGAGCCCGTGACGGCCGGAGCGCTCGCGGCGCGGGGAGCGGCGCTGCGGGCGGAGCGGAAGGCGAGGAACACCACGCCGTTCAAACTGTTCCTGCGCCGGATCGCGAACATCTTCGTGCCGCTGATCCCCGCGCTCATCGGCTGCGGCATCGTCGCGGGCCTGAACGGCCTCCTCGTCAACCTGCACTGGCTGCCCGGTGTGACCCCGGCCCTGGCCGCCACGGCCTCCGGGTTCATGGCACTGATCGCGGTGTTCGTCGGCCACAACACGGCCAGGGAGTTCGGCGGCACGCCGATTCTCGGTGGTGCCGTCGCGTCGATCGTCGTCTATGCCGGGGTGGCCGACGTGGAGGCGTTCGGGCAGCACCTGTCCCCGGGGCAGGGCGGTGTGCTGGGCGCGCTTGCTGCCGCGTGGGTCGGTGTGTCGGTGGAGAAGTGGTGCCGTCGCCGGGTTCCCGAGTCCGTCGACGTACTGGTGACGCCCACCGTCACCGTGCTGGTGGCCGGTCTGGCCACCCTGTTCGGACTGATGTTCCTTGCCGGCGAGGTGTCCACCCGGATCGGTGACGCCGCGGACTGGCTGCTGACCCATGGCGGCGCGGGCGCCGGCTTCCTGCTCGGTGGTCTTTTCCTGCCGCTGGTCATGCTGGGACTGCACCAGGCCCTGATTCCCCTTCACACGACCCTCATCGAGGGGGCGGGCTTCACCGTTCTCCTGCCGGTCCTCGCGATGGCGGGCGCGGGACAGGTGGGTGCCGCGATCGCGATCTACCTGCGCCTGCCCCGCAACACCTCCATCCGCACCACCGTCAAGTCGGCGCTGTGGCCCGGATTCCTCGGCGTCGGGGAGCCTCTCATCTACGGCGTGTCGCTGCCCCTGGGGCGCCCCTTCGTCACCGCCTGCACGGGTGGTGCCTTCGGCGGCGCGTTCGTCGGCCTCCTCAACCAGCTGGGCACGGACGTGGGTTCCACCGCGATCGGCCCATCGGGCTGGGCGCTCTTCCCGCTCCTCGACGGCAGCCACGGCCCGGGGCGGACGGTCGCCGTCTACGCCGCCGGTCTGCTGGTCGGCTACGGGGCGGGCTTCCTCGCCACCTACTGGTTCGGCTTCACGAAGGACATGCTCGCGGAGCTGAACGCGGCGCCGGACGCTCCGGCCCACGCACGGCCGCCCGCTCGTGCGGGCCGGGAGACCGAGAAGGCCCGACCGGCAGCGCGGGGAGCCGGTCACCCGGGTGAGTGGATCGGGGCGCGGACATGGTGGCGCCGGACCCTGTGACGCGGGCCCGGAGCGGCTTTCGGCAGGGGTGCCCGGGAGCCGGAAGGGACGCCGGCATCGCCCACCGGGTGCACGGCAGCACCGTGGAGGCGGAGGACGTCCCTCAGGAGACCTGGGTGCGGTGGCAGAGAACCGGGCGGGATGTCGCGGGAACCGGTGGTGCGGGAGGGGCCTGACGGGCCGTCCGGCAGCCTCTTCCCGGGGTGACGTCATCGGGAACGGCGGAGGAACACGGGTCGGGGGTCTCGGCGGCCGTCGTGAACCTGTGCTTCCATATCTCCCGTTCGTGCCGGTCCCCCCACGTGACCTGGAGAAGGCCCGATGCCCGGATTAAGACGTCCCGTCCGCACCGGCCGTGCCGCCGCCGTACTCGCCGCCGTACTGCTGGCCACGGCGGCGCCGGCGACGGCAGCCGGCACCGGTTCGCATGTCCCGCCGGTCCCGCTCCGGGTGGCGACGTTCAACATCCACGCGGGGGCCGGCCAGGACCAGGTGTTCGACCTCGACCGCACCGCCGCAGCCCTGCGCGGACTACGCGCCGATGTGATCGGCCTCCAGGAGGTCGATGTGCACTGGGGGGCCCGGAGCGACTTCGTCGACGAGGCACGGGCGTTGGCTCAGAAGCTGCGCATGCGTGTGTTCTTCGCACCGATCTACGATCTGGAGCCGGCCGGCCCGGACGCCGAGCGCCGGCGGTTCGGTGTCGCCGTGCTGAGCCGCTATCCGGTACTCCATGCCGAGAACCACGAGATCACCCGGCTCTCCACCCAGACGCCCGCACCGGTGCCGGCACCGGCGCCCGGTTTCGCCGAGGTGGTGGTCGATGTGCGGGGTGCGCGGGTGCACGTCTACTCCACGCATCTGGACCACCGGGCCGACCCGTCGGTCCGCGCGGCCCAGGTGGCGGACATGCTGGCCGTGCTGGCCGCCGACCGGGGACCGAAGATCCTCGTCGGCGACTTCAACGCCGAAGCCGGCGCACCCGAGCTGGCGCCCCTGTGGCATACGCTGCGCGACGCGGGCCCGGACGGCGGCGGCACGTACCCGGCGGCCGACCCGGTCAAGCGCATCGACCTGGTCACCGTCTCGCACGGCGTCAGGGTCACCGCGGCCCGCACGGTGGCCACGGAGGCGTCCGACCACCGGCCGGTGGTCACGGACCTGACGGTGCGCCGGCGCGGCCGCTGAGGCGGTTGTGTCCTGAAGGTCTTCGGACTCCTCTCTCACCCCGGACCCGGTCCCGCGCCACCCTGGAGGCGTTCCAGGTCGGAAGGGCGTACCTGGATGGCGAGAACGGCGATCAGCGCGGCGAGCGCGGCGAATGCCGCCGCGGTGACGAACGCCGCGGAGACCCCGGCGGTGAGGACCTCCTCGCCCCATGGCGCCGGCAGCTCTCCGGTGCGCTGGAAGCGCATGCGTTCGGCAGGGGTGGCCTGCTGAAGGAAGCGCGGTATCTGTTGCTCCGCCTCGTTGCCGCTCGCCGTGCCGAACACCGTGACCAGGATGGACAGACCGAGCGAACCGCCGACCTGCTGGGTGGCGTTGAGCAGGCCGGAGGCGGCGCCCGTCTCCCGGACGGCGACGTCGGACAGCGCCATGAGCGTCAGTGACACGAACTCCATGCCCATACCGAGGCTGAAGACCAGCATCGGACCGAGAACACTGCCCGCATAGGTGGAGTGGACATCGGTCAGGGTCAGCCAGCCCAGCCCCGCCGCGGCGAGGACACCGCCCAGCACCATGAAGGGTTTGGGCCCGTACACGGGCAGGAAACGAGAGGCCAGCCCCGCACCGATCGCGATGACCGCGCTGACCGGCAGGAAGGCGAGCCCGGCCCGGAGCGGAGTGAAATCCAGCACGTTCTGCACGAACAGCGTCAGGAAGAAGAACATGCCGAACATCGCCGCCGCGAGGCACAGCATGATGCCGTACGTCCCCGCACGGTTGCGGTCCGCGAACATGTGCAGCGGGGTGATCGGCTGCCGGGACCTTCTCTCGACCAGCACGAAGGCCGCGAGGACGACGACCGCGGCGGCGAACGAGACCAGGGTGAGCGTGTCCCGCCAGCCGTCCTGCGCGGCCCGGATGAATCCGTAGACCAGCAGCACCATCCCCGCGGTGGAGGTCAGGGCGCCGGTGATGTCGAAGTGGCCCGGATGGCGTTCCGACTCCTTGATCCACCGTGGGGTGGCTAGGGCGATGAGGAGTCCGATCGGGACGTTGACGAAGAGCACCCACCGCCAGTTCAGCCACTCGACGAGCATGCCCCCGGCGAGCAGCCCGATCGCCCCGCCGCCCGCCGACACCGCGGCGAACACCCCGAAGGCCCGGTTGCGTTCGGGCCCTTCGCGGAAGGTGGTGCTGATGAGCGCGAGGGCCGTCGGCGAGGCGATGGCACCTCCGACGCCCTGCAGGGCGCGGGCGCCCAGCAGTTGGCCGGAGTTCTGGGCCAGCCCGCCGAGCAGGGACGCCAGCACGAAGAGCAGCACACCGAAGATGAAGACGCGACGTCTGCCGAGGATGTCACCGGCGCGTCCGCCGAGCAGCAACAGCCCGCCGAAGGTGAGCGTGTAGGCGTTGACCACCCAGGACAGGCTGGTGGTCGAGAAGTCCAGGGAGCGCTGGATGTGCGGCAGCGCGATGTTCACGATGGTGATGTCCAGTACCACCATCAGCTGACAGGACGCGATGACCAGCAGGGCCATTGCGTTCCCGCCGCCGGTGTCACCGGCGGTGCGCCGCTGCGCGGATGCGGGTCGCGGTCCATTGGTCATGCCGGGTCGCCCTTTCGGGAGTCCACCGTTCGACCGTACGCGCGCGTACGGACCCCCACCACTCGATCACCGCGGCACCGTCCCGGCCCGGTGCCGGGGTGATCGATCGGCCCGTCACCGGGAGGCATCGGCTTCCTGCGCACGGGTGTTCACGGGGGTGGGAGAGGGCCGACGGGGACCCGTCAAGTCCTGCGCGCCCGGGTCCGTAGCACAACCTTGAGGATCTCGCCCACCACGAGGACGGCCGAGCCGACCGCCGCGCACACCAGCCACTGGCCGGCGGTCAGGTCCTGCGTGGTGAAGAAACCGTGCACCGCGTCCATCTCGACGACCACGGCCAGCAGCAGGACCACGGCGCCGGTGGCGACGAAGGCCGAAGTGTTGGACAGCGTCTCGCGGCTGAGCACACTGCGGGTGGGGTGACGCACGTTGAGCAGATTGAACGCCTGGAAGAACACGAAGGTCACGAACGCCATGGTGCCGGCGGTGGTCGGTTCCCCCAGCTTCGGCTCGGGTCCCGGAGCCAGCACCAGCACGGCCAGGGTCCCGGCCGCCATCACCGCGCTCGCCAGGAGGATCCGCCGGAGCCGCTCGCGGGTCAGGATGCGCTCCCGTGCCGGGCGCGGCGACCGGCTCATCGCGTCGTGACTGACGGGGTCGACACCCAGGGACATCGCGGGCGGCCCGTCCATCACGAGATTGACGAAGAGGATCTGCAGCGCGGTGAACGGCGCACCGCCCGCGATCCCGGTCAGCGAGGCGATCAGGAAGACGAGGACGAAGCCGAGGGCGGTCGACAGCTGGAACCGGGTGAACTTCACGATGTTGTCGTAGATGCCCCGGCCCTCGCGGACGGCGCTGACGATGGTGGCGAAGTTGTCGTCGGTGAGGACCATCGTGGAGGCTTCCTTGGTCACCTCCGTGCCGCTGCGCCCCATGGCGACGCCGATGTCGGCCTTGCGCAGCGCCGGTGCGTCGTTCACCCCGTCGCCGGTCATCGCGACCACGTCGCCCCGCGCCTGGAGCGCCCGCACGATACGGATCTTGTGGGCGGGGGAGACCCGGGCGACGACGCCGGTGTCGTCGAGGCGGCGGGCGAGCTCGGCGTCGTCCTCGATCCGGTCCAGGTCGTCACCGGTCACGGCGCCGCCGGGGATGCCCAGTTCCCCGGCGATGGCCGCGGCCGTGACCGCGTGGTCCCCGGTGATCATGCGCACCCGGATGCCCGCGTCCCGGCACTCGGCGATCGCCTGCTTCGCCTCCGGACGCGGCGGGTCGACAATGCCCACCAGCGCCATCAGCACGAGCCCGTCGAGCACCTCCTTGAGGTCCCCGGCCGCTCGCACGTCCGCGGCCGGGAAGTCCGCCATGCCCACGGCGAGCACACGCAGTCCCTCCCCGGCCAGCGCCGCGTTCGCCCGGTCGTACCGCTCGCGCTCCGCCTCGTCCAAGGGCACGACACCGTCGTCCCCGACGTAGCGGTCGGCCCGTGCGGCCAGCACATCGGGGGCACCCTTGACGAAGCAGCGCACGACGTCGCGGCCCGCCTCGTCCGTCCAGTGATGGAACGTCGCCATGAACTTGTGGTCGGAGTCGAACGGGATCTCGCGCATCCGGGGCCGCTCGGAGCGCAACGCGGAGACGTCGACACCGCCCTTCTCCGCCAGCACGACCAGGGCACCCTCGGTGGGGTCGCCGACCACGTCCCCGTCCCGCAGCTCCGCGTCCGTGCACAGCGCCATCGCGATCAGCGCCTCGTCGACCGAGCCGGGCAGCGGCTGACCGTCGGTCGTCCTGATCCGCCCGTCCGTCGCGTATCCCTCGCCCGAGACCGTGAACCTGCGGCCCGCGAACCTCAGCTCCCGGGCGGTCATCTGGTTGAGTGTCAGGGTGCCCGTCTTGTCGGTGCAGATCTGCGACGTGCTGCCGAGCGTCTCGACCGACGCGAGCCGCTTGACGACCGCGCCGCGGGCCGCCATCCGGCCGGTACCCATGGCCAGGGTGAAGGCGACGACCGCGGGCAACCCTTCGGGGATGGCGGCGACCGCCAGCGAGACGGCGCTGATGAACAGATCGCCGAAGTCCTGGCCGCGGACGAGCCCCAGAACGAAGACGACCACGATGACGGCGCCCGCGATGAGGGCGAGCGTGCGGCCGAGGGCCGCGATCTGCCGCTGCAGCGGGGTCGGTTCCGGCTCCGCCTCGTGCAGCATGTGGGCGATCCGCCCGGTCTCGGTGTCCATCCCCGTCGCGGTGACCAGGGCCTCGCCGCGGCCCCGGGTGACCGTGGTGTTCATGAACACGGCCGTCGTGCGGTCGCCGAGGGCCGCGTGCGGGGCCACCTCGGCATGCGCCGACTTCGCCACGGACTGCGCCTCACCGGTGAGCGAGGACTCCTGGACCTCCAGCGCCGTGGCGGACAGCAGCCGTCCGTCCGCCGGAACCCGGTCCCCGGCCTCCAGCACCACCACGTCCCCGGGCACGAGTTCGGCGGCGTCCAGCCGCACCAGACGGCCGTCACGCCGCACGGCGGCCGTGGTGATGAGCATCTTCCTCAGCGCTTCCAGCGACGCCTCCGCACGCGACTCCTGGACGAAGCCGATGGTCGCGTTGAGCAGCACCACCAGGGCGATGACCAGCGGGGTCTCCCACTCCCCGGTCACCACCAGGCTGACCACGGCGGCGACCAGGAGGATGACGATCAGCAGATCCTGGAACTGCCGCAGGAACGCACGCCACCGCGGCTCACGCGGCGGCTCCGCCAGCCGGTTGGGCCCGTACCGCTCCTCGCGGCGGCCCACCTCCGCCGAGGAGAGCCCGGCGGCCGGCTCCACGGCGAGACGCTCCAGTGCCTCGGAGGGAGGGAGGGCGTACCAGGGCGGGGGCTCTGCTGAGTCGGTCACGGGTTCGAGCATGGGGTCATGATCCCCCGGAAGCGGTCCTCCGTGGAAGTCGCCACGGGCGACGTCACACCCACGACCCGTCACCACCGGCGGATCCGCGCCACCGGGTGTCCCGCCACCGGCCCCGCCACCACCGCGGGCCGCACAACCGCCTCTGCCGCGCCCGACGGTGGTGCCTGCACCACCACTGCCCGGTCGCTGGCTGGATGGGCCCGGGGTCCCGCGCCTTCTACCGTCGAGAGGTCCCGCACAGAGCTCCGCCCGGAAGGCGCCCCACCATGTCAGTGACCCCGGCCGACGTCGCCGTCAGCCTCGACCATGTACACAAGACGTACGGCGGTGACCAGTCGGTGACGGCGCTGGACGACGTCAGCGCGGTGTTCATGCGTGGCACGGCGACGGCCGTGATGGGACCGTCCGGATCCGGCAAGAGCACGCTGCTGCACTGCGCGGCGGGCCTGGACCGGCCGGACTCCGGGCGGGTGCGGATCGGCGCCACGGACCTGTCGTCGATGTCCGAGAAGCGGCTAACCGAACTGCGCCGCAGCCGGGTCGGGTTCGTGTTCCAGGCGTTCAATCTGGTGGGCGCGCTGAACGTGGAGCAGAACATCACGCTGCCCTCGCGGCTGTCGGGCCGCCGGCCGGATCCGGCATGGGTGGCCGAGGTGATCGGCAGGGTCGGACTGGGCGACCGGCTGAGTCACCGGCCGGCCCAGCTCTCCGGCGGCCAGCAGCAGCGCGTCGCGATCGCCCGGGCCCTCGTCACCCGCCCGGAGGTGATCTTCTGCGACGAACCCACCGGGGCACTGGACACCCGGACCGCGGCCGACGTCCTCGCTCTGCTGCGGTCGGCGGTCGACCAGACCGGGCAGACGGTCGTCATGGTGACCCACGATCCGGTCGCCGCGTCCTACGCCGACCGCGTGATGGTCCTCGCCGACGGGCGGATCGTGCGGGACATGGCTCAGCCCGGGGCCGAACGGATCGCCGAACACCTGGCACTGCTGGGCCGCCGCCAGTCCGTCGCGACCCGGGAAGGCTGAACCGTGCTGCACCTCGCCGCGCAGATGGTGCGCTTCCGCAAAGGCGGTTTCGCCGCCACCTACCTCGCCCTCACCGCGGGTGTGGCCATCCTGATGACCTGCGCCCTGCTCGTGGAGTCGGGCCGGCACCACCAGGGCCGGCCACAGCGCTACGAGGCCACTCTCGCCGTCGTCGCCGACCGGGAGATGAGGGTGGCCGGCCCGACGGTGTTCGGCGAGACCGAGTACACCACCGTCACCCTTCCCGAACGCGGCAGTGTGCACGAGAAGCTGACCGGTGAACTCGCCGCGGTGCCCGGTGTGACGCACGCGGTGGGCGACCGCTCGATCGTGGTCACCGCAGCCGCCGCCCCGGACGTGCCCACGACGGGCCACGGCTGGGCGAGTGCCGCACTGGCCCCGTACCGGCTGGTGTCCGGCGAACCGCCCCGCTCCGGCGGGGAGATCGCCGTCGACGCCCGGCTGGCCGGCCGTGCGGGACTCGCGCCCGGCGACACCACGGACATCGTCACCGCGGGGGAGAGCCGACCGTACCGGGTGAGCGGGGTGGTCGAGACCGACGGGGCGGCCGGGGAACGGGCGGCGCTGTTCTTCACCGACGCGCGGGCCGCCGCGCTCGACCCACGGCAGGGGCGCTTCGACGCCATCGGTGTCCTGGCCGCCCCGGACGCCGACCGCTCCGCCGTACTGGAAGCGGTGCGCCGGATCGCGGACCGGGCGGACGCGAAGGCGTACACCGGTGACGAGCGCGGCCTGGCCGAACAGCCCGAAGCCGCCGCCGCGCGGGCGTTCACCCTTCAGGCCGGAAGCGCCTTCGGCGCATACGCCGCGATGATCATCGTCTTCGTCGTCGCCGGGACCGTGGGCCTGTCGGTACGGCACCGGCGCCGCGACCTCGCCCTGCTGCGTGCCGTCGCCGCCACCCCGGGTCAGGTGCGGCGGATGATCCTTGCCGAGGTGGGCCTGCTCGGTCTCCTCGCCGCCGTCGTGGGTGTCCCGGCCGGACTGTTCGCCACGGGACTCATCCGGGACGAACTGGTGTCCCGGGAGTTCGTGCCCGACGGCTTCACCGTCCAGGGCGGGCCGCTGTCCGCCGCGGCCGTGACCGTGGCCGTCGGCGCCACGGCACTGACGGCGGCCTGGATCGCGGCGCTGCGTGTCACCCGGATCCGGCCCACCGAGGCCCTCGGCGAGGTGGCCGTCGAGCGCGGCCTCGGCAGCAGGGCCCGTGTGGTGACCGGCCTGGTGTGCATCGCCGCCGCGCTGTCCCTGACCGGCCTGACCGGTGCCACCGACGGCCAGACCGCGCTGGGGGCGGCGATGGGCATGCTGTACGCGTTCGTGCTGGGGGTCGCGCTCCTCGCGCCCTGGATCAACCAGGCCGCGGCCCGGCTGCTCGGACCCGTCCTGCGCGCGGTGTGGGGCGACAGCGGCTACCTCGCCGCGGCGAATCTGAGGGCCAACGCCCGGGGCATGGTCGCCGTGCTCACCGCCCTGGTGCTCTCCGTGGGATTCGGCGGCACCGTCTGGTTCCTGCAGGACAACCTCCAGCGGCAGACCGTGGTCCAGAGCCGTGACGGCATCCTCGCCCAGCACGTTCTGACCGGCGGCGCCGGGCTGCCCGCCTCCGCCACCGCCGAGGCCCGCCGGATCCCCGGAGTGGTCGCCGCGACCGGGGTGCGCCGCACCTCCGTCGTCGTGCCGGGTGAGCTCGGGGCGCAGACCGTCGTCGCCCAGGGCATCGATCCGGTGGGCGTGGAACGGACGCTGGATCCGAAGGTCCGCTCGGGCCGTCTCGCCGAGCTGGGCGAGGACACCGTGGCCGTGTCCACCACACAGGCGGATGCCGCCGGCTGGGAGCTCGGTGAGAAGGCCGAACTGTGGCTCGGGGACGGCACGCCCGTCGCGCTGCGCGTCGTCGCCCTGTACGAACGCGGCTGGGGCTTCGGCGACGTCACCCTCCACACCCGGACGCTGACCGGGCACACCGTCACCGGACTCGACGACCGGGTGCTGATCCGCACCGGGCCGGAGGCCGGCACCGAGGCCGCCCTGGCCGATCTCGCCGGCCGGTATCCGGACGCCGCCGTGGTGGACGCCGACCGGCTCACCGGCGAACTCGCCCAGGACCTGGCCATCAGCGGCTGGCTGAACAAGCTGCTCATCACCGTCCTGGTGGGATACGCGGTACTCGCCGCCGCCAACACGCTCGTCATGGCCGCGCTGGCCCGCACCCGGGAGCTGTCCCTGCTGCGCCTCGTCGGCGTCACCCGCGGCCAGGTGAAGCGGATGGTGCACGCCGAACAGGCCGGGCTGCTGGGCGTGGCGCTCGTCATCGGCGGCGCGATCGCGGCCGTCACCCTCACCACGATCGTCCACGCGGTGTCCGGGCAGAGCGTCCCCCACGTCCCGGTCGCCGGTCCGGTGGCCGTCGTCGGCGGGACCACGGTGCTGGCACTCGTCGCCACGATGCTTCCCGTCGGCCGGCTGCTGCGCACCGAGCCGGTCGAAGGCATCGGCATCCGAGAGTGAGCACGGCGGGCCGTTCCCGGGCCCGGAGCGCTTCCGGCCGTTCCCGGGCCCGGAGTGCTTCCGGCCGTTCCCGGGCCCGGAGCGGGACGGTGCGCGTACCACTGGGCGGATGGCCGGGCGGGCCCGGGACCCGGCGTTCTATCCTCCGTGCCGGGGAGGTACGGATGGTGGTGACCGAGGACCGCCCGGCGGACAGCCGGCCGGCGTGGGCGCGGGCCGGGTCGGCGCGTGCCCGGGCGGTGCTGGACGCCCTGGAGCACCTCATCGGCGGTATGGGCACCGGCGTGCTGGCCCTGCTCGCGACGCTGTGGCTGCTGCTGACCGCCGTGGCCTGTCCGGTCGGGGTGGGTCTGTGGCTGCTGCCGTCCGCCCTGCACGCGGTGCGGGCCGTCGCCGACCGGGAGCGGACCAGGCTGTCCCGCTGGGGCCCGGAGATCATCGGCCCGGCGCCCCTGCCGGCCGGGCTGCGGGCCACGCTCCGCGACCGCGCCGTCCACCGGGAGGTGCGCTGGGTGTGCACGCACGGGGTCCTCGGCCTGTTCCTCGGGCTGGTCGGCGCGACCATGCCGCTGAACGCCGCCCACGACATCGCCTTCCCGCTGTACTGGCGCCTCCTGCCGGCGAGCGAGGCCACCGCGACCGTGGGCTGGTGGACGGTACGCGACTGGCCCGGCGCCCTCTTCATCACGCTGCTCGGGGTGCTGTGGGTGGGTGTCATCATGCTGTGCGCACCCGCCCTCGCACGGCTGCAGGCCTGGCCCGGACGGCGGCTGCTGACCCCGGACGCCGGGACCGACCTCGTGCTGCGGGTCGCCGAGCTCACCGCCACCAGGGCCGCCGCTCTCGACGCCCACGCCACCGAACTGCGCCGCGTCGAACGCGCGCTGCACGACGGCACACAGAACCGGATCGTCGCGGTCACCGTGCTGCTCGGCGCGGCCCGCCGCGCCCTGACCCGGGACCCCCGCGAGGCCGAGGCCGTCCTGGCACGCGCCCAGGACGCCGCCGAGCAGGCGCTCGCCGAACTGCGGGGCGTCGTCCGCAGCATCCTCCCGCCGGTCCTCGCCGACCGCAGCCTGCCCGACGCCCTCACCGCCCTGGCGGCCGACTGCCCGGTGCCCTGTCACCTCGACGCCGACGTGCCCGGCCGGTGCGCCGCGGCGGTGGAGGCGACGGCGTACTTCGTGGTCGCCGAGGCCCTCACCAACATCGCCAAGCACAGCGGCGCCCGGACGGCCGGAGTCGTGCTGCGCCGCCTGGACGACCGGCTGTACGTGGAGATCCACGACGACGGCCACGGAGGCGCCGACGAGCGCGGCGGGTCCGGTCTCACCGGGATCCGCCGCCGCACCGAGGCGCACGACGGAACACTCGAGCTGGCCAGCCCGCCCGGCGGCCCGACCACCCTGAAGGTGACCCTGCCATGCGGATCGTGATCGCCGAGGACGACGCACTGCTGCGCGAAGGGCTCGCGCTGCTGCTGCGCGCCGAGTCCCTGGACGTGGTGGCCACGGCCGAGAACCCCGACGCCTTCCTGGACGCCGTGGACGCGCAGGAGCCGGATGTCGCCATCGTCGACGTACGGATGCCGCCCACCCACACCGACGAGGGGATCACGGCGGCCGTGGAGGCCCGGCGGCGCCGTCCCGGGCTCGCCGTCCTCGTCCTGTCCGCGTACGTCGAACAGGCCTTCGCGACGGATCTGCTCGCCCGGGGCAGCGCCCGGATCGGCTACCTGCTGAAGGAACGGGTCGGACGGGTCGACGAGTTCCTCGACGCGTTGCACCGGGTGGCCGGTGGCGGCACCGCCATCGATCCCGAGGTCGTCGCCCAGCTCCTCACCCGCAGCCGGCCCGACGCCCGGCTGCAGCGGCTCAGCCCTCGTGAGCGGGACGTGCTGGCCCTGATGGCCGAGGGACTGGGCAACACGGCCATCGCCGAACGGCTCGTCGTCTCCGACGGTGCCGTGCACAAACACATCCGCAACATCTTCGCCAAGCTCGATCTGGCACCCACCGACCGCACGGACCGCCGCGTCGCCGCCGTGCTGCACTACCTGGACGACGCCCGGCGCCGGGACTGATCCCGGGGCGCCGGGCGGGCCCGCCGGACGTTTGTGGGGTACCGGTGAGCCCGGTGCCGCGGTGCCGCGGTGCCGCGGTGCCGCGGTGACCGGCGCGACCGCGCCCCGCGGAGCGCGGCCGCCGGGTTCCCGCGGGCCGGAGCGGACAGCCGGCCGCACGGGACCGCGGGGGTCCTCGGCCCCGGACCCGCGCACTCCCGCCGGGCCGGCGCTACCCGCCGAGTGAGCGGCGGGTGAGCCCGTCCAGGTGGCGGGTGAGGACCTCGCGGGCGTCGGGGGTGAGCGTGCGCAGCGCCACCAGTGCGGTGACGGCGACATCGCACAGTTCGGACCGGACGTCGTCCCACGTGTTATCTCTAGTAAGTCCTGAAGTTCAGTTACCTAAGTGACGTTTGCGCGTTCTCTACGTGACAGACAACTATCTTGGGGGACTTCAGTGACGTCAGCCAGACCCTCTTCCAAGCCCCGCGCCTACCGGGCCGAGAAGGCCATCAGGCCCTCCGACGGGGCAATGACGTGGATCGTCATCAGCAAGGACTACGAGATCCACCCTGAGGCGACTTCGTACCTGACCGCGCTGGCCTCCCAGGAAGACGCATCCGTCAATACCCTGCGCAGCTACGCGGGTCGGGTGGCGCTGTACCTGTCCTACTGTGCGGAGTTCGGTATCTGTTGGGCGGCACCCACCGTCGTTCAGCTTGCTCAGTTCCTGCATTGGCTGGTTGACGAACCCCTGCCGGCCCGGAGTCAGAGGGTGCTCGCCGAGCCCCGGCACCGCAGCAAGAAGACCGCGAACGCGATCATGACCACCACATGCCAGTTCCTCAGGCACTGCTCCCTGCACGGGTGGGTCGCCGCAGACTTGATCGCTCTGCTGACCGAGCCGAGGCTCCTCCACCACATGCCGACCGGTTACAACGCCGGTGAGGACGATCAGTACCGCACTGTGCGTGCACGGAAGCTGAAGTTCAAAGTCGCCATCTCCGGCTACGAGTACCTGACCGACGAGCAGATCCTCCGCATCATCGACCTCACATGCCACTCTCGCGACCGGTTCCTGGTGACGCTCCTGGCAGAAACAGGTGTGCGCATCGGGGAAGCCCTGGGTCTGCGACGGGAGGACATGCATCTGCTGTCGAACTCGGCGACGCTCGGGTGCCGCACGGTCGGTCCTCACATCCATGTGCGCCGTCGCCAGAACTCCAACGGAGCCCTGGCCAAGTCGCGGCAGCCTCGGTCGGTCCCGGTCAGCGACAGCCTGGTCGGTCTCTACGCCGACTACCAGTGGGAACGGGAGGCCGTGCCCGAGGCCGCGTCCTGCGACATGACATTCGTCAACCTGTTCCGTGGGCCTTTGGGTTCGCCGATGAAGTACCAAGCCACGCACGACCTGTTCGCGCGGCTTGCCAAACGGGCGGGCTTCGCCACACGGCCGCACATGTTCCGGCACTCGGCCGCGACGCGGTGGATTCGCCAGGGCAAGCAGCGTCATGTGGTGCAGGACCTGCTCGGGCATGTCAGCGAGCAGTCGATGGAGATCTACCTGCACGCCAGCGACCAGGAAAAGCGGGACGCTGTGACGGCGGTCTCGGAGATGCGAAGGGCCGCACAGCGGTGAATGACAGGGCCAAGTCGGCGAGGAACGTAGGCGTCGCGGCTCTGCCGACTGATGATCACCTGCTCCGGTCCTGGAACACCTGGCTTCAGCACGCCATCGACATGTGCTGGAGGCCCGGTGAATGGAATCCTCACGATCTGCTGTTCGTCGGAGACCCGGACAACCCGCTCACTGGATCTCGACGCTGCCGTCATCCTCTCTGCGACTCCCCGACCGAGGGGCCGACGTACTGCGGAAGCTGCAACATCGATTACCGCGCGTCCAAACTGACGGAAACAGAGTTCGACCAGACCTTTGTCCCGCGACGCAACCGGAGGTTCCACGCCAGGCCTGAGCGATGCGTCGTCCCCGCTTGCGGACGTGACGGGATCAAAGGGCAGCTCTGCCACAGCCACTACTCGGTCTGGCGCAGCCATGTACGCAGGACTTACGGCCACGATGCCAGGATCAGCCGTTACGCGGCTGAGCGTGAGGCATGGGCAACCGCACAAGAGCCGTTCCCCGGGCTGCCTCTGTGCGCGGTCCGAGGGTGCCGAAGCGAGGAGAGCCTTCCGACGCACCTCTGCTATGCGCACCGCAACTTGTGGGCGGCGTGCGCCCGCGAGAGCGGCCGGGACAGCAGCGAGGACCTGGCCAGGTGGACCAAGACCCGGGTGCCGTTCCTCCTCCAGAACGAGTTCAGCCTCGTCCCTCTTGAGGAGACGACGCGCCTGGAACTGCTTTACGCCCTCCAGAAGAGGGACGCGCGGGGCCAGGTTCTCCGTCCGACTCAGGTCAGGAAGATCGTCAAGCTGTTCGCCGGCATTCCCTCTGTGGCTCTCGCGGTTGGCGCCACGCCTGGCCCCTCCGACACCACATGCACGGCGACTCAGTCTCTGATCAAGGAGGTCAAGCGGGACATCACCAGGGGCCTCGACGCGTACCGCGGTATCGACGAGACCACCAAACCGGTGTGGGACCTGCGGGCGCTGGATACCCCTCTACCGGCGCGCACGCGGACCGGGTTCCGCGTGCGTGAGGGCGAGATCGACTTCACCCCCATCCTCCAGCCATGGCTAAGGGAAGTAGCGATGCACTGGGCTCGCACGACGAGTCCGGGGTCCTCGGCCCTTCGTGACCGGCTCCTGGCCTGCACGATCGCCTCTCGGGCCCTCGCTACCCGGCGTGCTGGTTCCGACCCAGCCGGACTGGGTTTCGCGGACATGACGGCGGTCGTCAACGAGTTCAGGGTGTCCGTTCGCAGAGACGGGAAGCCCCGCAGCAACGACTCCCGGGCCCGGCTACTGAACCCGGATCCACCGGCTGATGTTTCGGAGGTCCGATTTCTCGCCGGGGGCTGATGGTGGTGTGGGGCACGGGTTCGAGGGCGTGCAGCGCCTGCCG